>DATLQX010000230.1:0-31468 GCA_035534995.1 Chloroflexota bacterium | reverse complement strand
CGTGCTGGAGTTGGTCGCCCATGACCTGCGGGCCGGCGAGGGCCGCGAATCGGTCAGCGCGGTAGGGATCAGGATCCCCGCGCGGCCCGAGGCTGCGCGGCAGGATATGGAGGCGAGCGGCACTGAGTACCGGCTGGCCGCGTAATCCCTGGGAGCTCGGCAAGGTTCCGCGGGGAGGAACGCACTTTTTTGCGCCCCTCCCTCCACGAAAGCGCGCCGCCCTCTCAGCTCGCCAGATACCGCTCGGCCACGGCGACAATCATCTCGATCGCCAGGGGCAACGCCGTCTCGTCCACGTCGAATCGCGGATGGTGGTGGCCCCAGATTAGGCCGCGCTCCTCGTTCCTCGTCCCCACGAAAAAGAAGCAGCCAGGGCGCAGTTCCAGGAAGGAGGAGAAGTCCTCGGCTCCCATTATCGGCTCCCCGACGGTGAACCGCTGCTCCCCGACCATGTCGCGGGCCACGTCCGCTACCAGGGCGGCCATCGCGGGATCGTTGACCAGGCAGGGGTTGCCCCATCGATAGTCGCACGCGCATTCGGCTCTCATGGACCGGGCAACCCCCACCGCCACTTCCTCGATACGCTGGGCCAGGTAGCGGCGAAGATCGGCATTGAAGGTGCGTACCGTCCCGGTGAGGACCGCGGTTTGGGGGATCACGTTAAAGGCCGAGCCGGCGTGGATACTCGCCACCGTGATCACCGCCGGTTCGATCGGCTTGACCTCGCGCGCCACCAGGGCATGCAGGGCCACCGTCACCTGGGCCGCGATCAGGGCCGCGTCGATACAGAGTTCGGGCGTCGCCCCGTGGCCGCCCTTCCCGGTGATCCGGATCTCGAAGGCGTCGGCGGCCGCCATGGTGGGACCGGGCCGGGCGCAAATGATCCCGAGCGGGAGGTCTTGCATGAGATGCAGGCCGAAGACGGCATCCACCTTTGGCGACTCCAGAACGCCCTCCTCAATCATCTTCAGGGCGCCGCCCGGAAACACCTCCTCGCAGGGCTGGAAGATTAACTTGATCGTGCCTGTGAAGTGTTCTCGGCGCTCCACCAGAACGCGGGCCGCGTTGAGGAGAATAGCGGTGTGACCGTCGTGACCGCAGGCATGCATCACGCCGGGGGTTTGGGAACGATAGGGCACCTCGTTCAATTCGTCGATCGGCAGGGCATCCATGTCGGCCCGAAGCAGCACCGTCTTGCCGGGACGGGCACCCTGGATCAAGGCCGCCACGCCGGTACCCGCGACCCCGGTTTGTGGATCCAGGCCCAGGGCTCGGAGCCGCTCGGTCACGAAAGCCGCGGTTTGATGTTCCGCGAATCCCAACTCAGGGTGGGCATGAAGATGGCGGCGGTCCAGGACCACCTGCTCTTCAACCGTCTTCAGGGGAGTCAGCGCTGCTTGCATGGTGTGCACACTCCGATCGGGGGACGCAAGGTGGCGGCGACGCTGCCATACCAATGAGCCCGTGAGGTTAGAGTACAGCGGTTGGCGCCGGCCCTGCCAGCACCAACCGGCGCGTTTACCACGCCAGCGCGCCACCATCCACAATCAATACCTGACCGGTTACATAGCGGGCCGCGTCGGAGACCAGGAACAGGGCGGCGCCCTTGATCTCATCCGGGCCGCCGAGGCGCCCCATGGGGATGGCTGCCCGCATTTCCTCCTCATGCTGGGCGATCACGCCCTCACTCATCCGGCTGGGGAAGAACCCAGGGGCAATCGCGTTGACCCGAATCCCGCAGGGCGCCCATTCGACGGCAAGCTGGCGGGTAAGGGCGATCAACGCGCCTTTGGAGGCGTGATAGCCGGCGGCGCGCATGATAGTAGGGGATATACCCGCCAGCCCGGCGACCGAGGCGGTATTGAGCAGCACGCCGCTACCCTGCCGGATCATCTGGCGGCCGACGGCCTGGGCTACCAGGAAAGCGCCGCTGACATTGGTGTCGAGCACGGCGCGGAAGCGGTCCAGGGCCATGTCCTCGGCGGATGCTCCCCAGGATATTCCGGCATTGTTGATCAGGATATCGATCCTACCTTGCTCGCGTATCATCCGGTCGACGAGCGCCCCCACCGCCTCCGCGTCGGTGACATCGCATTCCGCCGCCCCGCATTGAATCCCCACCGCGCGCAACTCGGCCTCCGCCGGCTCCAACCACCGTGGACGCCGCCCGGTGATCGTCACCGAGGCCCCCGCCTCGCCCAGGCCATGCGCCATCTCCAGTCCAAGCCCACGAGAGCCGCCGGTGATCAGGGCCACCCGGCCCGAAAGGTCAAACAAATCACGAACATGGGTCATTCCACACCTCCCACCTTCTTCACCGCGATGCACACGGGGCCTGCCGTCAAGTATACGAGCGCGCGATTCCTCACGCGCTACACTCAAGTCATGAGCGACCAGTCCTCTCCCCGCCTGTTTCTGGCGATTAGCCTCCCCGAGCCGATCCGGCTGGGCCTGATCGCCGCCGCCGCCGGCGTACGAGGGGCCACCGAGAGTGTGCGTTGGGCGCGCGCGGAGGGTTTGCATCTCACGCTGGTCTTCCTGGGCGCCCGGCCAGCGGAACAGGTGGACGAGATCGCCGGGGCGGCGGGCGCCGCGTGCGCGGAGGCACGGCCATTCTCCTTGACCGTCGGCGGCCACGGCTGCTTCCCCTCGCCGGCGCGGGCACGGGTGCTCTGGGTTGGGCTGGAGGGCGAGACTGCCGCCCTGATCTCGCTCCAGCAGGCGATTCGGGCCGCCCTGGTGGCTGCGCGGGTGGTGGAATCCGGCGAGCGATTCACGCCGCACCTCACCATGGGGCGCGTACGGGAGACCACCGGCTCTCCCGCGCGGGCCGATCTGGGCCACCGGTGGCTCGCCCTGCCGTCGCCGGAGCCCGCGGCCTTTTTGGTCCGCGAGGTTCACCTGATCAACAGCGTCTTGGGGCCGGAGGGATCGCGGTATACAAGCCTCCGTACGCTTCCTCTCGGCAATGGGTAATGGTTATGCCGCCGCGATCACCTTCTGAATCACCGTGTCGATCTTGGTCTTGGGCACCGCGCCGATCACCCGATAGACTTCCTGGCCGCCCTTGAAAAAGAGGAGGGTCGGAAGACTGGATACGCCGTAGCTGCCGGCGACATCCGGGTGGTCCTCTAGGTTTATTTTCACCATGGTGAGCTTCCCCCTATACTGGCCTTCCAGTTCCTCCAGCACCCGTTCGAGGAGAAAACACGGCTTGCACCAGGGAGCCCAACAATCCACGAGCACCGGTTCATTCCCGGCCAGCATCGTGGTGAGACTGCCCGGATCAGCAGGGCTAATGTGCTTGCCCATTGATTTCATTTCCTTTCCCGTGAATTGGTTCCCCGTCACGGCGGAGCGAGCCCTGGACCATTCAAGTTTCAGGCCGGGATCGCGCGCCGGATCGGTTGGCGCAACATCGCTACCTGCCCGTGCCATTCCTTGGGTAACTCCTCGGTCAACCACGCATTCAAGGCGAGGAGACGGGTAGCAGGCGGCTCCTGGCCATTGAGAGCCGCCACGGCGGCGGCGAGTAAACTGATCCGCAGTCCAGGAACCGGGAGGTGCTCGATCGCTTCCAGCAGTGCCTCGTGGAACCGGCTCCGCCAGGCCTGTCCCGCCAGCACGGTGCCGATCGATGGCCAGGCTCGTTGCCGCTCCCCCGCGAAAAAGGCGGTTAGCGCCGCCTTGAGATTTCGATCGTCCTCGGCCGACAGCTTAGCTCCCGGCTCCAGCGGCAACTCGACTCCAGCCAGGAGAGCCCAACGGGCTCCGGTCCCCGCTTCCTTATCCCGGCCGGCGGACAGCGCCTTGGTAAGCAAGGTCTGATGGACGCCCGCATGCCTGCAAGCCACCTCCAGGGCAATGAGAAGCGTCTCCATCTCCAGCCTCTCGGTCTCTTGGGAGAGATCATCACGTCCGATCGCCGCCTGCTGAAGAATCTCCAGGGCAGCGGGCCACCCGGCCATCGCGTCCTCCAGGCGGCGCTGATGCGCGGCCGCTTGCGCGATCCGAGCCATGGCCTGGGTCACGCTCGCCTGCGGGATGTGGCGGAGCGCGTCGCCCGTGACCTGGCGCAGCAACTGAAGGGCCAGGGGATCGATATCCGGGGCCTCCAGGGCAACCGCGATCCGGGTGCCCAACTGCAATACGGTGTTGTCCTCGCCCGTGCTGAGCGCGTAACACGCATCCAGATAGAGCTTCAAGAGGCTTCCCTGGCTGGTTTGGGCCGCTACCGCCTCCAGGAGTGATACCGCCTGCGCCAGGGTGGAGGCGCTACCCGTACAGGCGGTGCCGTCATCCGCCTCAAGGCTTGCTTGCAGCAGCCAACTGGCGTCATAGAGACTGGACGCGATCACCCGAGGGGAAAAGATGCCGGACTCCGTAACCACCGGCCGGTCGGAAAACAGCCGCGCCACGCGAGCGAGGGTGTAGTGGGCCTCGATTGTTTGCATGGCACGCTCCTGTCGGCCAGGGTAAGCCGCCCTGTGGGCAACATACCCTGAGTACCCACCCGGCGCAATCCCCCACACGGGGACTGGATCCCTCTTCTCAGAGTAGCCTGTTCGCGCGCATAAGGGCGAATGATTCAGCATACAGCCCGCTTTCATTGACGAACATCGCGGAGTCGGCGGATCAGGCTATGCCTGCTCTAACCGCACTGTCTCGGCGTGCCCGGTCCCGAGGTCAAGGAAGCTGAACTCGGTCAGCGGGAACTCCTCTGGGCCAATCATGTGGAGTTGGACGCGGACGCGCAGGCGCAGTTCGAGGGCGTGGCGGAGCAGCACGCGGGCGTCTTCCTTGCTCATACTGCCGTCAGGGAAGATCAGCTTGGTCAAACCAGAGAAGGTGCGGTTGATGCTGCGCATATCGCGCGCGCTCACTTGAGGGCCCTGTATCTCGAACCACCTATCCCACAGCGTGCCGTAACTGCCGATGCGCCGCAGCTCGCGGTGGAACATCTCGCTGGTGTAATCGAGGATGAAGCCGACGTGCGGGGTGAGCAGATCCGGGGTCAGCTTGGGTATCTCCCAGCCGGGAAGATAGGCGGCCCAGCGCTCGTGGAACGCCGCGTCGTCGCTGATCGAGGTGGGCAGCGGCTTGAAGAGGTGCGCGGCAAGCATGGCGCGGCGCGGATCGAAGTCGATGTTGCCGTTGAATACGAAACCGGCATCGCCCGCCACGGTGATCGTACCGCGATTAATCTGGCCGCTTTCCATGTACGCCTTGTACAAGTTCTTATCGTCGTCGGCGTCAAAGGCGCTGCCCGCGATCTCGTCGAAGCCTATGACGTCGCGCTGAGTGACCATGCCGAGGCGCGGCGGCTGTGTGTTGCTCACGAAAAGCTTCGGCACGGTGACGGATCCGCCGGCCAGCAGCGTGCCGTAGGGGCTGAATTCAGTAAAGCAGAACGACTTCCCGGTCTGGCGCGGTCCCAGTTCGATCATGTGGTAGTTGCTCTCGACCAGCGGGATCATGCGGGTGAGGTAGAGCAGCTTCACCCGATCGGTAAGCCGAGGATCGGCCGCCTCGTAACCCATGGTACGGACCAGGGCGTCGATCCACTGGTCCCGCGTGAACCGCGCCCGGCCCCGGCAATACTCCGGGAAATCGATGTTGCCGACCTGCACCGGCTCCAGGCGTTCGATGACGAAGGGAAAGGTCCGCTTGCCAAACTTGATCGTGTCGTCGTAGTTCACCAGCACGTTGCTCCACACCCCAGCCATCAACAGCCGCTGGTATTTCTCCACCAGATCGGTCCGGATGTTGACGTGCTGGAGGTTCGCGCTGAGGAAGCTGGCCCAGTACACGCCCTTGTCCAGATTCTCATCCAACTCGACCTTCACCATGTCGATCAAGCGGTGCGGAGGCCGTTCCTTGATCCGCGATTTGATCGCCTCCGTCTCGTCGCCGCGCGGGATGTAGCGGGCTACTTCCTCCTTCACCAGGCGGAGTCCCTCGCGCACATCTTCCTCGTCAAACAGGTTGGCGCAATATTTGCCGAGCATGAACTCGATCACGTAGGAAGGCGCCTTGCTCATGCCGCGGATCGCCCCGGTGAGATCCTTGCGCATCACCAGGCCGGGAAAGGTCTCGAACAGCAACTCGTCGAGGGTATCCGGCCGGAACAGGGCGGTGGCGCTGGTCACCAATTCGTTCTCCCCGCAATCGCGATCATTCGTCGGTCCACGCATCCATGGGGATCATCAAGGTGCTGTCGCTGCTCGCGATCACCGCCTCCGTGGCCGCTTCGTAGACCTCTATGCGCACGGGCGTACCGCGCGCCGCCGTCTGCTTGGTCCGCTCCAGCCTGATACTTACTGTACCGGCATCCGGGGTCACCATTTCCTCGGAAGCACGAAAAAGTATCTCCAGCGTGGCGGAATCGCGGATCCGCGCCCCAATGCGCCGGGGCAGCGCGTCCTCAATCAGCAGGCTGGGCATTCGTACCTCCAGCATGATCCTTGGACGCAGCGAGAGGATCGCTTTGAGCGGTTGGATCTCCAGCTCGACCGGCCTGGCGGTAGCCGGCCACTCCACCTTGAGGCAGGGGATCACCCATTCTTGCAGCGAACCGCCGCCGTGGTAGTAGCCGCGCCCGCCATAGGTCTTGAACGTCGAGGCGCCGGCCGAGACGGCAACCTTGTATGTGCCGCCGGGAGTGAGCGGGTACCTGCCTTCCAAGGCGCCAGCGGGATACGCCATGGCCCGGCGGCAGGTGTAGGCCGGATGCAAGGCGGGCGCCGGAGCGTCCTGCTCCGCCGTGCCTGCCCAGTGGATATAGCCATGGTCGGTGGTCATCAGCACCCGGCGCCAGCCGGCGTCGCGCAGGCGACCGATGGCCTGCAAGTAGCGCTCCAGGATCGCCTGGGCGCCGAAGTCCTCCAATTCGTCGTCATGACCGAGTTTGTCAAGTGCGTCGTCGTAGATCACCAACCTGGTATGGCCGCTCACCGGCGGGGGCGTTTTGCCGTCAAGCACCGGCCTGATAGCCAGAAAGTCCTCAGGCGCGACGTGCCCGTGGGCCTGCCACCAGGCACGACGCTCCTCGGCCTGGCTGAGGTTCCTGCTATGCCCCAACTGCCTGAGTTGCCAGCCGCCGTTCACCAGGGACGCCGTGAGGTCGCTCTCGGCAATTGGCAGGGCCAGGCCCATGCCCAGGGCGGTTACCGAGGGCATCGGAGCACGAGCCGGAGTAACCGTAGCACGTGCAATGCCCTCCTGCTCGTTCAGGCGCTCCACAAGCTTGGCGGCCTGATCGTAACGCAGCGCGTCGGCGACCATCACCACGGTCGGCGTGTTCACGGCCAGCAGCGGCTTCAGCCACTCGCCGGCCGTGGTCAACCCGGCCGGCGGATAGCCGGCCTCGCGCCATACCTGCGACCAGCGGATTGCCAGATCCTCCCAGCGGTTCCGGAATGCATCACGAATCGGGTTAAGCAGCGACACGATCTCCGGCACCGGTGTATCCAGCGTACGCAGCAACTCCTCGCCGGCCCGGTCCACCCGCCACCCGCCGCCCGCATACCACTCGATTGCCTGGACAGGGTTCCGCCAATCTCCTTTCGGCGCGGCATCCAGGAGATCGCGGGCAGCCAATGCGAGCCGGGTCAATTCCCCCCACGGCAGGACCGTGCCGCCCGGCCCCGGCTCGCCCCAGAAGCCGGCCGCTCGCTGGGCGAGGGCGGGATAGGCGTTACCCAGCGCCGTGAGCAGCGGCTTGTCCTCCAGACCGGAGAAATACTTGCACGCGGCGCTGAAGACCGCCTGCTCGGCCACGCGGGACAGGAAGATCGGCGGCGCCTTCGCGTGCAGCGCCGCATCGAGCAGATTCCCATTGGTCAGCGCACCGACCACGATCGGGCCGAGATCGGCTATCGGGTCCGCCTCGGCAATGGCCGCCGCGAGACGCTTTCGCAGGCTGATGCTGTCGAGCCAATCGTCGAGCAGAACCAGGGCCCGATCGCGGGGCGCGGCATCGACCATCAATTGATGCGATTCAGCGATCACTCCCGGCGCGGCCTGGGACGCCTGGCTGACCAGCAGCGAGGCCAGCGTCCGTTTCCGCCAAAGCGTGAAGCCGGCCTGCCCAATCGACTGTAGCCCCAGGTGCTCGATCGTTCGGTCCAGCACCAAGCGGTCGTCGCCATCCGCAATGTCCCGTCCGGCCAGAACATCGAGGAGGGCGGCCGGATCCGGCGACACCGTATCGGCGCCCCAGGCCGCCGGATCCCTGGCCAGGTTCTGGCGAGCAAGCAGGGCCAAGTCCTGCTCGGTCAAGGCCAGGTTCGTGGGATGCCAACCCCAATCGAGCAGTTGTTCGCGCAGCGACCGCCCGTAGACCTCCTCGGCTTCCAGCGCCTGCGCCCAGAGCCACCCCAGATCAGAGGGCATGGCGCGGATCAGCACGACCAACGACTCCCCGGCGTCGAGCCGCTCCTGCAACTCGCGCCGGGCCAGCGGGCTCCCGGGTTCGCCCACGGTGGTTTCCTCCACCTCCAGCAAGGCAAAGCCGCCCAGCCGGTTATCACCTGCCACCCGGCGCAGGAGCGGCGCCCAGGTGCCGCGCGGATCGCACCAGAGCAGCCAGGCGCCGGTATACCGTTCGAGGTAGCCATGGACCGTGGCGTGGATATGTTTTTGCAGGCTGGTGCTCATGTCGCCTCTGAATCCTCGCCGCTAGCCTCGTCGGGCGCATCTTGGCGCGCGCGCATGTTCAGCAGGGCCTCCAACTCCGGCAGCACCGCCAGATCCTTGGCCCGACCGGCCGCTCGCTTGGCTTGGGCGAGGCCGGCGATATCGAGGACGGCAATCGCAACACCATACAACTCCAGAGACGTGGCTGCCGCCAGCACCTCGTTGTATCCGCCCAGTCCAGGCACATGAGCGAGCAGATCCAGCGGGCCCGCGTCCGTCATCAAGGTCAGGTTCGACCCCTGCCTCAGGGTGCGCGCGTCAAAGCGAAACGCGGCGACAAGCAAGGATGCCTCGGGCGACGGCGCCAGGCGCAGCCGTGGATGCAATGGCGAGAGCGCCGAGACTAGGATCTCACTGCTCTCACGGCTTACGCGATAGCATACGTCCAGATCGGCGGTGGGCCGAATAATTCCCCGGCTGACCAGGGCGAGACCACCAATCATCACGACTTCCGCGCGCGCCTTGCCCAGCGCCTGAAGTAATCGGCCAGGATCAAACGGCTCATTCAGCACGCATCACGTCCAGCCATGGTAGTGCCGGCCCGGCTGTTTCCCGCGTCCACGAGTGCCGCGCATAGCTCTCGAAGGCGCAGCATGGATTCGATACGCGCGGTGGGAGAGAGGCGGAGCTGTTCGGCCAACAGGCTTATGTCCACACCCTGAGCCTCCAGTTCGCGCAACCTATCATCGGCCCCGCGCTTCTCGCCTATCCGCCCTGAGACGGTTCCTTCAATCACGGCGCGTCCTCCTTCAACCTGTCCGGCCGGCAAGCCTATGGTAGTGAGTCTTATGATACCGCCGGCACAGCATCTACCGAACTCGTTATAGGGAGGGCTGTACATTTGGGTTACACTACAAGCAGCAGCCGCGGCGGTAAGGAAGGAGGAACGCGATTATGCAGGACACCCAAGAGGCAGCCCGGCAAGGCTACCGTCTTACCTTGCCCGCCTACACTTATGCCGACGCCGCCCGTTACGCATGTATTCCTACCCAGACCGTGCGTAATTGGTTCCGCGGCGTCTACTCCCTCGGCCATACCATGCATCCGGTGTTCGGTGAAGTGCCGCACAATGGTCTTTCGTACCTCCAACTGGTCGAGGTTGCCTTCGTGGCCGAAATGCGGCGCGTCCGAAGGCTCAAGCTATCCGCGCTGCGCATCGCCTACGACCATGTGCGTAAGGAGCTGGGAATCGACTATCCTTTTGCCCAGGAGAGATTCCTGACCGACGGCACCGATTTATTCATCGCCGCGCTCGATGATCCGCGACTGGTGGTCAGCGCGAGCACGCCTGGTCAGCGTGCCTGGCGCGAAGCGATCGAAGCGTGCGCCCATAGCTTCGATTACATCAACCATCTCGCGCTCCGCTGGCATCCCATGGGTCGGGACTTTCGCATCATTATCGATCCGCGCGTTTCCTTTGGGCGACCCACAATCGAGGACACCGGCGTACCCACCGAGGCGATCGCCGATAGATGGACCGCGGGCGAGGATGTGGAATCGCTCGTGGATGATTTCAGGCTCAGCAGAGAGCAGGTCAAGGACGCACTCTGGTTCGAAAAGAAGATCCGCCACGCCGCCTGACCTTCCTTGTTGATCGGAGCCTTGGGCGCGCCCTACCCGAACGGATGCGTGAGGTTGGCGTGGATGCGATCGGCCTCGATGAGCGCTACCCGCAGAATGCGCTTGACGAGGAATGGCTGCCCGCTGCCGGCACCAACGGCTGGATTGTGCTGTCCAAGGACCATGAAATCCGTCGTAATTTCCTGGAGATAGACGCAATCATGGTTCATTGGGTGGGCTGCTTCCTGCTGCCAAGAAATATAGTGGACCCATTTCTGAAACGCATCGGGTAACTCATTCCACAGGCCCTTGGCGCCAGCGTCCGGGCCTGTTGCTCTGGCCCGCTGGTAGGGCGAGCACTGCTTTATACCTCCGGACATTCTGGCGAGGGGGAGTGCCTGTCACTGGCGATAGGATACGATCCTGCGGCGAACTCCATATCTGCGGGCTAACGTCCTGCCCGATAAGGCTCCAACACTTGACAAGTTATTAGAACCAATGTATCATTAGAGCACAAACGCTTGGGAGCAGTTCGAATCTGCTGCTTGTAGTTGTCTTCGCAGTATGGTGCTGCCTCACTTTCCTTCGCACCATTAGGCACTTGCTTAAGTCTTTGGGCTGTAAGCCGCGCACGGAAGGAGCATGTGATATGCATGATATGATGGAGATCACTGGCGATGATGGGCGTCCTGTGCCTGTCATCAAAGATGCCGTGGATGCCCATTCGTTGCAAGCTAACCAAAGCGCAGGTCTTTCCTTGTTGTCGGATGCCTGTGCTTTGGTGATGGCTGCCTCTCTTTGTTCCGCAGCGTAGCCGATACACTCAATTCCGCGCTCCCGTGACAGAGCCGGAAAGGTTGCCCTCGCCCAGTTTGGCCATGGCCTCCGCCCGCTTCCGCTCCAGCTTGAGCCGCTGCCGGTGCCCAGTGCCCATCTGAACCATCTGCGCTCCAACTGATCCTTTCCGAGTGGTACGCCTGAGGCCGCCGCGAGGCATTACCAGTCCTCGGTATGTACTCCGCGCGTCCCGCCATGTTGCGAACGGAGAAACGGCACGCAGGACACCCCAGGGCTAGTCTACACCTTGACTGGGAGGTACGTCAGGTGCCGGGCGGCCACTCGCGGGCAATGCCGAACCAGAGTTGGGTGCTGCCCTGGGAGGGATTATACCCCCTCATGCCCTGGCCCGGTGACATTCGCCGGCCTCGTCCGCGCTTCTCGTAGCTCGGCCGCCAGGCGTGGGGCCAGGTTGGCGGCGGCCGCCAGGTAGACCATGAAGGCGCGATCCTCGTCCAGGACATCCAGGGAAGCGGCTACGGTCCGTATCGTGCCATCCGCCTGCTCCAGCAGCAGGTGGAAGGCACCGGACGTCCCACATTCCAGCCCGTCATCACAGACGCGCCAGTGGCCGCCCGCCCGCGCGGCCAGCGCTTCCAGGGCCCTCGGATCGTCATCCGTTACCATGTCTGTTTCCCTCGGATAGGCACCCCACGCGAAATCACCACTGGAACCGAATCTAACTCCATCGTCATTCCAGTGTACTCGTCCACGCAGGCGGGCGTTCACGCCTGTGGCCCTGGCAACCCATGCCCGCGAGCCTTGAGCCGACTGGGGCACGCCTCACCGGCCAACCGTCAAGGGGAGGCTGAGATAGGCGGTTCCGCGCAAGCGGTGAGTCCCCGTCACCAGCGTGACGGTGGCCACGTAGTTTCCGAACATCGGCAGGGAGAGATCTCCTTTGTAGGCGCCGTTCGCCGCTGCCAGGCGGCCTTTGACCGGAATCATCCCCATTCCCGGCATTACGGCCACCAACTCCAGATAGGAACCGGGTGCGATGGCGCCCGCGGCGGGCGTGACACGCAGGGTGTTCCGTCCCGGATAGCCGGGATACAGGCTGCCGTGAAGCGTTACGCCGCCCGCGTTGCCGCTCAGCGGTACATACTGAGGGTGCACGATCAGGCGCGGGTCGAAGGTTGGCGTGGCGGGCGGTCCGGAAGAGGCGGATCGCGAGGCGCGCACCGCGATCAGCACGGCGACGATGATCAGCACGAACACCACGGGCACGCCAACCATGGCCGCGCGAGGAAGAGATCGTTTGGCGGCGGGTGAAGGCGCGGCTCTGCTCTTCATGCTCTCCCGATCATAACGGTCCTTTCCCTGCAGGGTAGCAAACCTGGGCGCCGTGTGGGAGGCGGAATACGCAAGTACGCCGCGCATGTACAGTAATCAGTATACGGATGGGCGTAACCCAGATCCTAACCATCAACTTCGCCGAGGTTTGCCGCCGGAGAAGAGAGGTCGAGCATGCTCACGGACTACATTAAGGCAGCGATGCATACCGCGAAGGACAAAACGCTTCAGGAAGACAACAGCTATTCCTCTTGCATCTTGATGGCCGCCCAAAAGTCGATACGTCGTGGCGAAAGGAGAAGTCGATGACGACCGAAGTCCAGAATCCGGCGGCGCGCGCGCTGATTCAGCGGTTCACGGAAAGCTCGGACGGGCTAGTCGCCCTGCTGGAAAGCTGTACCGATGAACAATGGCGGGCCGCCTGTCCCGGCGAAGGCTGGAGCGTGGGCACGGTGGCCAACCACCTTAGTGGCTCCTTCCGCTTCATCACCGGCTTGGTCGACTCGCTCGCCAACCAGCGTCCCCTGCCGGAAACGACCAAGGAAGGAATCGACGAGGGGAACGCCCGCTACGCCCTCAAACAGGCGGAACGCGATCAGGCCGAGACGATTGCCCTGTTCCGCCAACGAAGCAGTGACGCCGTTCAGGCGCTTTCCACGCTTTCCGACCAGGAATTGGAGGTGGGCCAGCCCTTCACCCTTTTTGATGGCAGGATCGCTACTCCCCGGAAGATTATTGAGCGGATGCTAATCGGCCACGTACAGAGCCACCGGGCCGGCATCGAGGCGGCCATTGCCCAGTCCCAGTAACCTGGCCCGTATCTACTGCACTGAGTGCCGCCACCGAATCCTGCCACGAGGCGGGGACGCGCCTGGCGGAAGTAGAAGGCGTCTGAACCTGACCACCATAGACTGAAAGAGAGGATTACTCATGTTCTGGGCCCGATTGGTTGGCGGCGTGCTGTTGGTGCTCCTGGGGATCATCTGGATCGGGCAGGGACTGAACCTGATCAAGGGCTCCGGTATGTCGGGACACGGTGGTTATGCCCTGCTGGGACTGGTGGTGGCGCTCTGTGGCCTGTGGCTGCTCTGGGGGATCGCCCAGACGCGAATAGGAGTTCGCCGGAGCTAAAGTGCTCACAGCCGCTCAAACACCGCCGCCATCCCCTGGCCGCCGCCGATGCACATGGTGACCAGACCCAGGCGCCCGCCTCGGCGGGCCAACTCGTGCTGGAGCTTGATCACCAAAATGGCCCCCGTGGCGCCGATCGGATGGCCGAGCGCGATGGCCCCGCCGTTGACGTTCACCCGCTCGGGATCCATGCCGGTTTCCCGAATCACCGCCAGCGCCTGGGCCGCGAAGGCTTCGTTTAACTCGATCAGATCGATCTCGTCCAGGCGGAGCCCCAGCCGGTCCAGCACCTTATGGACCGCCGGGGTAGGGCCTACGCCCATAACCTCCGGTGCCACCCCCGCCACGGCGCAGCCGAGAAAGCGGAGGACGGGGGTCAGGCCGCGGCGCTGGGCCTCGCTCTGGCGCATCAGGACCACGGCGGCGGCGGCATCGTTGATCCCGGAGGCGTTCCCCGCCGTCACCGTGCCGTCCTCGCGGAAGGCCGGCTTCAGCTTCTTCAGCCCCTCAATGGTGGAATTGGGGCGGGGATGTTCGTCGGCGGTGATCTCCACTTCTTCCTTGCCTTTACGCACGGCTACCGGCACGATCTGAGCCTGGAAGAAACCGGCTGCAATCGCCGCCGCCGCCTTCCGCTGGCTCTCCAGGGCGAACGCATCTTGATCGGCGCGGGAAATCCCATGGCGCTCGGCCACGTTCTCCGCCGTGCAGCCCATCTGGTAGCGGCCAAAAGGGTCGGTCAGCAGGGAAAGGGTGCCATCAAGGACGGTCCGATGCCCGAGGGTCTGGCCGTCGCGGGCGGAGAAATCCAGGAATGGCTGCATGCTCATGTTCTCGTCGCCCCCCGCCACCACGATGGCGGCGTTGTCGGTTTGCAGGATCTGGGCGGCGGTCCAGATCGCCTGCATCCCGGAGGAGCAGAGGCGGTTGACCGTTTGCGCGGTGGAGGTGACGGGCAACCCGGCGGTGAGGGCGCAGCGGCGCGCGTTATAGGCATCGGGACCAACCTGTCCTACCTGGCCCATCACCACTTCATCCACCTCCGCCGAGGTGACCCCCGCCCGAACCAGGGCGGCCCGGATCGCCGCCGCCCCCAACTCGTGGGCGGGAGTGTGGGCGAAGCCGCCGCCAAATCGACCAATCGCCGTGCGCGCGCTCCCTACCAGTACGACCGGATCGGTTGCCATCATGTGTTCTCCCTCACCCCGCCTCGCGGTAAAGATTCCAGCCCGGCGCGGGCACTCGACTGGAATCGTGGTTTCAGCGTATCACCCTCGCACCGAAGCTCCGACCGACCGGGCTCGCGCGCCGCGGACATCAAGCAGCAGTTCACGCGCGGAGGCAAAGTGGACCAGGCCGCAACGCTCCGCCACCCGCCGGGATGCCGCGTTCCCGGTCCGGCCGCGGTAGAGCGGGCGATGGCCGCGGCCGGTGATCGCCCGCGCGGCGGCCAGGGTGACCGCCTGGGCCAATCCCATGCCACGCCAGCCCGGCGCCGTGTAGACATGGGTGATCTCTTCCACCGAGCCGGCGGGAAAGCCGCACGCGGCATGGGCGACCAGGACGCCCTCCAGGACCACGCCATACGCCTCGCCGCCGCGAGCCATCTGTTCGGCCAGGGCGGCAAGATTCCAGGCCGAGGAGCCCGCGCGCAGCCCCTCGATAGCCGCCAAGGTCAGGGGAACGACCGGAGCGATCGGCTCGCGCCACTCCGGCGCGACGGCATCGCGCGCATCCGGCCCAATCTCACCGGCGAACAGCTCTATCGCGTGGCGGATCCGCGAGGGGCCAAGCTCACGCGACAGTACGGCGTCCATCCAGGGCCGTTGCACCAGGAACCGTCGTGGGGGGCGCCCGAGGGTAGCGAGGAGGCGGCGCAAGGCCACGGGACCGATCGCGTCCAGCCAGATCAGCGGCGGCTCCCCGCCCGCGGGCCGGCCGGCGATCGCCACCCCCACCACCGCCTCGCCACTTTCGGCCATCCCCGCCACCGTCGCGTCTTCGTAGAGCAGCGCCCGCGCGGCGGCGTAATTGAGGAGCGGGTCGCGCTCCAGGAACCGCCGCGCGCGCTGCCGGGCATCGCCGGAAGAACTGGTCGCGGGAATCAGGGCGGTGCTCATTGGTTCGCCTTTCCACCAGGGAATGTTCTCTTGGTCCATACCCAGCTACCGTTCGCTGGTCGCAAGCAGTGCGCCGTACTTCTATGGTACGCCAATCGCGCCGGTTTGTTTTGGCAGGTTTTAGCTCGACGCGCTCGTATACTGGCCAAGGCCCAGCCGCCAGAGACGGGTGGAAAGCCAGACCATCAGGGTCGCGGTCAGCACCGACACGAGCGGCACCAGGGTTGCCAGGTGCCCGGTCAGCGCCTCGGCCGGTACGGTGGTGACCAGCGCCACCGGCACCACGAAGGTCAGCACTCGGCGCAACCACAGGGGGTACGCATCGACCGGAAAGCGGCCCATGCCGAAGAAACCTGCCCCCTCCACGTCTACTCGGATCAACTTGAATGGCGCGATCCGTTCGGCCAGGCTATCCAGCGGACCATCGTAGAGCAGGCTCCCACGATCGATCACGATCACTCGCCGGCAGAGGGCCGTGACGTCCGCCATATAGTGACTGGTGAGCAGGACGGTGGCCCCGCCGCGCCTAGTAGAGTCACCGACGAAGCGCCGGATGCGCGACTGCATGGTGACATCCAGGCCCAGGGTTGGCTCGTCCAGGAACAGGACGTCCGGACGGTAGAGGAGCGCCGCCGCCAGTTCGCACTTTTCGCCTGAACTAGAACAAGTATACGTAGTATTGAGGGGGAGGAGCGTGGGTAGCCGCGGCCCGCGTGCCTAATTTTACAGCGGCTATCGCGGGCATATGCGGCATCTATCGTCAACGCAGGCACCCGTAGGATACGGTCGTGTTGTACTCGAAGCTCACGGCGCCGTTCTCCTGATGCACGTCGAACGCGGCCCGGAGTCCGGTGAGTAACAGGTCGTGCCCTGGCTGTCCCGCCGCGGGCGCGTACGACGACGACAGGAGCCGCCCCCGCAGTCCCTCGAAGTCGAACAATTGCCTATTCTCGAATGTCGCGCGCGTGTATCCGTCAGCCCCGAAGAACGCATCCAGCGCGATGGTGTTCGTCGGGTCCGCGTTGCTGTGCCCGACCGTGGCATAATCCGTCCCGTGCGCCAGCATCAGCCGCTCATAGGCGGCGAGGAACGGAGTGGCGTCGACGCGCCGCTCGTTCCACACGAGCGCCACCCACCTCGGGGGCCGGAGAACGCGGGCGAACTCGCGGCGGGCGCGAGCGGGGTCGAACCAGTGGAACGCCTGCCCCGCCACGACGAGGTCGACGCTCCCGTCCGGCAGAGTGGTCTCCTCGGCCGTACCGATGACACTCGTGAATCGTGGATAGCCACCGAGCAGGCGCTCGCCTGCCTCGCGCATCTCCCGGTTGGGCTCGATCCCATGGACGCGATTGCCGTGGTCCAGGAACAGCCGGGTGAGGTTACCGGGGCCGGAGCCCACGTCGGCGACGATCCACTCCGCGGTCATGCCACACGCGCGGCGAAGGAGGTCGATGAGAGCCTTCGGATAGAACGGGCGGTATCTGACATAGTCATCGACCCGGTTGGAAAAGCGTTGTGTTGGGTCCAGTGGCCCGGCATCCATCTACTTGACTCCCTTTTCGCGACAATCCCATCATTGTCGAGTGTACCCAAGCGCGGGCGACGCTCATGGCGATTGAGGAGGAGGTGGATGTGCGGCTGGCGGAGTCGTGGACGCGGCTCCCGCGGGATACCGCTCCACCACGCGAACGGGTGATAACGCTACGCTTAGCTCTATGACACACACCACGGTAGGCTTGTTTTCCGACCGCGCGGCCATCGAGCAGGCGCGGCGCGCGCTCGCGGACGCCGGCCTCACTCGCACCGCCGCCTATACCAAGGATGCGGGAGAGCAGAATCCTCATCCGCGCCGAATGCTGCTCGTGGAGGCCGAGGGCCGTGAGTTGGAAGCGCGGCGGATCCTCCTGCGGGCGGGCGCCCAGAGTCTGGAGGATCGTCCGTCCGCCGGCCATGCCGCGCTGTTGCCTCCCGCCGACTCGCCGGCGGCGGCGGAGTGTCCCCCCGAGGAGCAACATCCTCATGGGGGCGACTGGCTCCGCGATATCGTCTTCGGACTCAACGATGGCCTGGTTACGACCCTTGTGTTCATCGTCGCGGCCAGCGCGGTAGCTCAGACTCATGCCGCCTTACTCCTGGTCGCTCTCTCGGAGGTCATCGCCGGCGGAGTCTCGATGTTCCTGGGCGGTTACCTGGCGGCCCGCACCGAGCACGATCTCCTGGCGCATCGGATCGCCACGGAGCGACAGGAGATCGAGCAGGAGCCGGAGGAGGAGCGGGCCGAGCTGCGTGACATTTATCGCCGGAAGGGGATGACGGGCCTGCTCCTGGAGCATGTGGTCGCTCACCAAACGGCCGAGCATGATCGGTGGCTGCAGGCCCTGATCCACGATGAACTCGGGGTAGTCAAGGAGAACGAGAACTCACCCGCGTGGCAGGGCGCGCAGATCGGTATCTCCTTTGTATTGGGAGGATTGATTCCGACCATTCCCGTATTCCTGGCGTTCTCCTCCCCGTGGCTACAACTTGCCGCCTACGCGCTCACCGCGCTCACCGCGCTCGGGTTGGGCGCTCTCAAGACCCGGTACAGCCTTAAAGGTCCGCTCCGCAACGCGCTGGAGTTTCTCGTCGCGGTCACGGCCGGCACGGTGGCCGGGGTCGTGATCGGCGCGGCCTTGCACGCGGCGTAGGAGATGCCGTGATTATCGACGCACCCGCCGGCTCACTGATGGCCGTAGCCGCGCATCCGGATGATATCGAGAGTTGGTGCGCCGGGACACTCGCCCGCGCCATCGACGGCGGCGCGACGGCGCGTCTGCTGCTTGTCACCTCCGGTGACAAGGGATCGGCCGATCCCCTCGACACGGCAACGGATGTCGCGCGCCGGCGCGAGCGCGAGACCCTGGAGGCCGCGCGATGCCTGGGGATCGCCGAGGTAGCCTTCCTGCGTTATCCAGATGGCGAGGTGGAAAACACGCGGGAGTTACGGGCGGCGATGGTGGCGTACATTCGCCGATGGCGCCCGACAGTGCTGTTCACCCACGACCCCGAGCATCCATATCCGCCGTATCTCACGCACCGCGATCACCGGATGGTTGGTCGGGCCGTGCTTGACGCCGCCTACCCGCTGGCGAGGGATCGCCTGTCCTTCCCGGAGCAGGCAGCCGAAGGTCTGGAGCCGCATGCGGTGTCGGTCGTCTGGTTATTCTCCAGTGCCCGCCCGACCGCCTTTGTCGACATCGCCGCCGGCTTCGAGCGGAAGATCGCGGCGCGCTTGGCGCACGAGAGCCAGACGGGCGATCGGGAGGCGCTTAGACAGGACTGGCGCGAACGGGCGGCAAGGGTTGGGGCGGAGGCGGGTCTTGGGCTGGCGGAAGCGTTCGTGGTGCTCCGGCTTGACTAGAGGCGGCGAAAGATGGTGTAGACACCGGCATGGGCCTGGGCACGCAGGTGAGCATGGATCTGGAGCCAGACGAAGGCCCGTTGAGGCGGCAGCCCGTGCCACTGAGTGGCCAGGTTGCCCTCGTTGACCGCCACGATCAGGGTAGGGTCGCGGGCCGCGCGGGCCAGGTCGGCGGAAGTAGCGGCGGAGAGATCGAGCAGGGTCCAGCGGTGCGCGGCGGGGTCGCCGTAGTGGTAGAGCATCAGGGTGAGGCCGAAGGTGGCTATGGGCACGTCGGGTTGCGCGTGACTTCGCAGCCAGCCTACGGCGGCCAGATCACCCTCCTTGCCCTGTGCCAGCGCCTCAACCCCACCGCGGGCCTCGGCGGCCAGGATACTCAGCCCGCAGACGGCCCAAAGCACGGCGATGATCGCGACGAATGGCCGATGCCGGGTGGCCCACGTGGCGAACGTAGCCACGGTCGCGGCGAAGCCGGTAGCTTCGAGGATGACCAGCGGCGGCAGGTAGATCAGGGTAAAACGGTCGCTCTCGAAGGGTACGCCGGCCAGGTAGAGGGCCGGGGCAAGCCACCAGCACAGCAGCAGCGCCAGCGCCGGCCTGGTGTGATTCGCCGGCCCGCGAAAGCCCCAGCTTGCGGGCGGTTGAAGGTCAGGGTCCAGGCCGAACCAGCGCGGTGCGCGGCCGGCTAAAGCCGCGTCCTTGGCGCCCTTGCTCGTCTGCTCCCGCCCGCGCCAGGGAGCGCTGGGCAGGCGCCAACCGGCGAGCGCGACGATCCCCAGCGGGAGGAAGGGCGCGAGGGGGAGCGGCAGGGATTGCGGTGAGAGGAGCGGGCGGAGCAGGTAGAACGCGCCCGCGCTCATGGGATAATGCTGGATGCCGTCCACGCTGGCGAGGCGGGACTGCCAGAGGTGGACTGGGCTCCAGCCGGTCAGCCACTGGTGGTGGAGGACGGGATCGCTGTACTGGAGGCTGTAGAGAAGTTGCGGCATCCCCGCCAATAGCGCCCCGAGGATGGCGGCAAGCAGCCTGCGGGATGGCTGGGGAACGGTCGGCCAGTAGGCACCCATCGGCAGCGCCAGCAGCGCGTATTCCCAGCGGGTGGAGACGGCCAGGGCATAGCAGATACCGGCGGCAAACGCGGGTAGGGCAGGCAGTAGGCGCGCGCGATGCACCCAATACGGATCCGAGGGCTCGGGGAGGGTCCAGAGCCACAGGGCGGCGGTGGCCCAGAATAGGGCCGGGGCGTCGGACATGATGGTAGCCGATGCCTGGATCTGGAGCCCGGCCAGGGCGACCGCCGCCGCCGCCAGCGCCGCGGTCGCGCCGGCCAGGGCCGGGCCGAACAGGCGATCGGCGAGGCGCAAGGCCAGACCATAGACCAGCCCCACGGTGGCGATTCCGCAGGTCACGCTGACCGCCAGCGCCGCCGTGGCGGTGGCCTGCCCATGCAGCGCGAAGGCCACCGCGAGCAGCGCGGACTCGCCAAGGGGGAAGAAGAGCGGCAGCGGCCGAGGCAACCAGGGCCAGGGATAGGTCAGGCTATGGTCGCGCCAGAGAGCGATGCCGTGATAGTAGTAGGCGAAGGCGTCCTGCCCGTAGAGCCCATCGAAGGGGAGACTGACCAGCACCCAGAGGCGTGCCGCCAGGGCCAGACTCAGCACCACGAGCAGGAGCCTAGATCGCACCCCTCCCGTGCTCCCTTCTTCCCTCGATCCAGGTCGAGTTACATGCCGCCCTTCAGTGCCTTGATGATCGGGCAGTTGAGCACGACCCCGGTTTTCGTCACAGTCAGCTTGCCCGCCTTGGCGAGCGCCAGGATCTGATTGTCCGAACCGAGCGCGACCGCCTTGGCGGGATCCTTCCAGGTCACGGTCACTTCCTGCCAGAGCGGCGTGTAATCGCTCTCACCAGGGGCTGTGCCAAAGACGGCGCCGTGGCCCTCGAAGCGGCCATTGGTCACCAGGTAGATAGGCTTAGCCTGTGGCAGCGTCTCCGCCAACGCGGCGGAATAGTTGATGTGATCGCGCGCCGCCTCCGCCTTACTCGAGGTATCGGTGGAGATATAGAGCAGCGGATGGTCGTCATAGAATCCGGTCCAGGCATGCATCGACGTCATGCTCATCGGGCCCATACTCATTGGGCCCATGCCGTTCATGCCTGGCGAGCCGGTGGTGGTGCTCGCATGGGCACCGCCGACCACCACCTGCGCGGTCATCATGGGATGGATGGAGCAGTGATAGGCGAAGACGCCGGTCTTGTCAAAGGTGAACGAGAAGGTCTTGTCTGTAGCCAGGGGACCGGAATCGGCCCAAGCGTTCGTGTCGCTGGTAACCGTGTGGGCCACGCTATCCTTGTTGGTCCAGGTAACCGTGGTGCCCACCGCTACCTTGAGCACCGCGGGGCTAAAGGCGAAGTTCTGAATGGTGACGCTCGCCCCGGGTGCGGCTGGCGCGGCGGCGAATGTCCCCCGGATCCCGGCGAGGGCAAGCGTACAGAGCAATAGCAGGGCGACAAGCGTCCCCAGGCTGTTTCGGCGCGGCATGTGATGGTCCTTTCCCTGTGGTTCATGTGATTCCAGATGAGCGTGGTGCATCGTGCCCGGAAAAGAGATACGGTGGCGGTTACAGAACACGATAGCTACTGCTTCGACCAGGGGGCAGCCCTCACCCCTCGGAACGAAGCGGCGTCCTAGCGCTCCCAGAATCGCCGGTGGCGCCGCGGCTTAGAGTCGGACGCGGCGCCTTCAGAGCGTTCTTCGCCTATGGCCTGGCTGGAGACCATCACACACTCATCACAGATGAGCACGCCGCGCGATCCCGCTAGCAGTCGCTGTACCTGGCCCTGATGCTTGTTGCAGAACGAGCATCGGCGTTCGGCCTGTTCGCCTTCCATCGCAACCTCCCGTGCCCCCTGACCGCGGCGCACCTGGCGGAGGATCGTCGCGCGCTCCTGGACGTGGGCCGCTCGGTAATAACTACGGGCGCGAATTACAGGGTTCTTGGGATCCTATTTCCGTACCCCTCCGACTCTTCAGCAAGCCCGCGCGCTGAGTGAGAGGAGCGACCGGGCCCAGGCGGCCAGGTCCGCCGCCGGAATGGGGCGGCTCAGATAATACCCCTGAGCGAGATCGCACCCCATCGCGCCCAGCCGCTCGTAGGCGGCCTGATCCTCCACGCCTTCCGCTACGACCACCAGGCCGAGATTGTGCCCCAGGTCGATGATCGAACGGGCGATCGTGGCGGCGGCGTCGGCGCGCAGGTCGAGAACGAATGACTTGTCGATCTTGACCTCGTCCACCGGGAGCCGGTTAAGGTACGCGAGTGAGGAATAGCCGGTCCCGAAGTCATCAATGGAGAGTCGTATCCCCATCTGGTGGAGGCCGCGGAGTACGTCGAGCGCGCGCGCCGGGTCGGCCATCACGGCGCTCTCGGTGAGTTCCAGTTCCAGGTCCGCCGGTGACACCCGATGGGCCAGGAGCAGGTCGGCGATGGTCTCGATCAGATGCTCGTCCAGGAGGAGGCGGGCCGACAGATTCACCGCGACCCGTATCTCCAATCCCTCGTCCCGCCACGCCCGGCACTGGCGGAGCGCCGTGGCCAGCACCCAGCGGCTGAGGGGAGCGATCAAGCCGGTATGCTCGGCCAGCGGGATGAACTGATCGGGAGGCAGGAGACCGCGATCGGGGTGCGGCCAGCGTACAAGCGCCTCCACGCCGTCAAGGCAGCCGGTCTTGAGGTCCACTTTTGGTTGATAGTGGAGGCTAAGACCATCCTGGTCGATCGCCTGGCGCAATTCTCCGGTGAGGCCCAGCCGGTCGGGACTATACTGATCCTGCTCGGCCGTGTAGAGCGCATGGCCGCCGCCATCGCGTTTCGCGGTGTACATCGCCACATCGGCCCGGCGGAGCAAGGTGATGGCGTCTTGCCCGTGGTCCGGCGCCAGGGTGATCCCGATACTGGCTCCCAGTGTCATGCTGTAGCCCTCCAGGACAAAGGGCTGGTCCAGCGCCCTTAAGATCGCCGTGGCAACAGTGACGGCCCCCGCCGCTCCGGCGGCCGGCAACAGGATCGCGAACTCATCGCCGCCCAGGCGAGCAACCGTATCCGCGGCGCGCACCGTGTCGCGCAGCCGCTCGCCGACCTGCCGCAGGAGCTTGTCGCCCTGCTGGTGGCCGAAGGTATCGTTAATCTCCTTGAATCGATCGAGATCCATGAGGAGCAAGGCCACCCTGGCGGCATCTTGCCGGGGAGTGCGCAGGGCCGCCTGAATCATCTCGTGGAGGAGGGCCCGGTTCGGGAGGTCGGTCAATCCATCATGGAGCGCCTGATGGGCCAGGCGGTCTTGTTGGCGCAGTAGCCGTCCCGACGCATTGCGCACCACGACGAACAACGAGAGATAGAGCGCGAGAAAACCGATGATCACATTGCGCCAGATGGCCATACGCAGGGTTGCCTCCTGGCTGTCCAGGAGGGTCAGATCATGATAGAGTTCATAGACGGCGACAACGCGGCCGGTGCCGGCTGGGGACGCGCGAATGGGTACGTAGACCTCCAGCAGGTGGCGGAACCGGCCGCGTTCGGTGGCGTTCTCCGGCGCTTGCAGATCGGAGATGTCGGCAGCGCTCGCCACCCTGCCCGCCAGAACATTCGCCAGATCGTCGTCGATGGGGAACCGACGGCCGCGGAGCGCGGGCACATCGGAGTACAGGATCGTGCCGGTCGGGCTCCAGATCTTCACGCGCACGAAAAGGCCGAAGTGCATGTTCTGCTCCGTGTCGGCGGCCAGCCGGCGCAGGGCAGTGAAGCTCAGGCTGGTGGTTGTCCGTCCCGGCAGGAGATGCGCGTGTAGGAGTGCCTCGGCCTGTCCGGTGGCCAGCGCCGTTTCCTGCTTGAGGGCGATGCCCTCGACCACCCCTTGCACGCTCCAGGCGAGCAGCCCGGCAATCAGGGCAAGGATGAAGGCGCTCAACACCGCGAAGGTGCGCAGCAAGGTCAGGCGCCGGACCAGGTTCGCGATAAGCGACTGCTTCATTTCTGCTTTCCGCATCGTTCGTGTGCTGTCGGATTGGACCAAGTCCTCTTGGGATGAGCGCCAAGCAGGAGCTCCCCACCGGGGCGGACTGCCCCCTATTCCTCTGTATCGGCGGATTCCGCGTATTCAATAGGGCCGGCACCCGTTCGCGGGCTAACCGCGCGTGCCCTACGCCGCATATACTGATGGGAGCAATTGTTCACCGGAAAGACAAATTAGTACCACTCCGGCGATGGCGGCATCTATGGCGAACTGATCGCCAATCGAGCCATGCTGGATAACGCGCCTTCGTCATTTCGGGGACACACCCTGGGCAGGTCTGGTTTACTTTGGTCTCGCTCTTCCCGCCCACCTGGAATAACCGGCCAAACGGGATGCGTATCGACCTGATGCGCGATCTCCTGGCCCTCCATCCCAGCTTCCTCCGCATACCGGGCGGCAACTATCTGGAAGGGCAGGCCATCGCCACCCGCTTCCCCTGGAAGAGCACCCTTGGCCCGCTCGCCTCGCGGCCCGGCCACCCTTGGCACGGCGATCGGCGAGGCGGCCTGGATGACCGGACTCGAACGCAACTCGGACAGGTCATGTAACACGAACGCCAGGCGCTCCGCCGGAGTGAGCATATCGAGCACGATAAGGTCGGCATGGAGGAGGGCTCCCCCGTACATCGGAAAACCGATAGCCAGGTTCCCCTCCCGCCTGCCTCTTCCCAGCTTGAGTTAGGGCTCGGGCACGCCGAGTCCCGCCGCGCCCGGCGCCGAGCAGGCGTACTCCACGTCCGAGCGCGCCAGTAGTTCGAGTCCAATGGCGGCCCGGCGCACTCGCTCGCGCCCGGTCTGGATCGCCACCGCCTCGAGATGCTGTCCGCTCGGATAGATGTTCGGCGCGTTGCGGAGACCAAACTTCAGGTAGATGGGAGCGCCAACCTGGACCAATTCGGGGAGTTCATGGTAGCGGGCGAAACCGCCCAGTCCATCCGGGCTTTCGATATAGAGATCGAGCGGGGTGGGAACCACCTGGCGGACCGCCGCTAGCCGGGCCAGGGAGATATCGGAGGCCACGTTGACCGTATCGGCCCCATTCTCCACCAGCAATTTGACCCCGATTGGGTTGGCCACTCCCAGAAGAGCCGAAACCTTGACCACCAAATTGGCGGGCAGCAGCGATCGGCGCCGCGCCTGCTGAATCAGCCACAGCAATCCCTCATCGGCCACCAACACGCTGCGTATTCCCAAATGCACCGCCCGCTCCACGTCGCGGAAAGCAAAGACCAGTTGATCCATGCTCGTGTGGCGCCAGCCGAACACTTTGCCGTCTGGGGTAAGGGCCTGGGCGCTCCCTTCCCAATGAGCGCGAGGCCCCACGAATAGACACACCTCGATCCCGTGGTCGCGGCCCAGTTGAGCCATATCCCGTATCTCGTCGTCGGTCAACAGCATGATCCCACTGCCCTGGGATACTCGATGGAGCGGCACGCCATGGGAGCGGGCAGCCTCGATCACGGCCCGGAGCGCCGCCGGTCCCTCGACGCTGGGGATCTCGACCCGATAGTGGCTGCCATCGGGGAAACGTTCGGCGGAGGTGGGAAGATCACGCGGCTCGCCATCCGGTAAGCCCAGATCGTGTAAAAGTCGTTTTGCCGTATCCATGACGGAGCTACCCCCAAACCGTGGCTCGTGAGACATGCCGGAAGAATCGGCTCGTCGCGGTCCGAACCGCGCCCGCGTCCGTCCACCGGCGTCCTTTAGCGCGACCAACTCCGATTGAGCCGATAGACGGCTACATAGCGGGTCAGGATCTTTTCTCCATAATATTCCTGGACTACGTCTTGCTGGACCGACGAGAGCTTGCTCTTGTACATGAAGGAGCGTGTGGCGCTGTTTGCGCGGCGAGAAGGCGGCAGACCGCCCGCTTGCCGATGGTCCGCCGCAACCGCGGGACATCGTGCGCGCTCAGGGAGGCAGGCCGCGAGATGGCACGTCGCAGGGCATCCGCTGGGTGCCGTGACTCGGAGAGCGGTACAGCAGGCCCATAGGCAGAGCTCGTGGCCGATCGAACTGGGGCAGCCCGCGGGCCCTGCCTGGCATGCGTACCAACTGCCATTTCTACCCCCGCGTCGGCGTCAAGGCGGCACCAGGAGATCCGCGCGATCTCACGTTCCCCGTGCCAAGGTTATAGATCATTCGCGGGTGCTCGTCAAGAAACCCTGGGTACATGATCACGGTCTGGAAGCGATAGTGACCGCCTCGGCTTCCTGGCGAGCGCGGTCGCTCTCAAATGGGCGAAAGGTTTGCGCCGCCGCGACGTTATAACCTGTAGAGGGTGAGGACGACGACCCTGGAGGAGTGGAAGGAAGATGTGGTCTCTGCCTGGCATGGCGGTCGCGGCGATGGAGAGCGAAGGGCTTCGGTCCGCGCCGGCGTCGCTCTCCGACGCGGATCTCGTGGTCGCCTTCAAGACAGGCAATACGCGCGCGTTCGACGCCTTGTTCGCGCGTTATCGCCAGCCCATTTTCGCCTATATCTACCGGAGCGTCGGGGCGGCACCGCTCGCCGAGGAGTTGACCCAGGATGTGTTCCTCAAGGTGTTCCAGTATCTCCGCCGCACCGGCGAGAACCTGAGCGTTCGGGCCTGGATCTACCATATCGCCACTACCACCTGTATTGATGCTTACCGCGCGGCGAGCCGCCGCCCGGCGTTAGTCGACGACGCGGCGGCGCTCATGGCGGCGCCGGGTGGGATCGACCCGATGGCGCGGCACCTCGAACGTGAGCGACGGCACGAGGTGCGATCCACGCTCGATGCGCTGCCGGCTCAGTATCGACAGGCGCTTGTCCTGCGGCAGTTGCAGGGTCTCGCCTACGCCGAAATCGCCGAGGCATTGGGGATCTCCGTGGAGGCCGTCACCTCGCTCATCCATCGCGCCCGCCACGCCTTCCGCGCCGCCTATGCACAACAGTGGAAGGGAGAGGAATGATGGCTGACCCGCACGAGACCGTCCAACCGCTGCTCTCCGCCTATCTGGATGGGGAGCTGGAGACCGAACGGCGCCGGCTGGTGGAGGCGCATCTCGCGGCCTGCCCAGTCTGCCAGGAGACATTGGCCTCCTTGCGGGCCGCCGACGACGCGCTGGCTACCCTTGCCCCCACCCCCGCCGTGCCCCCGATGGAGCATGAGTTTCGCCGGCGGCTGCGGCGGCGGAGCGCCCGATCAGGGCTCGCCGCCAGCTTGGTCGCGATCTTTGCTCTCACGGCATGGAGCCTCCTACTTGAATTGAAGAAGGTTGTGCGGCACAAGGACATGCCGCTCTGGTTCCGGCTTACGCGGGCGCTGAGCGCGCTCTTGTTGCTCGCATCGCTGAGCGGCCTGTTTCGGGAGCTTCTCCGGGACGTGCGCTCCCTGGCGGAATATGCCTGGCTCAGCGGTGAGAAAAGGGGAGGGGAGAGGACCCATGACCGATACGATTCGCTATAGCTATACGCTCGCCCCCAAAGTGGCCTGGGGATGGGGCTTGATGACCCTGAGCCTCTTGCTCCGCCCGCTCTCCGCCCTCGCCCTGGCGGCGCGAGGGCGGCCACTGCCGGAGAAGGAAACCGTGCAAGGCACGGTGCGGGACACCATCCTCCTGGCCGGCATCTTCGTCAGTCCTTTCTTCACGCGGCATGAACTTCGGGCGGATCGGCTGGTGCTCCGCCAGGGCCTCAACTTTGGCGGCTCGATCCGCTACCGCGACATCGCCGCCGTGCATGCCACGGAGCGCACGGCCACCGGGTTTCCCCTCCGGCTGTACCCTCACACCCTCTTCCTGGCCTTGTGGCCGGTGAATCTGGTGGCGATCCGGCTGCGGCGGCCCCAGAGCTTCCGCCTCCTTCACCTCGTGCCTGGCTGGAAGGTGCGTGAGGTAGTGATCAACGTGGACCAGCGCGATGCGTTCATCACGGATCTGCGGCGCCGGGTCGCCGCGGCAGCAGAGATCGGGGAGGCGAGATAACCATGCGCCATCCTCTTGCCTTCGAGTCACTGATCGCCAGCAGCCAGGCGATCACCACCCAGGATCTGCTGCTTCTGGCACCGATTGTGCTGATCTCGCTCGCGCTCATGGCCGTGGCCTTGATCGACCTGGTTCGACGCCAGGATATGGAGGTCCGGGGCAGCAAGCTCCTCTGGGGAATCGTGGTAGTCTTGTTCGGCACTCTCGGGCCGATCGCCTATTTCATCCTCGGCCGGAAGGACGTGTGAACATGGTGACCGTAAGTCTCGTGGGTGTCATGATCGCCGTGGTTCTCGATCTCTACTGCATACACTACTGCCTGGACGACCTGAACCGGCGCGAAATCGTGATTGGCGGCGACAGGCGCTGGTGGACTGCCGTGATCGTACTGGGCGGTCCCCTGGGACAGGCCGCGTACTGGCTGTACGGGCGTGGGGAGTATTGACCGATGTACGCCATCCTCTGCCAGGGCCTGAGCAAACGCTACGCCAACGTCAGCGCGATCGATCACCTCGATCTGAGCGTGCCCGAGGGAAGCATCTTCGGCTTTCTTGGCCCTAACGGCGCCGGAAAGAGCACGGCCATCCGAATCCTGGCCACCTTGAACCAGCCCACCAGCGGTGATGCCTCCATTGCCGGAATGAGCGTCACCAAGCACGCGGGTCGGGTCCGTCGCGTGCTTGGTTACCTGCCGCAAGAGCCGGCCTTTCCGAGCTGGATGTCGGCGCGGGAGTTCCTGGAATTCGCCGCCGCGCTCAGCGAGGTGCCGGCCCGCGAGCGACGTCCCCGCGCCGCCGAGGCGCTCGACCTGGTGGGCCTGGGCGACGCCGCCACGCGGCGCATCGGCGGCTTCTCCGGCGGCATGAAAGGCCGTTTGGGTATCGCGCAGGCGCTGATCCATCGGCCGGCGGTGATGATCCTTGACGAGCCCGTATCGACGCTCGACCCGCTAGGTCGTCGCGACGTACTGCGGATTATCGCCGGCCTGCGTGGTACGACCACGGTCTTTCTCTCCTCGCATATCCTGGACGACATCGATCGGGTGTGCGACCAGGTCGCCATCCTGGCCGCGGGCCGGCTGATCGTGCAGGAAACCATCACGCGGCTCAAGGAACGCTATGCGCGGCCAACCTTTGTGATCGAGATCGCCGAGGATGCGGCATCGCTGGCGGCAAGCCTATCGCCGCATCCCTGGATCGCCTCGGCCACGGCCGACGGGCGCACCGTGCGCGTGTTGGCGCGCGATCTGGCCCGCGCCGAGCGGGAATTGCCTCGTCTGGCGCTGGCCGGCGGCAACACCTTGATTCGCTACGAGCAGGTACTCCCCAGCCTGGAGGATATCTTCGTGCGTCTGGTGCAACCGGGCAAGGAGGGGGCGGCGTGAACGGGTATCTCACGCTCACCCGGAAAGAACTGCGCGAGAGCCTGGCGACGTATCGCGTACTGATTGCCGCCGCCGTGTTCCTGATCGCCGGGATCAGTGGGCCACTGTTGACCCACATGTTGCCGGATCTGATCCGCCACTCCACCACCGGCAACATCAAAATCATCGTGGGGAAGCAGACCGTGGTCGATGCGGTGGATGCCTATCTGAGCAATATGGCGCAACTGCCGATCCTGGCGGCGATCCTCCTGGCGATGGGCGCGGTGGCCGAGGAACGAGCGCACGGCGTGGGTGCCATGGTGCTCAGCCGACCTATCGCCCGAAGCGCCTACCTGCTGGCGAAGCTCACCGGTTATGGCCTGGTGCTGCTGGGCGCATTGGCGCTGGGGGCCATTGCCGCCTTCTACTATATCGCGCTGCTGTTCGCCGGCGCGCGGCTGGGACCGTACCTGGCGATCAATCTTGGACTTGCCGTCACCCTGCTTGACGTGCTGGCGATCACCCTGCTCTGCGGTACCCTGCTGCCGAGCGGAGTGGCAGCCGGAGGAGTGGCCTTCGTACTCTTCATCGCCCTCTCGACGCTGCCCGCGCTCTGGTCGCCGCTGGGCGATAACTTACCCATGAGCATCACCGGCCATGCCCATGCGTTACTGAGTGGGGCTTGGGGAGCGGGCGACCTGTTAGGGCCCGTGCTCGGCGGTCTGCTCCTCGCCGCCGTCTGCTCGGGCGCCGCATGCTTGGCCCTGGCGCGCCGTGAGGTGTAGGGGGGCGTGACCTGAGAATCGTGAAATGATTCGCACGCTTTTAACGCTCCTGGGTTATTGACAGCCCTGCCACCTGTGCTGGTACAGTGCAAGCGGCACGATCACCCATCAGCGAAAGGGAAGACCATCATGTCCGCTGTGAAATGTTGGCTGAAGCGCGTGGAGACACGCACGTTAGTGTGGCTCGCCAAAAGCCGCGGGTCGTCGCTGGTGATCGCGGGCACTCTGGCGGCGGCGGGACTGGGCACCGGCGTCCTGAGTACCCATCCGAGTAGCGTGCAGCAGAGGGCGCCGAGTGCTGCCGCCACGCTGCCCCTGTCCGCCTACGGCTGCTACCGCGACCCGGACGGCGATGGCCATATCTTCTGTGATGGGTCCGTCGCGATTACCAAACTGCCGGCGTCCTTTGGACAGTGCAACATGGATGAGGACGGCAGTAACCAGATCTTCTGCCGCGGCACGGGCTGGTAGCCTGGCCGTCGGTGTCGCGTGGGCTGAGAAGGACCGGATAACCGTGACGCGCTCGGGCGGGTGAGTCCCGGCACGCGGACCAGCGGACCGATGCTCAAAGACAGGACGTGCCGATGTCGGTGAGCTAGCGTCTTTCTCAGGCGGCGCGGCAGCGCTCCTTGAATAACGTGTGTCATGCCCGCCGAACGGCATGGGAGGCGGAGGCGCTTTTCGCGCCTTCGCCTCCCAGCGCGATGAACGAGCCTACATGCCGGCGGGCAGTACGGTGATCGTGCCCTGCATATGGGCATGAAGCAGACAACTATAGGTGTAGGTGCCGGGCTTGGGGAAGGTGAGCTTGTACGAGGGCACCTGAGGGCCGGTGGGGGTCAGCAAGCCGGAACTGACAAAGCCCGTGCCGCTATAGCTCTTGCCGCCACTGGGCAGGGCCACCAGAGGGTTGAAGGCCAGGATCGGCGGACCGGCCTTCTGGGGGACGGGCACGATCAGGGTCTGTCGAAGATGGGCGATCTCGGCGGCGGGCCCGAAAGTAATGGTGTGGAGGAAGCCGTGCCAGACCACCGCGTCGCCCGCGTGGATGGTCAACTGGGCGGGGGTGAAGCTATCGGAGCCGTTGACCGCGCTGTCGTACATTGAGCCCGCGTTGACGTTGTAGAGATGGCTCGCGCTCGGGCGGGGTTCCACGATCACCGTGCCGCCCATCTTCTGGCCGCCGGGGCTGGTGTCGTAGTGGATCAGGCAGAAGTAGTGATAGGTGCCGGGCTGGGTAAAGGTCAGGCTCCAGGACTT
>DATLQX010000229.1:0-2097 GCA_035534995.1 Chloroflexota bacterium | reverse complement strand
CACTATCCCCTCTGGGTGACCGGCGTGGCCCTGCTGGTGGCCGGTTTCTGGAGCGCCTGGTGGCCGGCGCTGGCCGTAGGCGGCACCCTGGTGACCCTGAGCGCGGGGCTGTTCGCGGCCGTGATGCTGTGGACCATCGCGCGGGCGCCGCGCCGGCCCGTCTCCGCCTACTTCGTGGCGGCCGGCTTGATCTCTCTGGTGTTGGTCGTCCTGGGGGGACTTACCCTGGCCGTGGACCGACAAACCGGCTTCCTCGGCGGCCGCATGCTCCAGGTGCTGCCGGCGCATGTCCTCCTGGGATTCGTCGGGTGGGGGGTCGGCACGGTGATGGGCGTCTCGTACAAGCTGGGCCCGATGTTCGCCCTGGCGCATGTCGCCGATGAGCGGCCAGGCTGGCTCTGCTGGGGCCTGCTCAACGGTGGATTGGCGACGCTGGCGGCGGGGCTGCTGGCCGGGTGGCCGTTGACCGTGTGCCTGGGGTCGGGGGTGCTGATCCTCCTGGCCATCCTGGTGTTCACGCTGGACACGATCCGCATCTTGCGGTCCCGTCACAAGAAAGTGCTGGAGCCGACCCAGTGGCACGCCCTGGCCGGGCTGGGGTATCTCCTGCTCTGCGGCGGGCTGACCCTGCGCGCCGCTCTGGGCGGGGTCGGCTGGTGGTTTGACGGGCGGACCGCGTTGGCGCTGGGCTTGCTCTTTCTGCTCGGTTTCGTGGGGCAGACGATTATGGGCTATCTGTACAAGATCGTCCCGTTTCTGGTCTGGAATCGCCGCTACGCGCCTCTGGTTGGACGGCAAAAAGTGCCGATGATGCGCGATCTGATCCAGGACCGCGCGGCCAGGCTCACCTTCTGGCTCTACAACGCGGGGCTGATCGGCGTGCTTGGGGCGGTGCTCTGGGAGAAAAGCTTGATTAGGCCGGCGGCTTCCGTGGTCGCCCTGGCTACCTGGCTATTCGGGCTCAACCTGGCGGCGGCCCTCCGTTCGCCGGGGAAAGGTGGAGAAAAATGACCAAACAACCGGTGTTGGACCTGGACGTGCGCGACCTCGCCCCCCGTGAGCGGCACGAGCGGATCTTCAGCGAACTGGCGAGCCTGGAACCTGGGTGCCAGGTTCGGCTGATCAACGATCATGACCCCAAGCCCTTGCACTATCAACTGCTGGCCGAGCATCCAGCGGAGTTCGATTGGGAGGAGAAGGAAATGGGCCCGGAGCGTTGGGTGGTCGCGATCACCCGCCGGGTTCCGTAGGCGCGCCGTGGGTGGCTCGGGCCGACACATACCGCCCGAGCCACCCATGGCCATGAGAGGATGGAGAAAATGACCATGTTCACCGATCAAGCGCCACCGGCGGTGGTGCTCGACAATCGCGGCCTGGAGCCGCCGCAACCCATGATGCGGATCCTCGAATCCCTGGCCAGTCTGCCGGACGGCACGACCTTGCTGGCCATTAACGAGCGGGAACCACTCTTCCTGTATCCGGAGTTGGCCGAGCGCGGCTACGGGTACCAGACCACCCCACATCCCGATGGCAGTTTCCACATCACCATCGAGCGAGCGGGCGCGGCGACGCCGGAGCGGTCGGTGGCCCCGATCGCTCCGGCGCCCAACCCAGCCCGGGCAACCGTGACCGTGGACGTCCGCGAGGATCAACGGCGGCGCAAGGAGCCGTTCGACCGGATCATGACCGCGATCAAGACATTGGCCCCGGATGAGGAGTTGCTCGTGATCAACACCTTCGAGCCGATCCCACTCTACAAGGTGCTGGGGCGGCAAGGGTTCACGCATGCCGCCGCCCAGGTAGGGCCGGACGAATGGCATGTGCGTTTCCGGCGAGCGGTGGAGTAGGGCCATGCGCGAACCAGCTCTCGCGGTGGTGACCGATGAGCACGTCTACGCCGCTCTCTACGAAGTCTACGATCCCGAGTTGGGGGTGAACGTGGTGGATCTGGGGCTGGTCTACGACGTGGCGATCCAGGAAGCGGTGGTTGTGGTCACCATGACCATGACCACGCCGGGCTGTCCCATGCACGAGGCGATCACCGAGGGCGCGCGCACGGCGGTCGGATTGCTGCCGGGAGTAGAGGAAGCGCGCATT
>DATLQX010000228.1:0-12181 GCA_035534995.1 Chloroflexota bacterium | reverse complement strand
GTCAAGGATAGCCAGGTCGGGCGCTCGGTCGGCGATCAGGGTCAGCGCCTCCTCCGCGCTGCGCGCCACCGCGACGTTCCAGCCCTCCTGGGTGAGGAGATATTGCAGGCCGCGGGCCACGGCGGCATCGTCTTCAACCACCAGTATGTGCTCGGCCATGCCCGACCCCTCTCCACTGCCGTGATCGTAGCACGCTTCCCAGGTTTGTAGGGCACACTGGGTCATAGGACTATCGATACATTACCTTGCCCCGCGGTATCATGGATCTTGTACGCGCCACTGGTACTGTATCGCGCGAGCGTGCGAACCGTGAGCGGATGGGATGGCCCCAAGGAGAAGAGAATGCGCGTGCGCTACCGGTACGTGACTCACACGACAAATGCCACCACCGAACAGCAGGATCTCGAGCGATTGTTTCATGAACTATGGCACGTTCGCCAGCGTACCCTGCTCCGGGCGGGCGAGTGGCGCCCACTCACCGATGTCTACGAGACGCCTCACGCCCTGCTCGTGAAAATGGAGCTTGCCGGGGTGCCGGAAGACGCGATTGAAATTACCGTCTACTCGGATCACCTTGTAGTGACCGGCAATCGTCACCAGCGCGATCCCAATATCGAGATGGACGGCGGGGTCTCCTTTCATGAGGCACAGATCCACTATGGCCCGTTTCGGGCCGAGGTGCGCTTGCCCAGGCCAGTGGACGGGCAGCGCGTAAGCGCCATCCTGGATCAGGGCTTTTTGCTGATCACTCTGCCACGCGCGTCGGCCTGAGTCGAAGCGCACGCGGGCGCTTCCCTACATGGTGCATCCGGTTTTCGCCGGAGCACTGGAGAACGAATTGATGTCAGAACACGACAAAGATGCTCAAGATTCCCCTCCCGAGACAAACGCGCGGGAAAGCCAGGAAGGGGAGGCGGTGGAGACCACGCCGGCCACTCCGGCACCGGTGATTGGGGAAATCGAACCGGTGGAGATGGCGCAGGCCGCGATCCCGGAGACCCTTCCCGTGTTACCCCTCCGCGGCCTGGTAGTCTACCCGTACGCGGCCCTTCCCTTAATGGTGGGGCAGGCACGCTCGGTGCAACTGGTGGACGACGCCATGCGTGGTAATCGCCTGGTGGCCCTGGTGGCCCAGATTGATCCGTCGGTGGAGAATGCCCAGCCCGATCAAGTGCGGCGCATCGGGACCGCCGCTCGGATTCTTCAACTGCTCCGCCGGCCCGATGGCGGATTGATGGTGGCCATGCAGGGGCTCGAACGGATCCGCATCGACGAGTATATTTCCGAAAGCCCGTACCTCACCGCCCGCGTGTCTTCATACCCGGATCCCGAGGATACATCGCTTGAGGTCGAGGCCTTGCGCCGTAACGCGGTAGCAGCCTTCCAGCAACTGGTGGGCCTGGCCCAATATCTCCCCGAGGAACTGGCCACCGTGGTGATGAACCTGGAAGACACCCGGCAACTGATCTATCTGATCGCGCAGAGCCTGCAAATAGATCTGGACGTCAAGCAAGAGGTTCTTGAGAACGATTCACTTTCCGGGAAGCTTCGCAAGCTGAACGAAGTGATGAGCCACGAGCTTGAGGTGCTCGAATTGGGCCGCCGTATTCAGGGCCAGGCCCAGGAGGAGATGAGCAAGGCGCAGCGGGAGTACATACTACGCGAACAGTTGAAGGCCATTCAACGCGAGCTGGGGGAGTCTGACGATCAGCAGGCGGAGATCAACGAACTGCGCGAACGCCTGGAAAAGGCGAAACTATCACCGGAGGCGCGGAAAGAGGCGGATCGCGAATTGTCGCGGCTGGAACGGATTCCCACCGCGTCTCCCGAGCACTCGGTCATTCGCACCTATATTGATCTTCTGATCAGTCTCCCCTGGATGACCAGTTCGGGCGGCGAGATCGACGTGCCCGCCGCTCGGCGAATCCTGGATGAAGATCACTACGATCTGGAGAAGATCAAAGATCGCATTCTGGAATACCTGGCCGTGCGGAAGATGAAGCACGACCGCGGCATCGAAGGGGTCGCGGGAGAACGCGAGCCCCTTCTCTGCCTGGTGGGTCCGCCGGGGGTGGGAAAGACCAGCCTCGGGCAATCGATTGCTCGGGCCATGGGGCGGAAGTTCACCCGCCTGTCCCTGGGCGGGGTGCGGGACGAGGCCGAGGTCCGCGGCCATCGGCGCACCTATATTGGCGCCATGCCGGGTTCGATCATTCAGGCTCTCCGGCGCGCCGGCACCAATGATCCCGTTTTCATGCTGGACGAAATCGACAAAGTTGGCTCAGACTGGCGCGGTGATCCATCCTCGGCTCTGCTTGAGGTGCTCGATCCAGAACAGAATCGTGAGTTCCGCGACAACTATCTGGACATTCCCTTTGACCTCTCGCGCGTGACCTTTATCGCCACGGCCAATACCCTTGACACGATCCCACCGCCCCTCCTAGACCGGATGGAGGTTCTGCAACTTCCTGGGTATACCGAGGACGAGAAGCTCATGATCGCGACTCGGTACCTGGTTCCCAAGCAGCGGGAAGCAAATGGACTCACCGAGGGCGAGATCACGATCGAGGAAAGGGCGATTCGCGAGGTGGTGCGGGCCTACACACGAGAAGCCGGCGTACGTACCCTGGAGCGCCAGATCGCCTCGCTGTGCCGCAAGGTAGCCCGCGAAATCAGCGAACGCACGGCGGACTCCGGCGCCGCCCACCGCCCCAATGAAAGCGATGAAAGCATCGCCAAGGACACGAGCACCCATGAAGCCCAGGCGCCGATCCTTGAGTTGCCGTCCGCGAACTCAACCGATCCGGGAGAGATCGAGCCGGTTGGGGATGGCGCCGGGGCCGCGACCCCCGTGGCCACGGCTCGGCCGGTGATTGTCGACGTGGCGGCAGTGCATCGGCTGCTTGGCCGCGAACAATATCATAACGAGCAGGCGGAACGAATCGACCGTCCGGGAGTAGCAACCGGACTGGTATGGACTCCCGTAGGCGGTGACATCGTCTTCGTCGAGGCGGCCCGCACTCCGAGCAAGGAGGAGCGGCTGGTCCTGACCGGACAGCTCGGTGATGTCATGAAGGAGTCAGCGCAGGCAGCCCTTACCTGTGTGCGAGCTGGGTCGAGCCGGCTTGGAATCGATCCCGACCTATGGGACCGGAGTACCCTGCACATCCATGTACCTGCCGGAGCGGTGCCAAAGGATGGCCCGTCGGCGGGAGTGACCATGGCCCTGGCCATCGCCTCGCTGATGACCGGCCGCCCGGTGCGGGCGGATCTGGCGCTGACGGGGGAAATTACCCTGCGGGGGAAGGTCTTGCCGGTGGGGGGAATCAAGGAGAAAATGCTTGGGGCGCACCGGGCCGGCATTCGCACGGTATTGCTGCCCCGGCAAAATGAAAAGGATCTCGACGACCTGCCGTCGGAACTGCGCGCGGAGATGCGTTTCATCCCCGTGGGGGAGATTCAAGAGGTCTTCGACGAGGCGCTCCTCCCGCTGGTGACGGAGCCCGTTCTGGAGACGGAACGCATATCCGCCTGAGAACCCAGCGGTGGCGAGGGAGGCATGCGTTCCCCGCGCCACCGCTCGGGGCAGTTCAGTCGACGTGAAACACTTCCTTGAGGGCCGCCCACCACTCGCCCGGTCCGGCCTCCTCGACCGGCACCTGCATGGGATCGGTAATGCTCCACCACTCCCGCGTCTTTGGGTCGGCGGCCATCCTGGCCATATCCGCCTGGTAGTCGTCGCCTATGTATTCGTAGTAGGCGAAGAGCATATTCTCCAGGCGGAAAATGGAATAATTGCGGATATTACAGTCGTGTATGGTCGCCAGCACCTCTGGCCACACGTCCTTGTGTATCCGCTCATATTCATCAATATCCTTCGACTGTACGCCAATAAGCATTCCCTTGCGTTGCATCGCGCCCCTGCCTCCGTTCTCCCCTTCACAGGTAATAGAGCGTCGCGCTCACCTGGTCGCCGTCTATCTCCAGCATCCCATATGAGGGCCGGGGCTGTTGCCGCGGCTGCGTGGGCGAGCCGGGATTAAACAAGCGTACCGGCCCTCGCTCCTGATTGTACGGCTCATGGCTGTGGCCGAATACCACCACCCGGATATCGGGGTGATCGGCAAAGCAGGCAAGCGCCCGCGCCGGTGTGCTGGCTCCCGACCCAATATGCCCATGGGTCAGCCCGATCGCCAGGTCCTCGACTGGAATGATCAAGGTGCGGCTCAACATGTGTTGAAGGGTGGGCGGGTCCATGTTTCCATAGACCGACCACACCGGGGCGATGGTTCGCAAACGATCCAGCACCTCCGGACAGATCAGATCACCAGCGTGCAGGATACCGTCCACCCCGGCGAAGGCATCCAGCAGCGCGTCCGGAATTTCCACCCTTTCGCTCCTGAGATGGGTATCGCTGAGCACACCCAGCTGTTTCATGTAGTACCTCGTGTTTCCTTATTTCCCCGCCGTGAATCAGCGGGTGCCATGGCGCCTTACTGACATCCTACCACGGACGAATTTTGCCACAACCCTAGCCATCGCCCCTCCGACCACGGTAACATAGCCCACCGGGAGACGGCTGCATGGAAGAAACACCTGGCATGCCGCCAAGTTCAATCGAACTTGACGGCAGTCCGCTAGCACCCATGGAGGTGGTAGCGGTGGCCCGTAAGGGCGGATCAGTGGTGCTGGCCGAGTCCGCGCGGATCGCGATGGCGCGGGGCCGCGGGCTCATTGAGTCCATCGTGGCCCATGGCGATACCGTGTATGGGGTCAACACCGGCTTCGGCAGTCTGGCCCGCGTCCGGGTATCCCCATCTCAATTGGTGGAGTTGCAACGCAACCTGGTACGTAGCCACGCCGCTGGGGTGGGAGATCCGCTGCCGCTCGATGTGACGCGGGCGATGTTGCTGATCACTGCCGCCAGCCTTGCCCGCGGCTATTCCGGGGTCCGGCCAGCCCTGGTCGATGGGCTGCTTGCCCTGCTCAATGCAGGGGTGCATCCTGTCATCCCCTGGCAGGGTTCACTTGGGGCCAGCGGCGATCTGGCGCCCCTCGCCCATATGGCCCTGGTTCTGATCGGTGAAGGGGAGGCATGGTATCGCGGTGAACGACTGCCGGGCGATCAGGCTCTGGCCCGCGCCGGACTGGCCCCGTTGACCCTGGCGGCCAAGGAGGGTCTGGCCCTGATCAACGGTACCCATCTGATGAGCGCGGTCGGCGTTCTGTGTATTGCCGACGCGGAATATTTGCTCCAGGTAGCCGAGGCCGCCGCCGCCATGAGCGTCGATGCCCTCCGCGGTACTGACACTGCTTTCGACCCCAGGATCCAGCGGTTGCGCGCGCAACCCGCCCAAACCGCCAGTGCCGCCGTCCTAAGGCGGTGGCTGGCCGGGAGCGAGATTCTGGCCGGTCACGCCGATTGCGCGCGTGTACAGGATCCCTATACGCTACGCTGCATCCCCCAGGTGCTGGGGGCGGTGCGGGAAGCAATGGCCCACGTACGCCAGGTAATAGGCCGCGAGCTAGGCGCCGTCACCGACAATCCCCTCTGTTTCCCCGATGATGGAGAGGTGCTGTCCGGGGGGAACTTTCACGGCCAGCCTCTGGCTCTACCGCTTGATTACCTGGCCATTGCCTTGACCACGCTCGGCGGATTCAGTGAGCGACGGACCTACGCCCTGGTCAGCACCTGGGAGGGCGAGGCGGCGCTGCCCGTCTACCTGACCCCCGAGCCCGGCCTGCGCTCGGGCATGATGATCGCTCAGTACGTGGCCGCCGCGCTCGTAGCGGAAAACAAGATCCTTGCCCACCCCGCCAGTGTTGATTCCATTCCCACCTCCGCCGGCATCGAGGACTACGTGAGCATGGGCGCCACCGCTGCCTGGAAGGCACGGAGGGTGCTGGAAAATACTACGCGCGCCATTGCCATTGAATTGCTTTGCGCCGCCCAGGCCCTGGAATGCAGGCGGCCTCTCCAGAGTAGTCCACGTCTTGAGGCTTTGTTGTCCGAGATACGGGCCATAGTGCCACACCTGGACATCGATCGGAGCCTTGCCCCTGATATCGAGATCATCTCGGATGCTATAAGGAGTGGTAAATTCGTGCTGGCCCGAGTGGGGTAACGCGCGGTATTTTCTCTTGAGATCCGCGAGCCCCCCATTCATCCTAGCCCGTTCTGGGACTGTTTATCGGTCAGTACTCGTCCCCATACTGGTGCCAGGTACCTGTTCAAGGCACCTTAGTTCACTGGAGACTGGCGTACGATGCGAATGAAATCCCTGCTCTCCGTCCCCTGCCGAGTGGCAGCGGTAATCTCATTCGTCCTCCTGGCGGGTATCGCTCCGCGATCGGCCGGGACCAGTCAGTCATACGCGGCCCAGGCCAGCCGCCCCAGTACCCCTGATCCACGCTTCGGCGTGGTAGAGGCATGGCGCGCGCCGGCCGCGGCCTCGGAAATCGGCGTGGGCTGGGAGCGCCTGACGTTCTGGTGGAAGAATATTCAACCCAGCGGCCCGAACTCTTACAACCTCTGGGCCACCGACCGCGACCACCAGATCAATCACGAGATCGCGACCGGCCGCCAACTGGTGGGCTTGTTAATCAATACTCCCGACTGGGCGGCGCTGCATCCAGCTCAGCATGGCGACTCCATTCCCAAGGGCCTGTATCTGCCCTACAACGACCCTCATAACTATTGGGGCCACTTCGTCAAGTTGATCGTCGCCCATTACAAGGGCCGGATCAACGACTGGATTCTCTGGAACGAAGTAAGCATCCCCACTGGTAAATGGCGTACCTGGTATGGCTCGGTCGCTGATTACGCCCAATTGGTGAAGGTTGCCTATCAAGCGGCGAAGGCCGTGAACCCGAAGGCAAAGATCATCCTCTCCGGCGACCCCTACTGGTACGACCACGGCACCTTCTTTACCACCTTGATGGACGATCTCTCACACGAGCCTCAGGCGGCGGCGAACCAGGACTACTTCGATGACGCGAATCTCCACCTGTATAGCCGGCCCAGCGACTACCGGACGATCATCACCCTCTACAACCAGATCATGGCCCGCTACGGGATCGCGAAACCTATGTGGTTGTCCGAAACCAACGCCCTGCCCTATAACGACCCCATCCGCCGCTATGCGCGGTCGGGTTTCTTCGGCACCATGCAGGACCAGGCATCCTACATTATCGAAGCCTTTTCCCTGGCCCTGGCCCTGAACGTGCAGCACATCGAAGTGAACCGGATGGTGGACGGCACGGACTTCACCGCCGGCGGTGAACCCTTCGGCCTCATCCGGAATAACCACACTGCCCGCCCCGAGTTCTACGCCTATCGGGCTGCCACGGCCCTGTATGCCGGAGTGACCGGCGGCTCCATCCGCTACGACAAGCACAGCCAGATTTACGTGGTAACTCTGCACAAACCTGGCGCCACCATCTACGTAACCTGGAACCAGAGCCCGGTCGCGCGCCAGGTGCGGATCCCGGCCCTGGCCGGATCGGAGATCGCCTACGACAAGTTCGGTAACGGCAATGTGGTAACGGCCTCGGGCAAGACCTTCCGCTTCACCCTGCAACCATCCACCGACAATACCGACCCCGCCAATCCCAAGGACTACGTGATCGGCGGCAGCCCGGTGGTGCTGGTCCAGTCAAATTCCTAATCGAGCACCTCCGCAACCCACCTTCCCTTGCCGACCATGGCGTCGTTCTCTTCGCGGAACGATAGCTACAGCGCGCCGAGCCCGATTAGCTAGGGCAAAATCAGGCCGCCTCTTTTGATGCCCCTCGACCGCGGTCGGGTGGTACCGCGGGGCCGGCCGCGGTCGGGGAACCGTCCCGGCAAACTACTCCACCTGAAAAGGCACGAGGTATTGGGCTGGGTCACGGGTTTAGTGCGAGAGGCGACCGGCAACACCCTGGATGACGCGACGGGTTGGCTGAATTTACGGTTCGAGCACGAACCAGACCGTCGTATGCTGTGCAAGCGATCGCCAATGCACGGTGAACTGGGCACCCAACCTCGTGGCCTTTAGCCCTTTGTTAGACGGCCATTTCAGGTGCGAGGTCAATACAGGCGTGCCGTCAGCAGCGGTTCCGGCGGTTAACGGGAACGCACCCTCGGCTTTGCCATTGTAGATGAACGAGAGGCTGCCGGAGACAGACGATGGATCGATCCCTGTCGTGTGGTAGTACACCGCGTACAGCACGTCCTCGCCTTGGTACACCAACTGCGTCACCTGATAGGTGGCGCCGACCAGGTGAAACAATCCAGCGGACGTTACCGTAACCGCCGGCGTCCTGGAGACGCTACTGGTGACAGCCGGCGGCGTGGGCGACGCTGACGGTGACGCATTGCCGCTCTTGCTGGGCGAAATCGGGCGGGCGCTCACTCGACTGCCCCAGGCCGGGCCCGTGGCGTTGGGGATCGAGGCCAGCAACGTGCCCGTGCGGGCCGAGACAATCGCTATATCGGTTCCGCGCGTGATGGCGATGGCGCTCCCATCGGGCGACCAGGCCGGCCGGTCGTGATGCGCGTCATGAGCGAACATATGGCCACCGGATCCGTCCGCGTTCATAACCCATAGATCGCCGTCCGAACTGTTTAGCCCGGTACGCACGCAGGCAATGAACCGGCCGTCCGGCGAGTAGCTGGGTGCCATGTAGTTGTGCGACGCATCATTGGTCAGTGGATGTTCGATCTCAGTCTTCGGCTGTCCTGAAGCGAGCATTTTGGCGTAGTCCAGGGCTTGCAGCCCGTCCACGAAGTTCGAGCCCTGCCTGCTGAGTTGGTCGATCACGATAGTGCGTCCATCGGGCGACCAGGTTGGGTCGGATGGTGGGGCGTTGACGTTGCCGATCAGGTCGATAGGTTTGTCGTCGGCCACCCGGCGAATGATCAGTTCGGAATAGGACGCCGAGAAATAGTAGACGGTGGTGCCGTAAATGAGCTCGGTGCCGTCGGGGGACCAGGCTGGAAAGAAAGGGAACTGATCCGCCCTGGAAATGTTCGTCGGCTTGCCGTGCGGATTCAGCATATAGACCCCATAGGGCTGATCATGCGACACTTGCTGCCACTGCACGTAGGCAACATGGGTGCCGTCGCGCGATACGGCAGGCATCTCATCCGGGGTCTTGGGTTTACCAAGAGAGGTAAGCGCCCGCGCGGACGAGCCGTCCGGGTTCGACCCATAGAGGAGGCCCGCCCGGGTAAAGTAAACCGTACCCGCCAGCGTCGCGCTACTCGATACCGCCACGGCCCTTGGAACCATGCCGCCAATGTCCAGAGCGATGGAGAAGGTCACGAGCAACGACAGCGGGCCACTGAACCGATTCATATGGTAGCCTCTCCGAAGGTCGGCGGGGCAGTCTTCCGAGCGTGCCACGCCCTTGAGAACTCTACGTACCAGCCAGTACGGTCGCGGTGACGGCTTCAAGTATGGCACGCTGGAGGCGCCGCGCGAACCCCCACTAAGTACTACGGCGTTCCCATGGTCGGCGGCGCCGGCGGCTCGATCCACACGATCAGGGCATGGCCCCGATCAATGTGTTGACCTCTTTCCTGGCTTTGGCGGCCGGGATAGCGAAATAGACGCTCTGGGCGTTCTCGTCGACCAGCGTATTGATCCCAATGACGTTGCCCTGTAGGTCCAGCAGCGGACCACCACTGTTGCCATGGTTGATCGGCGCCGTGTGCTGGAGATACAGCCACCGCTGACCAACGTCGCGGCCAAGGGCGGAGATGATCCCATTGCTCACCGTTGGCTGCCCTTGTAACCCGAGGGCATAGCCGATGGCCACCACCGCTTCGCCCAGCCCGGCCTGGGTGGAATCACCCCAGGTCAAGGCGGGCAGGGGGTGCGCCGGTTGCGCGACCTCGATTACTGCCAGATCATCGGCGGTGTCCTCCTGGACACTCAGGGCCGGAAGCGGGCCGCTCCCCTGGCTGCTGAGCACCACGTTGGTGGCGCCGTTGACCACATGATCGTTGGTTACCACATAGGCAAAATTCCCCGACGTACGGATGACGAATCCGGTGCCCGTGCTCTGTTGGTTGTTGGCAATCGTCCCGGTGACCCGGAGAACCGCCGGGAGGGCAAGATTCACCACTTGCTCGATACTCAGCTGATTCGCCGAGGGCGCCGCCGTGGGCACTGGAGTCGCCGTTCCCTCCGCGGTAACCGGTCCCTGATTGGCGGGAGGAAGCAAATCCGGCTCGGGGGTCGGTTGCGGTTGGTTACTCTCAATCACCGTGTTGTCGACGACCAGCCACTGGCCATTGATGTCGCGCACGGAATAGGTAACGGCGAACCGCTGATTGCGCAGTGTCCCTACCTTGCCCGAATAGGTGGGATCCCGATCGTCGGCCAGGCCCGTATCGATCCGGATGATCAGTTCATCCTCGTGCTTGCTTAAGGTAGCCTGGGCACTATCGGCGCCGTCCAGTACGATCGAGTCCCACACCGGCTGGTCGATACTATGCACGCGATAGTGTTCGCCGGCGGCGGCAAGCGTTTGCACGCTCGCTTGCAGCGAGCTGAGCTCCCTTCCTGAGGCCACGGTGGGCAGTTGGCTCGCGTCTCCCGTGGCCAGCGCGTGTTCGCGCATGAGCAAGAATTTGTTGATCGCCGCCTCGATGGCAATCCGTTCCGCCGTGGCTGCCGGCGAATGATTGGCGATACTGGCGCTGACTGCCGTGGCGGTCGCGTTGGAATGCGCGGCGACCGCGGTGGCCGTGGCATAGGCATTGGCGACCAATTGCTGAGCCTGGGCGGCCAATCGAGCCTCGGCGGTCGCGGTCGCGCCCGTATCCACCACCGTGGCGGTCGGGACGGCAGTGGGAGAGTTCGAGGGCGTGGGGGAGGGAAACGTGGTTGAGGTGGGCAAGCTGGTCGCGGTGGGGATGGGCGTTCTCGTGGCGGCCGCGGCGATAAACGGAAGGTCGCCGCCGCGGCTGGCGAAGACGATTCCACTGATCACCAAAACCACGGCGGCGGCGATGGCGGCGGCGAGCACGGCGGGGAGCAGCGACTGGCGCGCGACGGTGACGCTGACCTGAACCTTCGCGTTTCCCCCATCCGTATCGAGCACGACGGCCCCACTATGGCGGCCCTTCCCCAGATTGGTGGTGTCCGCCTGAAGGTCAAGGGACTCAACCGCGCCGCCCGCGCAATAGATGCTGCCGCTGCCAAGAACGCGGAGCCAGGGCGCGCTGGGCGAGAGGCGAGCGGTCCCGGAAAGCAGCCCAGAACCGTTATTGGCGAGGCGGAGCTTGGCCCGGACTGTCTCGCCCCCCCGTACCATACCAAGGTCGAGATCCTTGGGGGCGACAAGGCGCGGGCCGCCGGGGGTCGCGCCCGGAGATCCAGGGGGCTTGATGATCGCGGTGCGGCCCCCAATGGGCTGCGTGCGGCCGGCGGCGGTGGGCAGCGGCGTACCGCAGCGCCGGCAAACGCTGGCCTGGCTGTCATTGGCGGTGCCGCATGTGGGGCAGGGAATAGTACGATTCATGTGCTTGTCGTCTGGTTTTGTATGTCCATGCGCCACGCGGATAGGAGCAAAGTATGCTTGGGGAAACACGCTCAGTATAGCACGCCGACGCCGCAAGTCTCGATCCTCTGGTGGGCCTGGGCGACCAATCATTCCCGACCAATCGCGGAATGCTTGACATCAAGGATCCAGCCAGTATAAAGTGCCGGCCAGGAATTCTCAGGTAACAGCCGCGAGGGATACAAGCGATTCAGGAACATAGGTGAGCCCGCCGGAGGCGCGAATGAGGCCGCCTATCGTCCAGAGAGAGGACAATAGCGGCTCCCAGCGGAGAGGACGACCGGCGCAGCGACTACGAGTATGAGCCCGGGCTCTTTCGCCTTATACTCATAAGCCCAGAGTAGATCAAGGAGCGATACGCGATATGCAAAAGCCCGTTACCCCTGCCGAAGGAGGCCAGCTCGCTTGCAGCCGATAGTTCGATCTCGGTCTCTTGTCTATGCCTGCGCTTTGGACCTCCTGACCTTCTCTAGCGAGGTGGACCGGTTGATCTCCTATGATCTTGTCGTGCAAGGGAAGTGCACCGGCGAATCGTGCTTTTGTGAGCCCTGTTCTCCCGCTCCCTTGCAACAAAGGCTCAAGAATCCTGATTGACGATGGCCCGGAGTTATCATGCTTGCAGTATCCA
>DATLQX010000227.1:0-44812 GCA_035534995.1 Chloroflexota bacterium | reverse complement strand
CAAGGTCGCCCCGGACATGAGGGTGCCCGCCTCGAAGTGCCAGCGGAAGGCGCTGGTCCAGGTAGCGGTGCCGATGTTCTTGATGCGCCAGATTTTGGTGAATCTGGCGCCGGGAGCGAACGCGGTGCCGTCCGGGACGTTAACATCGCCGTCATAGACCGCGGCCTCGGTGCCGGAGGGGGCATGGCTGTGGTTGGCCGCACGATGGGCCTGGAGGGGAGCGGTGGCTTGGATCGCCAGCGCGACCCCTGTGGCGGGCCAGGAAAAAACCAGAAGAGCAAGGATGAGCGCGGCCCGAAAGCCATGGGGAATGTCGCGGCGCGAGGGACGGCGGACCAAGGATCAACTCTCTTTCCCAGAGCACTCCCATGAGGCTCGATTCGTTCCGGGGGTACTGTAGCATCAGGGGAAAACCTTGTAAATAGGCGGTTCCGGTCGAACTTGACGCAATTTCTTGGCCCTCCGTACACTAGGCGGGTATGGGAACGACGTACAGCCTGGATGAGCGAGAGGCCGCGAGTACCCTGGATGCGAGAATGAACGGGGCGTCCACGGCCGTGACTCAGCGTCCGCTCGTCGTTATTCCCACGTACAACGAACGCGAAAACCTGGAAGCCATCGTGCTGGCTATTCGCGAACAGTTACCTCAAGCCAGCCTCCTCATTATCGATGACAACTCGCCCGATGGCACCGGAACAATCGCCGATGCCCTGGCCACCCGGCTTGGGAACATCGAGGTTTTGCATCGTGAGGGGAAGTTGGGGCTTGGCACCGCATATATCGAGGGATTCCGCTACGCTCTGCGCCATGATTTTACCTGCGTGTTCGAGATGGACGCGGACTTTTCACATGATCCGCGCCATCTGCCGCAACTACTGGCCGGCATTGAGCGATACGACCTGGTAATTGGATCCCGCTACGTCGCGGGCGGCGCTACTCCTGATTGGAAGCGGATCCGCAAGATCATCAGCACCAGCGGGAACGTCTTCGCGCGCAACCTGCTGGCCCTGCCGGTTCAGGATTGTACGGCGGGCTTCAAGTGTTATCGGCGCGAGTTGCTGGCGGCCATGGATCTGGATCGGATCAACCTGCAAGGCTATGCGTTCCAGATTGAAACGGTCTATCAAACCATTCGCGGTGGCTACACGGTGGGCGAGGTACCGATCGTGTTCCCCGACCGGCGGCTTGGGCGCTCCAAGATGTCGCGGAATATCGTGGCCGAAGCTTTTAGCTACGTTATCCGACGCCGACTGGGCGAGTATCGGGAGCGTCGCGCCCGCGCGCGATCAAACCGAAGGTAGGTCGGGTTCGGCGCCGGCCTGGGCAAGGCCGGCGAATTCAGTGCGATCTACAGGATAATGGCGGCGGCGAGATGGGTTCTGGCCAGCCCCTGAGTTGACGCGCGCGCGCTCCACGCAGCCGTCTCGGCCCACGCCGCCAGCGCGGCCGTCATCGTTCCCGTCAAGGTGGCCGGTCCCTTCGGCGCGCCCGGTCCCTTCGATCCCTTTGGAGCCGCCGGCCCGTCCGTTTTCACCGAGGTAGTCGGCGTCCATGCGAATGCGGTCAGTCCAACCATGGCCGGCGTGATTCCCAACCGCGAGGCATATCCTCCCTCAATGGTGGCCGTCACGGCGACGTTATGGACCCCTGTATTTACCTGCACCTCCGTCGTGTAGACACCCAGCGCGCTATCGAATTTCACCTGGAATGTCTCCTTGTAGCCCACGGCGCCGCCGGTCGAAATGGCGCGGATGACCGAGGCGCCATCCGGGACATGCAGGACATACCTGATATGTTTCACGTCGGAGGGAGCGTCGGCGATCATCGCGTTCACATCAAGCACGATTCCGTCGGAGAGGATGACGATCGGATCGGAGCGACAGCCCGAGGCCGCGGCGGCGCGGCGTGGGATCCCCACTCCGAGCAAGATGGCCAGGATGCCGGCGCCTCGGAGGGCCGCGCCGAGGCTGGAGGATAGGAAGCGCTTTAGCCTGAACATGTACCACATCCCTCTAGCTTTCCTGGGTATGTCCGGCGCCGACTACCGGTGGCGCCGTCTACCGATAATCCTCCGAGCTAGGTCGCCAGGGTGATCGTATGCGAAGTTGGCGAGGCTACAACTACCCATTCGGGCCAGTGCGGGATGGTGATGGCCTTGGCGGCGCCCTAAACTGATCAGGTCATTTCGTGGGCGGCGTTCACACGCTACAATCCAGACTGGAACTTGGCGGGTAGTCGGTCTGGCCGCGGCCAACGGAAGCCAGACAGGCGAGTCCAGAAGTGCGGATTGCGGGATCTCCGGGCGTTCGTGTCCCATTGGTGAGGAAAGGCGAAGAATTGGTCTTGGAGGGCGATCTGCCTCATCCAGGCCGCCGCTCGGTTTCCCCGTCCTGGTGGGCGGCGCGCCTAACGGCCGCGGCGGCTCTGGCGCTGCTGCTGGCGGCCTACTGGCTGCTGGTGGTCAGGACCGGCAGCCATGCCTATCTGGATTACGTGGATGGCTATTACCTCTACGTCGCCCATCGAATGGTTCAAGGAGCCACCCTCTACTCTGGCGTTATGGGGGTACAGCCTCCAGGGATTTACCTGGTTGGCGCGGCGCTCTTCCGGTTGCACGATCAGTTGGCGATCATTCGCGTCTATTCCGGGGTTCTGCATTGCGCGACCATTCTGATGGTCGCGGCCACGGCGTGGAGGGTCAGTAGCCGGCGCGGGCCAGGCGTGCTGGCGGCGGCCCTCTACACGCTCGCCCCATACGGATTGATCTGGAGCCGCATCTTTGATCCAAATCCCCTCGTGACCTTTCTTAGCCTCTGCTCGCTCTACGCGCTGCTGGGTGACTCTCGCCGCACAACCTTCGCCGCCGGGGTGCTGGGTGCGTTGGCCTTGCTGACCAAGGTGTGGTACCTGCCGGTCGCGGTCGCGACCCTGATCTGGCTGGTAAGGCGGCGGGAGCGCCTGGCTCCGTTCCTCGGGGGACTGATCCTGCCGCTGGCCCTCGCCGGTGTTCTTGGCACCATCGGCGCCGGGCGCGACTTCTGGCAGGGCATGCTCGTCCAGGATGCCTCGCCCTTCAGCGGCACGTGGTTCGAGAGCTCCATCTACCATGTGTTGGCGGACGATTGGCCGCTTCTCTTGCTCGGGCTGGCCGGCACTCGCTGGCTGTGGCGCTCGGGCGGGAGCCGCGAGCGGCTGCTCGCTCTGTGGGGCATCTGGTCTTGCCTGGTTCTCGTGGCAACGGTCAAGGAGGGCACGGCCTGGCCGGTGTTCCAGTTCGCGGAGCCGTTTTTGGCGCTCAACGCGGCCCTGCTGCTGGCTCGGCCCGCCGCGCTAGCTTCGGCACACAGGTCGTGGACGCTTCGCGACACTACGCCCTGGATTGCCCTGGTCCTGGTGGCCTTCGTGTCCCTTCCCTCGGCCCGCGCCGCCTCCACCTGGCCCAATGGTGGGGAAGACCGTCTGGCCGCCGCGGTGCGGACGGCGGCGGCGCCTGGGAATCTGGTGCTGGCGCCTCCGTTCTATCTCTATCTCGCCGGACGCCGGGGAGTGGATCGCTACGCCGACATTAACCTATGGGGCCAGCAGGCCGCGAAGGGCGAGCCTCGGGCCGTAGCCGCGCTCGCGGCTCTCGTTTGGTCTCTTGACAAGCAATTAGTCCCTATCGTCCTGGAGGATTCCCGTGTACGGGCCCTGCCAGGAGTGCCGGAAGCCCTGGAGATCTATTATCGGCAGCTAAATATTCACGAGACCTTGCCCAGTGACCGGTCCGTGGTGGCGTGGGTGCCCAGGTAAGCACGTAGACCCAGTAGGCCGCTAGCCGGTATTTCGCAGCCCGGCCGCGATCCCGGCGACCGTGAGCTGGATGGCGCGCGCCACCTCCCCTTCTTGATCGGTGCCGGCCGTGAGGCGGAGGCGGCGGAGCAGTTCGATCTGCAGGAAGCTGAGCGGATCCACGTACGGGTTGCGCAAGGCGATCGAGCTCTGGAGGACAGGGGAATTGTCCAGCAAGGCCGAGAAGCCGGTCAGGCGGAGGATGTGGCGCTCGGTCAGATGATACTCGGCGGCGATGCGCCGGAAAATCCGCTGGCCCAGCGATTGGTTGCGGACGAGCCCCGCGTAATGGGCGGCGATGTGGATATCGGCCTTGGCCATCGCCATCATGGCGTTGTCGATCAGGCCCTGAAAAAAGGGCCAGCTGGAATACAGTTCCCCGAGCAGGGCGCCGGCAGCGGGATTTTGAGTGGTGAGCGCCTCGAAGGCGGAGCCGAGACCATACCAGCCCGGCAGGTTGTGGCGGCTCTGCATCCAGGCAAACACCCAGGGGATAGCCCGGAGGTCGTCCAGGCCCGCGTCGGCGGTACGGCGGGCGGGGCGAGAGCCCATGTTCAGGCGGCCAATCAAGTCGAGAGGGGTCGCCTCATGCAGATACTGGAGGAAATCTGGGTCGTCGATCAAGGCCCGGTAGGTAGCGCGCGAGACCTCGGAGAGAAAGTCGAGGCATTCGCGCCAGGAGCGCGGAAGGGCGGCGCCGTCCTGGCCGCTGGGAATAGTGCTGAGCAGGGTCGCGGCGGCCATGCTGTCGAGATTACGGAGCGCGATCGCCGGCAGACCGTACTTAAAGTTGATCATTTCACCCTGCTCGGTCACGCGCAGCCGCCCGCGCACCGTGCCCGGCGGTTGGCTGGTGATTGCCTTGTACGCCGGGCCGCCGCCGCGGCCCACCGTTCCTCCCCGGCCATGAAAAAACTCCAGCTGTACCTGTGCCTGCTGGGCGACCAGTTGCAGGGCCTCTTGCGCCTTGTAGAGTTCCCAGCAGGAGGTGAGATAGCCGCCATCCTTACTGCTGTCGGAATAGCCCAACATCAGCCGCTGGCGATCCCCACAGGTTCGCAGATGCTCCCGATAATGAGGGACGCGGAAGAGGCGGGCCATGAGCACGGGGGCATGCCGCAAGTCCTCAACCGTCTCAAGCAAGGGAACGATCTGGAGACCAGGGGAGTAGCGGCAGAGGGCAAGGGCGCCGAGCACATCGCTGACTCGATGGGTCATGCTGACGATGAAGGAACCGATCGCTTCGGGGTCAATAGCCGAGCGGGCCCAGGGGATGAGGGCATGGACTCGCGCCTGCTCCCTGGCCTGGGGCGGCGCCTGATCTGGAAGCTCGTCAGGAAAGTCGAGATGCCGCGATTGCTCGAGCGTGGTGATGCGCGCTTCATCATCAAGGGCACGATAGTCGATGCCCAAACGATCATGCAGAATCCAGGCAAGGGTGGTTTCCAGACGAACGCTGTGCTGGCGAAGGTCAAGAGGGAGAAGGTGCAGGCCGAAGGCTTCCACTTGCCTGATGAGGGTGGTAAGGTTCCCATCGGCCAGGACACCCCGGCCTGTTTGCCGCAGGCCGCGCTCTATCACCTGGAGATCGGCCAGCAACTCACCGCCGCTCCGGTAGAGCGCCTCGCATGGTTTCCCCTCCAGGGCGGCGAGGGTTCCTTGCAGGCGATGCCAGATATGGGTGTATTTGCGCCGATAGGGCTCATGCTCGGATCGTTCGCGCGTCTGGGCGGCGGCCTCGGGCATCAGGAAATGGTCCAGGCGGAGGGAATCGCGCAACTCCTCACTGATCGGAGCCAACCGGTCGGCCTGGCTGCTCTCATTGGCCAGACGGTACACGGACGTCCGGAACAACCTGATCGCCAGTTGCTTTTGCAGAATGAGGGCTTGGCGGGTGACTTCGGCGGTGACGGAAGGATTGCCGTCGGCATCACCGCCGATCCAACTGGCGAAGCGGAGAAAGGTAGGGACGGTGAAAGCGCGCCCTGGGTAGGCGCGCGCCAGGAGAGAACCAAAGCGGTCGAACAGCACCGGTACCTGATCCCACAGGACGTGCTCGACATAAAATAGACCTTGCTTCACCTCATCCAGCACCTCGGGTGGACGCTGGCGAATTTCCTCGGTCTGCCAGAGCAGGAGCACCAACTGCCGAAGGCGCCGCAGCGCGTCCTCGCGCTCATCGGCGGTGATCCCAGTGTGGTCCAGGGCCTCCAGGCAGGCGGCGATTTCGATTTGCTTTTGCAGGGCCGATTCGCGGGCAGGCTCGGTCGGATGCGCGGTGAGCACCAACTCGACCCCCAGGCCCTCAATGGCTGCCTGAAGCTCCTCGGCGCCGATCGCGCGCCGGCGCAGCAGTTGCAGCGCCTCGTCCAGCGATTCGCGTTGAGGGGGAGCGGCCGGGTCGCGGAGATAAGCCCGCCGCCTCCGGACCCGATGCACCTGCTCACAGACGTTGACCAGTTGAAAGTAGAGCGCGAAGGCCCGAATCAGCGGTTCGGCCTCACTGAGACTGAGCTGCCGCATGATCTCCAGCACCCGCGCCTCGATATCGGGACTGGCGCCGGCCCGCATGGCCTTGCATAGGGCGCGGAGTTCTTCCTCGCGGCCAAAAACCCCCGGGCCCGCCTCCTGGATAATCACTCGACCGAGAATGTCACCCAGCAGACGGATGTCTCGGCGGAGCGGCGCTCCCAGATCCTCTGGACTCATGCGCCGGCGGGAGCCGCCCGGAGACGGGGCGCGGCCTTAAGATCGACCAGGCTCCGTGAGTCGCCTACCGTGATGCCCCGATGATTCCGCACCACGGGGGCGTCGAAGCGGGCCAATGGCCTGGGCAACGAATCACCAATCAACCCCAGTCCGCGGAGAATCGCCAGAACAACCGCCCCGATCCCTTCCGCCCGGCCGCTCTCGAACTTCACCGCCAGTCCCAGCCCATGGGCAGGCAAGGCGAGGCACTGGAGTCCCTCGGCACCGCCCTTGCTGATGACCACTGTGGGGAAGGCGTCCATGAGCGCGGTATCGAGCGAATCGGTCCCGCTCACCAGCCAGGGGTCCGCGCGCATCGCGGCGCCGGCCGCGGTGAGCGCCGCCGCGAGATCGGGCTCCCGGTCACTCGGATCGGCAATCTGGGCGAAACAGCGGGCGATATGCCGCATGGATAGCGCGAAATTGGGGGCGCTGCAACCATCGGTTCCCACCGTGATCTGGTCAGGAGCAAGGCCCGCGCAGGCCGAAACCGCCTGAAGAATATATCTCTGGACGGGATGACCGTGGTCAAGGTAGCTGTCGAGCGGGGCGCCCATGGCCTGCGCGGCGGCCAGCATGCCGGCGTGCTTCCCGGAACAGTTGTTGTGTATTGGGGACGGATGGAGACCGGCTCTGGCCAGCGGATAGCTGATGGGCGCGGCGAGATCGTGCGTGCCGCACTGAAGCATCTCCGGCGCCACGCCGGCGCGGCGCAACAAATCGCTTACAGTATGTACATGGCGGGGTTCTCCATGATGCGAGCCGCACGACACCGCGATGTGAGCCGGCTCCAGGGCGAACCGCTCAACCGCTCCGCTGAGCAAGAGGGCGGTCACCTGCATGGGTTTCGCGGAGGAGCGAAGATAGGTCACATGGTCGGGATCACCGACGGACCAGACAACCGCCCCTCGCGGATCGGAGACTACGCAATGTCCCCGTTCTAACCGTTCGACCACGCTATTTCTTCTGGTTTGGAATAGTGGCGCCGACACGAATCCTCCCTGCTGCTACGTCTCCAGTGTAACGGCAGGCTTGGGAGGTGTGCGTTATTGATCGTTGGCCAGTGCCCGGTCGGAGAGATATTGCCGCATGGAGTACCACACGCTGGGAGCGATGGAAGCGGCGATTTGGTCGCCGGTGTTGGTCCATTGCTCGAAACCGTACTCGCGATTCCAGTTCAGATCAGGCTTCACGCAGCGGACCAGGACGTTACGCAAATGAGCGGCGAACTCATCCACGGTTTCATCAATGAGGCGAATTCGTTCGGTCAAGGAGACCGTGGCGTCTGGAGATGAGTCCGCGCCCTGGCGCAACAGGCAGTCCATGCAGAGGATGGCATCCTGGGAGCCAAACACGCCCAGAGCGGTACTCGCCAACTCTAGCGGCGTACCACAGGCACCACACGCGACCAGCACGGTGGCGATTTCAGGTTCAAATAGGTCGGGCATCGTTGTACCTCCTTCACCCGCCGGAGAAATCGTACCACAAATACGAGTAGTCCGGCGGGTGTTTCCCTCGGGCGACCCCTCGTGTCGCCCTTGGTGGTGTCTTGGCCCCCACTATACTGAGGGCGCTCGGTCTTTGTAATCACCTATTCGAGTACTACTCGGGTAGAATATTTCCAGCCGGTTCCTATTATTACCAGGCTCTACCATCAGGGTACCCCTGACAAGGTGAAAAGGCCATTAATCTCTCCACTTGACCGTTTTTTCCTGGCGATGTCGGGAATAGGGAGGATCGCGCCCGCCTCTACCGTGGTACAGTAACAGCAGGCGCCGGCGGGAGCCGGGTGTGCTGATCGCTCGGCTCCTCCGAGTACCGGCGTGAATGTTTAAGCGTATGCATCGCGGCTAGCGCCTTTTCAAGGGAGGCGAGAGAGCGTGACCGGCAGTAGAATTACCCGTTTCTGCGCGTGCTGTGGCCGGCCGGTGGTGCTGGTACGCATCACCAACCACGAGGAGGGTCGTACCCGCCTGTATAGCGATGATATCGGTCGCTTCTACTACGGTAGAGTTTTTCTTTGCTCGGAGGAGTGCTGTGCAAGCATTCTGAAGGGCTTTGGTAGCCTCGATGCTTTCCAGGAGTGGGTGGGCGCCTCCGCCTGCGCGGCAGGCGTGGGCTCGTACCCTGGAGAGGAGTGATCTTTGTGCATCATGGACGATTCGGGGGGAATGCGCGCAAGCGGAAAGCCAAGCTGACCGATGCCGCATTTCATAAGATGATTGGCGCGGCACCCGTTGCCGAAGGGCCGGTCGCTATTCTGCCGGTAGCCGAGCCTGGCGGCGATGACCAGGAAGACGGGGACACGGAACTTCGATCCAGCGTGGTGCTGAACCTGCTCCGTCCAGCGCGGATAGCGCCGCGCTCTCGGCCCTTTGATTGTAAGGAATTCCAGTTCGGCTATACGGCATGCCTCAATTGCCGGAATGAGCAGGCCTATTATCTCCATCAGGAGGATCTCGCGGTTGGGTTTACCTTCCGTTGTCGGGTATGCCGCATGGAGATGACGGTCACCATCGACGCGGGCGCGTAGGAACAGGAAGGCCGGCCGCGAACCGCGGCCGGCCTTCCTGTTCCTACGCGCCCCCCAGTTCATGGCCATTTGAAGTGCCGCGCCAGATCCTCCGCCCGGACCGCGGCCACGATCGGGCTCCCATGCGGGCACTGGGTACGGCTCGCGCAGCGTTGTAAGCGCGCCAACAGGACCAGCATTTCCTGGGTGGTAAGCGCGGTTCCCCGCTTGATCGCGGCCCGACAGGCGATGTCGATCAGGAGCTGGTCACGCCAGTTCGGTCCCTGGTCGAGGCCGCCGGCCAGAGTTTCCCCCAAGGCGGATCCGGTGCTACCTGGAAGCCCCGCCGGATGGGATCGGACCAAAAAGGTTCGCTTGCCAAATCGTTCCACCCGGAACCCCAGCCCGGCCAATTCCGGGAGCCTTGCCTCGATGGTCTCCAGGTCGCGCTCTTTCGCCTCCAACCGGATAGGCTCCAGAAGTTCCTGCGAGACAACAGTGCTCTTCTGGGCGACGAGCACTTCGTGGATGGCGCGCTCGTCCGCCCGATGTTGGTCCACGAGATAGAGAACGTTGTCCGCCTCGACGAGAATCGCCGTCTGAAATACCTGACCCAGCACGCGCATGGACGTGAAGTCCAGCTCCTCGCCATAGTCCGGGCCGCTTTCGCGCAAGCTCCGCCGCGGAGCGGGGAGGGTCCGCTGTCGCGGACGTTCCAGGGGGTTCGCCAGCAGGGCGGCCGGGGTCACGGCATTCCCCAGGTGGTTTCGGAGCAATGCTCCCAAGCCCAGGCGCCATTCCTCGTCGCCCCGCACTCTCGCCTCAAGCTTGGCAGGATGGAGATTCACATCCACCTGGCCGGGATTGACATCGAGGTAGAGAACACCGACCGGATGCCGGCCGTGGGGAAGAACCGCCTGATAGGCCGATTCCAGAGCCGACAGCCAGGCATGAGGGCGGATCCAGCGCCCATTGAGCACAAGGACCAAACCCTCGCGATTGCCTCGGGTGAGGCCAGGGTCGCCCACATAGCCATGAACTTGACCCTGGCCGATCGCGTGCGTTCCCAGAGCTGTGAGGCGGGCCGCCTGATCGGCATACACGGCGGCGAGGGCGCCTAGCTCTCCCAGTCCGGCGGAATGAAAGCGTTCCTTCCCATCGATGGTCAGACTAAAGCGGACCAGCGGTCGGGTAAGAGCATAAATACGGATTAGGAAGAGTAGCTGGGCGCGCTCCGCCTTTGGATCGGGCAGGAAGATCCGTCGTACGGGCAGTCCGCCGAACAGGTCGAGGACGCGAACCGTGGTGCCTGGCGCGCGAGCCCGCCGAGCTTGCTCGCGCACCTCGCCCTCCCGCAGGACGATCCGCGCGCCCGCCTGGCCGTTCGCGGTAGCGGAGGTTGCCTCCACCGTCGCCACGGCGGCGATGGCCGAGAGCGCCTCCCCGCGGAAACCGAGCGTCTGGATGGCGTCCAGGTCGGGTTCGCTCAGAATTTTACTGGTGGCATGGCGGCTGAAGGCAAGGGCCAATTCGTCGGGCGCAATGCCCTGGCCATCATCGCTGACCTCGATCAGATCCAATCCAGCCCCAACCACGGCGACCCGGATCGATCCGGCGCCGGCATCCAGGGCATTCTCCACCAGTTCCCGGAGCACCGAGCCAGGGCGCTCCACAACCTCACCGGCGGCGATCCGCTGAGCCAGGGCCGGCGACATTTTCCGAATGGGGCGGCGGGGAGGATCATCGGGCTCCATGGCACCCGCTAGCCGGTCGGTCGGTCGGCACGGGCCGGCCCCGCCGGCCGTTGATCCCTCGCCTGCTGCTGCAACCGATGAAGGGCGTTGAGGGCGGCGATTGGGGTGGTTGCCGCCAGGTCCAGGGCCAGGAGATCTTCGGCCACCTGGTCCGGCGTGGCGCGTTCGGCCACTCGGAGCTGAATTGGCGGCTGGCTTACCGGGCGCGCGTACGGCTCTCGGGCGGGCTCGGCACTCAAGGGAGTCCAGGCCGCTACCAATTCCTCGGCCCGCCGAATGATCGGTTCCGGCATGCCGGCCAGTCTGGCCACATGCAGGGCGAAGCTCTTGTCCGCCACTCCAGGCGTCACCGAATAGAGGAACACGACATCCTCTCCGTGTTCCTCGGCGGCGACGTGCAGGTTACAGGCGCGGGGCCAACTTTCGGCGACGCGGGCCAGCTCGTAATAGTGGGTGGCGAAGAGGGCACGTGCTTCCACGACATCATGGAGATATTCGGCTACCGCGTGGGCAATCGCCTGGCCATCGCAACTGGTGGTGCCGCGACCGATCTCATCCAGCAAGACCAGACTTCGCGGGGTGGCGAGGCGGGCGATCGCGGCGGTCTCCGCCATCTCCACCAGGAAAGTGGACTGGCCGCGGGCGAGATGATCGTGAGCGCCAACCCGGGTAACAATCCGGTCGACCAAACCGATACGAGCATAGGCGGCCGGGACAAAACTGCCGATCTGAGCCAGATAGACGATCAGCGCTACCTGACGCAAGTAGGTACTTTTCCCACCCATGTTCGGTCCGGTCACGATTGCCAGGCAGGGTCCATCCCCACCTAGCCGGCAGTCGTTGGCGATGTAGGACTCCGGCCCCACCGCGGCCTCCACCAATGGGTGGCGCCCACCCGCGATTGTCAGGTCCGTGGTATCGACCAATTCGGGCCGGCTGAAGCGCCGCTGTTCGGCGACCTCCGCCAGCGATCCGAGTGTATCCAGGATCCCGAGGGCCTCGGCCGTACGTTGCAGACGTGGAGCCTCGGCGGTGATGCCCCGCAAAAGGGCGGCGAAGCGCTCAGCGTCCCGCTCCCGTAACCGGGCCTCCGCCTCGGCAAGCTCCGCTTCCCAGTGCAACAACTCAGCGGTCACGAAACGCTCCGCGTTGACCAGGGTTTGCTTCCGTGTATAGTCCGCCGGCACTTTGGCCAAATTAGCCTTGGATACCTCGATGTAGTAGCCAAAGACACTGTTGTAGGCGACCTTCAGCGACCGAATCGTGGTCCGCTCGCGTTCCTCCGCTTCCAGGAGAGTCAGCCGATGTCGCGCCTCCACGGCCTGGCCTTCGAGGCTGTCGATTTCTCGGTCATAGCCGGGACAAATCGAGCGATCGCTGCCGCTAGGGGCGACAGCGGCTCGGATCGCGGCAGCCACATCGGGCGCCGGATCTAAACCCGCGGCCTCATCCGTAAGATAGGCAGCGGTGGCCGGGGCTAGGGCGCGGAGAATCATGGGAATTGCTTCCAGGATAGTGGCGATGGCGCGCAACTCCTCGGCGGCGGCCCGACCCTGGCCGACCCGTCCCGTAAGGCGCTCCAGATCGCCGATGCCCCGCAGCGCCTGGCGGAGGGCCGCCCTGAGGCCAGGCGCCTCCACCAACTCCCCGATTGCCTGATGGCGCGTGAGCAGCAGTTCGCGGTTCCGCGTCGGGCGGCGCAGCCAGCGAGCCAGTTGGCGGGCACCCATGGGAGTAATGGTTTGGTCCAGCAGGCTCAGCAGCGTGATCTCTCCCCCGCCGCTGGAATGCTCCTTTCCCAGGAGCGTGGCTCTGGTAGCCTGGTCCACGGCAACCGCGTCGTTGAGCGGATAGGGAAGGAGGCGACGGAGGCCGTTGAGGAGCGGCCGGTTTGTCCGTTCGAGATAGGCAAGGATGGCCCCGGCGGCAGCGGCGCTCGCGGGTCGGTTCTCGCAGTCCGCAAGATGCAGCGAGGCGGCATCCAGATGGCGGCGCAGGCGATCGAGCCCCGACGCTTGCCGCCACAACCCCTGATCCCCGGCCCGGTGCCGGAGCGCCAGATTGGGCAGGGCAGCCTCACCATCGACCAGGCACTCATGTGGAGCCAGGCTGTCCAGTTCGCGCGCCAGCTCGCTCGGGTCGTCGGTTTCGGCCACCCGAAACTCTCCCGTGGACACTTCGGCATGGGCGACGGCGTAGCGGCCGGCTCGGCGGGTAATGGCGGCCAGATAGTTACTCTCGCCAGGGCGGAGCAACTCCGGCTCGGAAAGCGTGCCGGGCGTGATGACCCGCACCACCTTCCTGTCCACCAGTCCCTTGCCCGGCGGACTCAGTTGCTCGCACACCGCCACGTTATGACCCTGGCGGACCAGCCGAGCCAGGAAACGAGCCGCTGAGTGCGCGGGAACCCCGCACATCGGCACCCGGCAATCTTTCCCGAAGGAGCGGGAGGTGAGGGTGATCCGGAGGGCGGCGGAGGCCACCCTGGCATCGTCGTCGAACATCTCATAGAAGTCGCCCAGGCGAAACCAGACCAGCGCGTCCGGATACTCCGCTTTCACTTCGAGGTATTGTTGCCGGGCGGGGGTCGCGTTCTCGCTCACGTCAACTCAGCGGCCGTCGCCAGGACGGCGACGGCCCCCTGGCGCCGCAACTCCTCGGCTACCACTCGGCCAAGCTCTTCCGCCATGTCCAATCGGCCCTGACGCACGGATCGGAGCATCACTGTACCATCCAGTGCCGCCACGCAGCCGCGGAGAAGCAGCGACTGGTCGGGGAGGATCTCGGCGTAGGCGGCGATGGGCGCCTGGCAGCCTGCCCCAAGGTGGGCCAAAACCGCGCGTTCGGCGAACAGGCAGGCTCGGGTGGTGTCAAACTGGCGGTTCAGAGCGCCAAAGATCTCGGCCATCAGACGGTCCGCCGCGCGAATTTCGATCGCCAGCGTCCCCTGACCCGCTTGGGGCAGGCAGACTTCGATCGGGAGCACGGCGGCGTGTCGGTCCATGAGGCCGAGTCTTCGCAGGCCAGCCGCCGCGAGGATCACCGCATCCACCTTTCCGGTCAGGGCAGCTCGCCGGCGGGTATCGACGTTGCCGCGGATGGGCTCGAAACGGAGATCGGGGCGGAGCAGGCGGAGTTGGGCGATGCGCCGTGGACTGCCGGTTCCAATGGTGGCGGCCGTGGGAAGGTCCAGTAAGCTGATGCCGCCGGCGGTCACCAGGCAATCCCGTGGGTCGTCGCGACCCGGCGCGGCCACCAGGAGCATGTCCGCTGGTAGAGTACTGGGAAGATCCTTAGCTGAATGAATGACCGCGTCCACGCGGGATACCCTTAGGGCATGTTCCAGGGCCTCGGTGAAGATACCCTGGGACGCAAGGGCGGCCAGCGGACGATCCGGCACCCGATCGCCGAGGGACTGCACGATTTCCACCACGGTGCGGATTGGCGGCGATTGGCAGTCAAGCAGGGCCCGGACAATGGCAGTTTGGGCGAGCGCGAGGGCACTGCCGCGCGTGCCCAAGCGGACGGGCCGGTGGGCATCTTGTTGATCCGGGATCGGCGAGGCCACGGTAGGGCGCTCGGGATTGAAGGTGGACAAAGAGTTTGCTCCTCCGCGATAACGGTCCTGATAGGGTAGCACGCACGGGCCGCGGGGTCGAACCGGGCTCCGCTTGCGTCAATTGAACCTGATGCAGGATAATCCATGCAGGTCATACGCCGGTCTGGGCGTGCGACGGAGCGTGTATTGTTAATCGAGATGAACGCGGGAGGTCGCACGGAATGCTGTGGCGGGTAACAGGCCTAGTCATCGGCGGTGCGGTGGCGTATCAGCTGGTAAGCCGGTCGAAGAGCGCCTACGCGCGGGTGGAGTGCCCGCATTGCGGCAGTAACGTTGGCGTGTTTTTCCCGCTTGAGGGCATGGAGATCTACTGCGATAGTTGCAACCAGCCGATGGTGATCGACCGGAAGTCCGGACACTGGGAGGCCGAGGAGGTTTCCTAGCCAATACATTGCTCACAAAGGAGTGAGAAGAATGGTGAGTCCGGTCGCGCCGGCCCAACTCGGGTCCGAGTTGTACGCGATTGCCCTGCGGCAGGTGGACGCGGCCGCGGCCCTGATGGGGCTGGACGAGGATATGCATCGGGTGTTGAGGACGCCCAAACGCATCCTTACCGTTCAGGTGCCGTTCGAGTTAGCCAACGGCGAGCAACAGGTACTCACCGGTTTCCGGGTGCAACATAACATCAACCGAGGGCCGGCGATCGGCGGCTTGCGGTACGATGCCGATGCTTCGGTCGGCGAAGTGATCGCCCTGGCAATGTTGATGACCTGGAAGTGCGGCCTGATGGGCCTTCCCTTTGGCGGTTCCGCCGGCGCGGTAATCTGCGACCCCAACGCCTATACACCTCGTGAACTTGAGCGAATGACCCGCCGGTACGCCACCGAAGTGGCTATCCTCATTGGGCCTTCCAGCGATATTGTCTCCCCCGACTTGCATACCGACGGCCAGGTGATGGCCTGGATTATGGACACCTACAGCATGCACAAGGGTTTTAGCGTGCCGGCCGTGGTGACAGGGAAGCCGGTCAGTATCGGCGGCTCCGAGGGAAGCCAGGAGGCGACCGGACGCGGTCTTTTTTTCCTTCTGGGCCAGGCGGCGGCCCGCCTCAACCTGGATCTGACTCAGGTGGGCATCGCGGTGCAAGGCTTTGGCAGTGTGGGCTCGGTGGCCGCCGGCCTCCTCCACGCGGCGGGTTGCAGGGTCGTGGCGGTCAGTGAAGCGGCGGGCGGGCTCTATAATGCCCGGGGCCTCGATATTCCCGCTCTCCTGGCGCATCGAGCGGCCACCGGCCAACTCGCGGGTTTCCCAGGGGCGGACTCGATGAGCAACGCCGAACTGCTGACCTGCCCATGCGACATCCTGATCCCTGCCGCGGTGGAGAATCAAATCACGGCCGCGAATGCCGGCTCAATACAGGCGCGGCTTGTCGTCGAAGGGGCGAACGGGCCGACCACCGAGGAGGCGGATCGCATCCTTGATGATCGCGGGATCACGGTACTACCCGACATTCTGGCCGGCGCCGGTGGGGTGACGGTCGCCTATTTTGAATGGGTGCAAGGTCTGCAAGAGAGCTTCTGGAGTGAGTCCCAGGTCAATGCTCGCCTGGAGGCAACCCTCCTTGAAGCCTTCAACGCGGTGACGGCGACCAAGGAGCGGTTGGGCGTCAGCTATCGTGCCGCGGCCTACGTCCAGGGGATGGGCGCGGTAGCTCAGGCAACCGCCATGCGCGGGATTTACCCCTAGGGCTGCCATCTGTGCTTCCGCGAAGGGGATTCGGGGCCGGACGGTGGTTCCCTATGCCAACCTTGGGGAGACGAATCACGCCATAGTGGTTATCGGGGCCGAGCGTGGCGAGATGCAGCCGCATGCCGCGGCTTGCGCCTTATTCTCTTCCAACTCTACCCGTTCAATCAAGAACTGCTTGAGGAGGGACTGATAGGGCCGCTGGGCCTGGGCGGCAAGAACCTGTAGGCGCTCGAGGAGACCTTCGTCTATTCGAAGCGAGACCGCGCGACTTCGTCTCGGGCGTGGAGCCTCCTCGTCGGTTGGTGGTCGCAACCCGTCAAGCAGGCGATCAGATAACCTGTGGGTCATCCAGAAGTCTGCCTCTTCCTGTTCGGTTGCAAAATCAGGAATATCCGCTGGCCCATCTACAATGAGAAGTTCCGGTGTAGTCATCCGAGACATAGCTATTTCCCTTTGTAGTGCTTTTTCTCCGACCGATCAGCGTTGCGGGCTGTGATGAGCCGTATCTTATGACCTCGTTTGGTGTACACCAAGAACAGAAATCGTCTGCTCTGCGTACGGCCTACGATGGTCCAGCGCATCTCACCGTTTACCTCGAACGTTTGTAAGCCAACTCGCCTGGGATCGAGGTACACTTCTTCCATTTCTTCAGGAGACACGCCATGCGCGGTGGCATGGCCGTCGTTGCCATCGTCCCAATCGAACTCAGTTGTCATGGGGGCTCAGATGATCTCTGCGCGGCATACATGTGTTCCAACTGCGTGTATATACGTTTTAGCACATCTCTGTATTTACACCAATTGATCCAGAGATGTCTAAAGCTATATGGACTGCATGAAACATTTTACGAAAGATTAGAGGTTCTTGATAAATTCGGATTAGCACTATCCAATGTAGATGTATCAGCCGTGAACAAAGGAGAAGACATCACAGTGGATGGGTACGTCGATATGCCAGACAGGGGGAAAACCGCTATGGGCGTGGAATCCTCCTGGCCGCAGATATCGGCTGCCTCCATCTCGGACCAGGGCGCGCCAAAGACGCCGTAGATATAAATGGAGACGTAGGTGTGAAAGGCTTTCAGGATCTTAGTGTTACTGGATCTCCGGAGATTCACAGGGAGTGGGTGGATAACTCAACGACCGTCCTAAACGAACTGAATTCTCATATTGAGGCGGTGGACAAGAATATCGGGGCGTTGGCCGATGCAGTTCGCACTGTTCTTCCTGCCTCGGCGGCTCCTGATGGAGCCTTCGCACCTCTGCATCTCGGCGAAGCATTGCACCAACTCGCATTAGACCTTTTAGATGCAGCAGTCCGCATCGAGGAAGACCAAACCTGTATTCTGAATGCGCGAACACGTGTGGTTCACGACATCGCTCCCGCGTCGCGGGGCAAGAATGAGTATAAGGATTGCGAAATTATCGAGCATTATCTTGCTGTGTGTCACAGGCTTCATGGGTCAAATTTTCCCTTCAGAACGGTGTTCCTATCATCCAACATCAAGGATTATGGGGATGCGACGAGCGAAAACAAGCTAAGGACACCTCTCGATGTTGAGTTTGACGCTGTCAATCTCATTTTTACCTCAAACTTTGAATGGGCAAATCATCTACTCACACGGCTTCCCCTGACTGTATCACCGGCTCTTGCCATAACAGATATAGACTCAGTGGTACCTGAGGTAGAGTAGACAAGTCCAACGGGCACGTCCTGAAATGCCCGAACTCGGCGCTACTACCACAGCAGGCACGGGCCAGTTGACGCGCAAGCCTTGCGTAAGAAGGACGGTGCCGCCGACCTTCCTTGCCAGTTCCGCGGCGTGCTCCCTACACGTCGATCTGGGCTCGCTGAAGCTTGCCGCTATAGTCGATGTACACCGACTTCAATTCGCTGAACTGTTCAATGGCGCTGAATCCAGCCTCGCGGTGGCCGTTGCCCGTCCCCTTGATCCCGCCGAATGGAAGCTGAATCTCGGCCCCAATCGTGGGCGCGTTGACGTAGACCAGGCCGGACTGCAGATCGCGGATGGCGCGGAAGGCGCGATCGATGTCCTTGGTGTAGATGGCCAGGGAAAGGCCGTACTCGGTGCCGTTCGCCACCTCAAGGGCATGGTCGAAATCGGTCACGCTGGTGATTCCCACCGTGGGACCAAAGATCTCCTCCTGGGCAATCCGCATGGTTGGCTCGACCTTGTCGAAGAGGGTGGGGGCGTAGAAGTGCCCATTGTCCAGTTGGTCGCTGAGAATCTTGCCGCCGGTGAGGAGACGCGCCCCTTCCTTGGTCCCGACCGCCGTGTAGGAGTGAACGCGGTCCAATTGCTCGCGGTTAATGACAGGGCCGACCTGAACCGTGGGATCAAGGCCGTCCCCCACCTTGAGGGTCCGCACGCGCTCGACCAGGGCCTCGGTGACTCGGTTCGCGATCCCCTGGTGGACGATAAGGCGGCTGCTCGCCGTACAGCGTTGACCAGAGGTGCCGAAGCCGCCCCAGAGGGCGCCGTCCACCACCAGATCAACGTCGGCATCCTCCATGACCACGATGGCGTTCTTGCCGCCCAACTCCAGCGATACCCGCTTGAGCCGCTTCCCAGCCTCCTCGGCCACCAGCCGGCCCACGTCGCTGGAGCCGGTGAAGGAGATCATCCTCACCCGAGGATCCTCAAGCAGGGGCTGGCCAGCCTCGGGGCCAAAGCCGTGGACGAGGTTGAGCACACCTGGCGGGACACCGGCTTCCTCCAGGATCTGGACGAAAACGGTGGCCACGGTTGGCGTATCCTCGGCCGGCTTGAAGACAATACCATTGCCACACAGGAGGGCGGGGAAAATCTTCCAGGAGGGGATGGCAAGGGGGAAGTTCCACGGAGTAATCAGGCCAACCACCCCAATGGAGTCGCGGATCAGCATGGCGAACTTGTCGCGGAGTTCCGAGGGGACGGTCTGGCCGGTGAAACGCCGGCCTTCCCCGGCAATGTACTTGCCCATATCAATGGCTTCTTGCACATCGCCTCGCGCCTCGGTCAGCACCTTGCCCATCTCGCGGGTCATCAGGACTGACAGTTCTTCCTTCCGCCGCTCAATGATCATCGACGCCTTCAGCACCACATCGCCGCGGTGTGGGGCGGGGACCAAGCGCCACGCTTTATGTGCCTCCTCGGCGGCGGCAATCGCGTTCTTCACGTCCACCGCGACGCTCCGTGGGAACACGCCAATGATCTCGCTGGGGTGGGCGGGATTCCGGCTCTCGAAGGTGCCGCCGGACTGGGCGGGGATCCACCGCCCGCCAATGTAATTCAGGTACGCTTCGGCCATGCTGCTCAGTGTCCCTTCTTATCTGCCTTATCAGGCGCGCACAACCCGGCTGTTCTCATCCGCGTGATAGCGGTAGGTGCGGCCCCCGGTTTCAAGGTCTATGATATAGCCGTCAATCATGACCATGGCGAACGAGCTTTCTCCCTTGTTCAGCCCAAGCGAGGCGTCGGGCCACTGGGTGGAGGAGACCGACTTTACCGCGATCGAGCTTTCGTCCACGTTTTTGGCCCGCGCCAAATCTTTCTTGGCCCTGGCTACCTGTCCGTCCTTGCTCATCCCTCGCTCCTTACCGGATTACGAAACCAAGGGTGACGCGGGCAACCCGCGACCCAGTTGTCTCATTAACAAAAGTGATGTCTCCCGTGTAAGGCCCCGCGACAGGCGGACCCTGAATGCCGACCCGGAGGCCGGCGGAACCGCCCGCGGGTAGGGTGATGCCGGCGGCTGAGATGCCGATTCCTCCCTGTAGAGCGCCTTCGGGGCCTTGCAGGTGGCCAATCGGCACCAGGGTAAGCGCGGTTCCGGTAAGATTGCGTAGCGTGAGGGCGCGGGTAGCCTGCTCGCTGTCCTTGAGGGCGCCAAAGCTCAGGCTCGCCGGCTCGGACACCGCAGCCTGGTTCAGGTTGCCCGCCAACGACACCAGACCGCTTCCCTGATCGAAGGCGCCCACGTACCCGTCGCAGCCGTCACACGGGCCTGCCGCGATCGATAGGTCGGTCTGGTATACTGGCTGCTCCCAGAAGAGGCAGCCCGCGGCGGCGGAACAATCGCTCGTGGCTCCCGGCGTCAGGGAAAAGCCGTCGCAGCCAACCTCGCATCGCGGTCCGATCGGATTGGCGGCATTCATCAGGGCGGTCTTCACCTGTTGGGCGGACCAACCTGGGTGCAGTTGCCAGACGAGAGCAGCGGCGCCGGAGACCATGGGGGTGGCCATACTGGTGCCCGAGTAGCTGACGTACCAGTTACCGTCGCTACCGTTCGCGCGGGCCGAGGTGATGTTCACGCCGGGGGCCACGATGTCCGGCTTCAAGGCGAAATCGCCCAAGCGAGGTCCGCGCGAGCTGAAGGTCGCCAGGTTCCGGCTCTTATCGATCGCTCCTACGGTCAAGGCGGAGTCGGCCGCGCCAGGGGTGGAGACGAGCCGTCCGTTTCCGCTGCGCTGGCCGGAGTTGCCGGCCGCGATCACGAAGAGCACGTTCTTCTTGGCGCTAATGCTATTTACGGCCTGGGACAGAGGGTCGGTTCCATTGGTGGCCGACCCACCCAGGCTCAGGCTTTCGATCCGCGCGCCCTGGTCGGCCGCCCATTCCATGGCTTTGATAATGCCGGAGTTGGTGCCGCTGCCGGCCCGGCTCAGCGCCTTCGCGTTCAGCAGTTCAGCCTGAGGGGCGACGCCTCCATACTTCCCATCGCTGGCGGCGCCGGTGCCACCGACTATCCCGGCCACGTGTGTCCCGTGACCCATGTGATCGAGGGTATCGCGGTCGGTGCTAAAGTTGGCGGCGGCGACGACCCTTCCCTTGAGGTCAGGGTGAGTAGCATCGATCCCAGTGTCGACAATGGCGACCCGAACCCCTTTTCCGGTCAGACCACGCTGGTGGGCGAGGTGGGCATCAATCAGCGGCAACGCCGAATCCAGAAGGGGACTGATCACCTCGGGGCTGGCCGTAACCTTGCCGTCGAGCCAAATCTCCCGTACGCCTTCGGCGGTGTCGGGCGTAGTGGGAGCGAATGGGCCCTGTTTGCTGACGTACCCGCTGGCCAGGGGTTCGTATTCAAACAGGTGAGTGAGGTGGATTCCAGTATCCACTATCCCCTGATTGACCGCCCGCGCGGCCTGGCCGTGATTGGTGAATTGCACAATGACGGGGATGGTGTGGCTGGCTCGGTCATCGAAACCATTGGCTTCCAGGTAGGAGATATCGAACAATTGGGGATCGAGTGGCTGGCCCGCGGCACCTGAGGTATCGGCCCCCGCGGGAAACGTATACTGGTCGCCATTGGGCCCGATAGCTAGGTTGAGGGTCGACGGCACAATGGGGGCGTCATGCTGGCCCAGGCGCACGACCTGGCCCGTTAGCAGGGTAATCGAGTCACCAGACGAGGACTGGAAAGACTGGAAGGACCAGGGTGCCAGAAGCGCGAGCGCCAGAGCGCCGGTAACGGTCCAGTGCACGGCCAGGTAGCGTCGCGGGTGACGAAACAGAAGCGACATTGGACCCTCCTACTGGTGAGTTAGTGCCTTGTGGAGCAGCATCGCAAGCTGTATCATACTCCCCGTTACTTCAACGGTCCATGCTCCTGGGTACGGGTTCCCCTCCTGGGTGGCTGTTGGGTGAGCGGTACATGAGGCCGCTCGGTGTACGGAAACAACACGGCCCAGCGGAGGGGCGTGCATGAAGCTATCGTGTTCACAGGAAGCCCTCAGCCGCGGATTGCAAGTGGTGAATCGGGGGGTCAGTACCGCCGCTGCCAGTTCTCTGCCCGTTCTGAGCAATGTGCTGGTGGCGAGCGACGATGGGCGATTGCGGCTCTCGGCTACTGACCTGAAGGTTGGCATTACCCTCTGGATCCCTGCCATGATCTTCGAGGATGGCGCCGTGACGTTGCCATCCCGCTTGCTGACCGAGTTCATCAATTCGCTGCCAAACGATCAGGTGGAGATTACTACTCCCGAAAGCTCGACCGTGGCCCGCATCCGCAGCGCCCGCTTCTCGGCCAACATCCGGGGGATCGACGCCGACGAGTTCCCCTTGATTCCGAACATTGCCGACGAGCCGGCGGCGGTGATCGGGGCCAGCGTCCTCCGTGGGATGATCAATCAGGTGGTGTTCGCCGCCTCGACCGACAGCACTCGCGGGCCGCTCACCGGGATTTATACCACATTCGCCGGCGAGACCGTGACCATGACCTCGTCGGACGCCTATCGGTTATCGGTAAGGTCCGCCGGGCTGGCCAAGCCGTGTGGGGCGGATTTTAGCGTCCTGATCCCGGCCAAGACTGTCGCCGAGTTGGGCCGGGTGTTGCCCGACGACGACAGCCCCGTCGCCATCACCGTCACTCCCAACCGGGGGCAAATCTTGTTCCACATGGAAAACGTGGATTTTCTGGCTACCCTGCAGAGCGAGCAGTTCGTGAACTATAAGCAAATCATCCCCAAGGAATACAAGACCCGTGTGGTGGCGAATACGGCCGATCTACTCAAGGCGGTAAAAATCGCCGGCTTCTTCGCCCGCGACGGTTCCAGTTTGTTGCGCCTGGCCATTGACGCCGGCGAGGGTGGCGCGGGGACGGTAAGCGTGAGCGCGGAAACGCAAGACGTCGGTGACAACGATAGCGTGGTGGACGGGGTGGTTGAAGGCGATAGTATCAAGATCGGTTTCAACAGCAAGTATGTCGCCGACGCGCTGGCGGCGATGAATTCCACCCAGGCGGCGATTGAATTGCTTGGTCCCACCCAGGCCGGAGTGCTCCGCCCGGTCGATGGCGCCGACTTCCTCCATGTGATCATGCCGGTGACCGTGCCGCGCTAGCCGGGTGCTGATCCGCCATCTGTCGCTTCGCCATTACCGTAACTACGTCGCTCTCGATGTAGCCTTTCAGCCAGGGCTGATCCTGCTCCATGGGGCGAACGCCCAGGGGAAGACGAATCTCCTTGAGGCTATCTATCTACTGGCCACCACGAAGTCGTCACGAACCCGGACCGATAGCGAGCTGATCTCCTGGGCTGAACGTGATCCCCTGAGTCCCACTGCCTTTGCTCGCATTGTAGGACAGGTGGAGCGAGGCGGCACCGAGCAGTCGCTTGAGATTGTGATCCGCGAAGGGGGGCCGGAGGGTCAGGCGCGGAAGCGGTTCAAGCTGAACGGGGTGGAACGGAAGGCGAGCGAGGTGGTGGGGGCGGTACACGCGGTATTTTTCTCCCCCAGCGATGTGGATTTGGTGGCCGGTTCTCCCTCGACGCGCAGGCGCTTTCTCGATGTGATGCTCTGTCAACTCGACCCTGGCTACTTTCGCGCCCTGACGCGCTATAACAGGGTAATCGTACAGCGCAACGCCCTCCTGCGTCAGATCCGCGAGCGAACGCAGCCGGCCAACGCGCTTGCCTTCTGGGACGATCAAGTGTGCGAGTACGGCGGTCTGATCGTGGGCCAGCGGGCCATCGCAACCGAGAAACTGGGCCGGATCGGGGCCGAGTGGCATTTCGTTCTGAGCGGCGAACAGGAACGGATGCAGGTGGAATACACTCCCGCCCTGGGAGGGGTGACCGCCGAGGGTTTGGCGGCAGGCGGCGCGCTGGCCGCGCGCGAGGCTTTGCGCCGCGGCCTGGCGGCGGTCCATCCTCGCGAACTGGCGGCGGCGGTGTCGTTAGTCGGCCCGCACCGCGATGATCTTGCCTTTAAGGTTAACGAGGTCGATGCCACGGCCTTTGGCTCACGCGGGCAGCAGCGAACGGCTACCCTGGCCATGAAGCTGGCGGAGCTCGCCTATATGCGGGGCCAGAGCGGCGAGCAGCCCATCCTGTTGTTGGATGACGCCACTTCGGAGTTGGATCCGCCGCGGCGGGCAGCAATCCTGAAGGCGGCGGCCGAGGGGCAGCAGACCTTCGTCACCAGCGCCGATGGGGCGGGGGCCGATCAGTTCGTCACCGCCCAGCGATGGGAAGTGAGCCGCGGCATCTTACGCCCTCTGGGGAGGTGAGTTGTCACCCTTTGCCCTGCCATGCGGTACTCTGACCTACAAACCGCGTCGTGCGATCTGGCTAAAAGGGAGAGCAGGGTAGATGGCCATGGGTATGTCTCCATCCGAGCTAGCCCACGTCGATCTTTTGATTATGCAGGGACGGGGCAATGAAGCGCTTCGGCTGCTGGACGGATCGCCCACAGGCGGGTGGGATCCGGTCACCGGCCAGGCGCTCCAGGCCTGGGCCCTGGCCGAGCGCGCCGAATTCACGAAGGCGGCGGCGGTGGCCAACGCGGTGCTGGCCGAGGATCCCAGCCAGACGCGCGCCTACCTGGCGCTTGGCCTGGCAGCCCAGGCATCGGGCAATCCCCAGGTGGCGGCGGATGCCTTCACCAAGGCCATGCATGCCGACCCGACCTTCGCGCCCGCCTTTTATCATTTTGGCCTCCTCCTCTACAAGCACGACCAGTGGGAGGAGGCGCGTGGCGCCCTGGAGCGGGCGCATCATATCGATCCTGGTCAGTGGCGCTACGAGGCCGCCCTGGCCCTGCTTGAATCACCGGCGCGGCGTCCGGCGGCCCTACGCGCGGCCTACAGGGCGGCGATCGCCCGTGGCGAGGGATCGTTGGCGGTAAGGCTGCGGTGGTTGGCAACGTATCCGCGCGCCGCGCTGGCCCCGTTCGCCGGCGCGGGACGTCCCGGCGACCGGAGGCAGGCGGCGGAGGCGTTTCGCCTCCTGCTGGGCCGTCCCGTGGCCGTGGTGTACGCGCTGCTGGCCATTAATATCGCCATGTACGTCTTCCTGGAAACTCATGGCGGCTCGCAAAATAGCCCCACCCTGGATCGTTATGGGGCCAAGGACGATTTCGCGATCATTCATCTGGGGCAATGGTGGCGCTTGATCACCCCAATCTTCCTGCATGCCGGCATTTTGCATCTGGCAGTCAATAGCTATTCGCTCTTCGCGGTAGGACCGCTCTTCGAGCGTTGCGTGGGACGGGCGCGCTTCCTCTATGTCTACTTCTTCGCGGGAATCTGTGGCTCGATTTTCAGTGTTGCCGCCTCCACGGATCTGGCAGTGGGTGCCTCGGGCGCGATTTTTGGGATATTTGGGGCTCTCGGTGTCTTTTTCTATCGCAACCGACGCTTGTTTGGCCGGGCCTCCCGCGCCCTGGTAGGGCAAGTAGTGGTCTTGTCGGTGATCAATCTGCTTATTCCCAATGTGGTGGGCGGCATTGACGGCTGGGCCCATCTTGGCGGATTGCTCGGAGGCATCCTGGCGGCGATCCTGGTTGGCCCCAGGTTGCCCAAGACCGATCAGGGCGTACCGGTCGGGGCGTTGGACGAGCAACGATCACCGGCGATCGTGGTTACGGTCCTGGGAACCGCGGCGGTGGCCCTGGCCGCTCTGGCGGTCGCCGTGATCGCGTGGAACCCCGCCGGTGCGTAGGGGAGGGCCAATGCGGCTGGCTGATCTATTGAGGGAGGCAGGGATTACTCCCCCCCGTGATTTCCCCGATTCTCTGGTGGGCGAGGTCAGATATGACTCGCGCGCCGTTGGCCCAGGCGACCTGTTTGTCGCGGTGCCGGGTACGGTGAGTGATGGCCATCTCCACGGCCAGAGTGCGGCGGCGGCGGGCGCGGTGGCGGCGGTGGTGGAGCGCCCGGTAACGGGGCCGCCCTTCGTGGTCGTTCCCTCCACGCGCCTGGCCCTGGCGGACCTCGCCGCCGCGCGCCGCGGCTTCCCGGCGCGCGGCCTACACATAACTGGTGTGACTGGCACCGACGGGAAGACTACCAGCGTCTATCTGCTTACCCATCTGCTCGACGGCCTGGGTCGGAAGACTGGCCTGCTGAGCACGGTGGCCTTTAAGATCGGCGCTCGCTGGGAGGACAATATGGCCCGGCAGTCGACGCTTGAGGCGCCCGAGGTGCAAGCCGGCCTTGCGGCCATGGTGGATGCCGGGGTTCAGGACGCGGTGCTTGAGGCGACCAGCCATGGGTTGGCCCTGGGAAGGGTGCGCCGGTGCGCCTTCGACGAGGCGCTGATTACCAACATTACCAGCGAACATCTGGAGTTTCATGGGACGCGCCAGGAGTACATTCAAGCGAAGGCGCTGATCCTGGATGCCCTCCTGGAGCACGAGGGGAAGGAAGGTCCGCGCTTCGCGGCGATCAATCGCGATGACGAGGGGAGTGCGAGCCTGATCCCGCGCTCTCCCGTGGCGGTGGTCAGTTTTGGCCTGGAAGCCGGGGCGACCGTCCGTGGAGTGGATATCCAGAGCAATGCGTCCGGCTCGACGTTCGGGGTCGAAGTGGCGGGCAGCACCTACCAGGCGCGCACGCGCTTGCCGGGACTGTTCAACGTGTACAATTGTTTGGGGGCGCTGGCGGTTCTCCATGGCCGGGGAGTCCGGTTGCAGGAGGCGCTGCCCCATCTGGAGTCGTTCGCCGGGGTGCCTGGACGGATGCGGCGGGTGGACCTCGGCCAGCCATTTCTCGTAGTGGTCGATTACGCGCACACCGCCGCCAGCCTGGAGAAAGTTCTGACTACGCTCCGTCCCCTGGCCACCGCCCGCTTGATCGTGGTCTTTGGCAGCGCCGGGGATCGTGACCGAGAAAAGCGTCCGGTCATGGGCGCGGTGGCGGCCAGACTGGCTGACTTCAGCGTGATGACCGATGAGGATCCGCGGAGCGAGCGCTCGGACGAGATCCTCGATCAGATCGCGCGCGGCGCCATGGCGGAGGGAGCTCGGGAGGGGAGCGATTTTCTCCAGATCGGCGATCGGAAGCAGGCAATCCACACGGCTATCTCCATGGCCGGGCCGGGGGACGTGGTTCTGTTGGCCGGGAAAGGCCACGAGCATAGCATGTTGGTGGGAGGATCGTCGCTTCCCTGGGATGAAGAGGGAGAGGCACGGGCGGCTCTCCTGGCGCGTGGCTACGGACCTTAGGGAGATGGATCAGAGGCAGTTCGTCGACGACCGGCCCCGGCGGGCCCTGATCATTCACAACCCGGTGTCGGGACGGGTACGGTCGCATCGGCTAGTCAGCGAGGTCGCTTCACGACTCCGTGGGCGCGGTTGGACCATCGAGGTGGCGCAAACACGGCGGGGGGGTGATGCCACCGCCCTGGCCCTGGAGGCGGTGCGAGATCAGTACCCTCTGGTGGTAGCGGCGGGTGGCGACGGAACGATCAATGAAGTTTTGCAACCCCTGGTAGAAACCGGAGTTACGTTGGGGGTGCTGCCGGTGGGGACCGTCAACCTATGGGCGGCCGAGACGGGGATTCCGGCGCATCCGGCTTCACTCGCGGCGCTCCTGGACCGTCGATCCGAGCGGTGGGTGGACGTGGGCCAGATCGGCTCCCGCTACTTTTTACTGATGGCCAGCGTCGGATTCGACGCCGCCGTGGTTGCCGCCGTTTCGGGCCGGCTCAAGCAACGATTTGGCCGTTTTTCCTACGCGGTGGCGGCGAGCAATCTCGCCCCAGGCTACCGGGGAACTTGGATCCGCTTGCGCCTCGATGGCCGGGAGACCAGGATGAGTGTTCTGGTCTTGTTGATTGGGAATACGCGGCGATACGCTGGTAGCTGGCAACCAATTCGCCATGCGGTTGCCGACGATGGAGCGCTGGACGTACTGGCAATCCGCGGGACCCGTGTGTGGTCGGGGATCCCGCAAGTTGGCGCCTTGTTCCGTCCCTCCGCCAACCAGTGGCCAGCCCTGTTCTGGGGCCGGGCACGCGAGATCGAGATCGAGTCCGAGTCACCGATCCCGGTGCAAATGGACGGAGATGCCGCCGGAAGCGCGCCGGCTCGCGTCATCGCGGTGCCGCGGGCCTTAAGGGTGGTGGTCGGGGATTACGGAGGCAGCTTGTTTGGAGCAAAGAGTGAATGACCGACCCGAGGAGGGACCGCGCAGATTGTCGGTGGTGGGCTTGGGCCCGGGTGACTGGTCGCAAGTGACTCTTGGCGTGTATGAGCGCCTGCAGGCCGCCGGAGTGATTTATCTTCGCACACAGGTTCACCCCACGGTGCAGGGGCTGCGCGAGCGGTTGGGATCCGCGCCGGAATGGCGGAGTTTTGATCATCTCTATGACCGGGCCGTTGATTTCGCTGAGTTGTACCAGGAGATCGCGGAAGCCGTTCTGGCGGCGGTTCGCGCGGAGGACCGCTCCGTGGTCTATGCCGTGCCAGGGCACCCCCTGATGGGAGAGCGGAGTGTGGCGCTTCTACTGGAGCGGGGGCAGGCCGCGGGGATTGAGGTGGACGTGCTTGACGGCCTCAGTTTCCTCGAACCGGTGGCCCGCGCCCTGGCGCTCGATCCGGTGGCCTCCGGGGTGCAGTTGGTGGACGGCGCCGCGCTCGGTGAACCGGCGGCGGAGATCTCCGCCGCCAACTGGAGCGGATTGTCTCCTCGGGTGATTTCAACGGGCCGCCCGATCCTGATCGCCCAGGTCTACAATCGGCGCGTGGCGTCGGCATGCAAACTCTGGCTCCTGGAACGGTATCCCGAGACCCATCCAATTCGCGTGGTCCGGGCGGCCGGCACTTCCCTGAGTCGGGTCTGGGATACGGGGCTGGCGGAGTTGGATCACACCGAGGGATTTGACCATTTGACGACCCTGTACGTGCCGCCCCTGGATCCCCTGGCGGATTCGCGCGGCCTGGCAACCCTCCCCTATCTGACCGCCAGGTTGCGAGCCGAGGACGGCTGTCCCTGGGATAGGAAGCAGACCCTCCACAGCCTGAAGGGCCATTTGCTGGAGGAGGCCTATGAAGCGGTAGCGGCGATCGATGAGGAAGATCCCCAGGCAATGGCCGAGGAGTTGGGTGATGTTCTGCTCCTCGTGTCCATGCTGGCGCGAATTGGCGAGGAGGAAGGCTCGTTCGACTTCCCCACGGTGCTGGAGGCCGTCACCACCAAGCTTATTCGCCGACACCCGCATGTATTTGGCGACCTGAGTCTGGAGACCGCCGGGGCGGTGTTGGTGAACTGGGAGCGGATGAAGGTGGAGGAAAAGCGGCCCGAGGAATCCGCCTTAAGCGGGGTGCCCCTGGCCATGCCGGCCCTGATCGCCTCACAGTCCATGCAGAGAAAGGCCGCCGCGCTCGGCTTTGAATGGGAGAGTGTCGCCGGCGTCTATGCCAAGATCGATGAGGAGTTGCGGGAGGTACAAGAGGCCGGCGAGGCTGACCGCCTGGAGGAAGTGGGGGATCTCCTGTTCGTGATTGTCAGTCTCTGCCGGCATTTGGGGTTGGACGCCGATGAGGCGCTGCGGAAGGCCAATGCCAAGTTTCGCCGGCGTTTCGGTGCCGTGGAACGGCTCGGCGTCGAGCGAGGCATGACCCTCGCGTCCCTGGACCCTCGTGGCCTGGATGCCCTCTGGTCCGAGGTGAAAGCGGCCGAGTAAGGCCGCGGCCGCCGCGATTCGCGTACCGCTGCCAATAACTTCCTTGACAGTGATCATTGCAAGTGCTACCCTGATTTCAGGTCCTTAGCACTCGCAATGGGAGACTGCTAAGAGCTTGAGGAAGAGTGACAAAGAGAATAGGCATCCTGACCGAACGGCGGCGAGCAATCCTCAAGGTCGTGGTCCAGGAATACGTGAAAACCGCGCAGCCGGTAAGCAGCGGCAAAATCGAGAACGACTATGGCCTCGGCGTGAGCGCGGCGACCATCCGCAATGAATTGGCGATGCTCGAGGATATGGGCTACCTCGCGCAGCCGCATACCTCGGGTGGGCGCGTACCCACCGACCGCGGCTACCGCTATTTCGTTGAGGGCCTGATGGAGGAGCCCGGAGTACCGGTGGAGGAGCAGCGCATGATCGCGCATCAATTCCATCAGGTGCATCTAGATCTGGCGGAATGGCTGCGGCTTTCGGCGGCCATTCTGGCTAAAAGCGCGCGCTCCGCGTCGCTGATTACGGCTCCCCGCATGGCCGAAACGCGGGTCAAGCACCTGGAGCTGATTTCCATTCAGGATACGGTCGCCCTGCTCGTGCTGGTTCTGCATGGGGGCATCGTGCAGCAGCATATGTTGAGTCTTCCCCTGCCCACCTCGCAGGAGTCATTGTCCGCCTGTGCTGGGCGCCTGAATAAAATGTTGGAGGGGAAGACCGCCGAGGCGATTAATGGGATAGCCATGGGGCTTCTGGACGAGGCCGAGCGGCTGTCCGCGATGGCTGCCGCCCAGTTGATGGCCGAGCATAATCAAGAGCAATGGCCGATGGTCTACTACGACGGGCTGGCCAATATCCTGGGTCAGGCTGAGTTTAGTTATGGTGTGCCTGGACGAGGGCTGGATCGGTTGGATCGCGGTCAGAGTATCCGAGGCATGCTGGAACTGCTCCAGCAGGGAATCCTATTACGCCGCCTTCTGCCCCAAGTGGTGGCCGGGGACGGGGTGCAAGTATTCATCGGCGGCGAAGGGGAGCACGAGGAGTTGCGCCCGTTCAGCGTGATCGTCTCGCGCTACGATGCCGCCGGAGGTGGGACTGGGATGCTGGGAGTGCTGGGGCCAACCCGGATGGAATACGGCCGGGCGGTGGCGGTGGTACGCTATATGACCGCGCTGTTGTCCGAGCTTGCGGGAGAGCTTTATGGTTGAAGACACCGAGACAGGAGATAACCGGGGCGACGCCGAGGCCACGTCCGCGACCCGCGAGGGCGCGGACTCGCGTCGTAAATGGCATCGGCGGGGTTCTCAGAGCGATGGAGACTCACATGCGCCGGAGGGAACCCGCGCCGCGACAGGTGATGACGTGGCCGCTACCCTGAGTCAGGAGCAGCGAGCCCTGGTGGATCGCCTAGTGGGCGAGCGCGTGGGGCAAGAACAGGCAAAGGCGGAAGAGGCAAACGTGCGCTGGCAGCGCACCCAGGCGGATTTCGCCAATTATAAACGCCGTAATGAGCAGGAACGCGAGCAGCAAGGCAAGTTCGCGACCTTGCTGCTCGTGTCCGAGTTGCTGCCGGTGCTCGACGATTTGGATCGGGCTTTAACCACCATGCCTGAATCCGTGCAGGGACTTCCCTGGACCGACGGGCTCCTGTTGGTGGACCGCATACTCCGCGGGACGCTGGAGAAGCAGGGCCTGCGGCAGATCGAGGCGGTGGGGGCTCGGTTCGACCCGATGTTGCACGAAGCGATCATCCAGGAGGAAAGCTCGGATTACCCAGATGATGAGGTAGTGGCGGAATTGCGGCGCGGCTATATGCTCCACGACAAAGTGGTGCGCCCAACCCTGGTGAAAGTAGCCAAACACGTAGCGAGCACTGAATAACACGAAAGAAGGAGACTAGGGGAGCGATGGGTAAGGTAATTGGAATAGACCTTGGCACCACCAATTCCTGCGTGGCGGTCATGGAGGGCGGTGAACCGGTTGTAATCCCGAACGCGGAGGGAAATCGAACCACTCCGTCGGTCGTGGCCTTCACCAAGGGTGGCGAGCGGTTGGTGGGTCAGGTGGCGAAACGCCAGGCGATCACGAACTCGGAGAACACGGTCTTCAGCGTCAAGCGGTTCATGGGCCGCAAGTTCAACGACCCGGACGTGGATCGCGATAAGCGGCTCGTGCCCTATAAGGTCGTGGCGCGGGCCAATGGCGATGTCGCGATTGACGTGATGGGGAAGCAGTATACGGCGCCCGAGATCAGCGCCATGATCCTCGGGAAGCTCAAGGCGGACGCCGAGGCGTATCTGGGCAGCAAAGTGACCCAGGCCGTGATCACGGTGCCGGCCTACTTTAACAACTCACAGCGCGAGGCGACCAAGGACGCGGGCAAAATTGCCGGCCTGGAAGTGCTCCGCATCATCAACGAGCCTACCGCCTCGGCCCTGGCGTACGGTTTGGATAAGAAAAAGGACGAGAAAATCGCCGTCTACGATCTCGGCGGCGGTACCTTCGATATTTCCATTCTCGAACTGGGCGATGGGGTGTTCGAGGTCAAGAGCACCAACGGCGACACCCATCTGGGCGGTGACGACTTCGATCAACGAATCATTAACTGGCTCGCCGATGAGTTTCGTCGTGAGCAGGGAATCGATGTCCGCGAGGACCGCGTGGCCCTGCAGCGCCTCAAGGAAGCGGCGGAGAAAGCCAAGATCGAACTGAGCAGCGCCATGACCACGGAGATCAATCTCCCGTTCGTGACCGCCGACGCCAGTGGGCCCAAGCACCTGGTGATGACGCTCACCCGGTCCAAACTTGAACAATTGGTGGGCGATCTGATCGAGCGCTCCAAGCAACCGGTGCTGCAAGCGCTCAAGGACGCGGGGCTCAAGGCATCGGACATCAACGAAGTGGTATTGGTCGGTGGCCAGACCCGCATGCCCGCGGTCCAGGCGATGGTGAAAGAGCTCTTCGGCAAGGAACCTAACCGGGGCGTGAATCCCGACGAGGTGGTGGCGATCGGCGCCGCCATTCAGGCGGGCGTCCTGTCCGGCGAGGTCAAGGACGTGTTGCTGCTTGACGTCACTCCGCTCAGCCTGGGGATCGAGACCATGGGCGGCGTGTTCACCAAGTTGATCGAGCGGAACACCACCATTCCGACCAGCAAGAGCCAGGTTTTCTCCACCGCCTCGGATAATCAACCGAGCGTGGAAATCCATGTGCTTCAGGGTGAGCGCGAACTGGCCCAATATAACAAGACGATGGGCAAGTTCCACCTGGAAGGGATCCCACCGGCGCCGCGCGGAATCCCGCAGATCGAGGTCGCGTTCGACATTGATGCCAATGGTGTGGTCCATGTCTCGGCCAAGGACAAGGGCACTGGCCGCGAGCAGAAAATCACCATTACCGCCTCCAGCGGCCTCGCCAAGGAAGAGGTGGAGCGGATGGTCCGTGACGCCGAGACCCACGCGGCCGACGACGCGCGTCGCCGCGAGGAAGTCGAGGTCCGGAACTCCGCCGACAGCATGGTCTATAGCGCCCGCAAGACCATGGATGAGCACAAAGAGCACATCAATGAGCAGCTCAAGGCGGACATCGAGAAGAACATCGGTGACGTGGAGGCGGCGCTGAAGACCGAGGATGTGACCCGGATCAAGGATGCCTCGGAGAATCTGAAGAAGGCACTGCAAGGCGTCGGTCAGGCCATCTACGGGGCGACTGGCGGTCAGGAGTCGGGCGGCTTCGACGGCTCGGGCGCGGGCGACTTCGGCCATGCTCCGGAGGGTGAATCCGGCTCAACGACCGACCACGCGGACGAGAACACCGTCGAGGGTGAGTTCAAGGAAGTGTAGCGCCGGCGGCGGTCCCCGATCGTCCCCGATCGGGGACCGCTCCGCGGCAGTGAGGTACGGAGCAGGGCCGGGAAGGAATACCGGCCTTGCTTCCGGCCATTTATGGGGTGAGCCGGCCAGGATTGGCGGGATGTCTAAAATGCGGGCGGGGTGAACGTTGGCACAGACTAAGCGCGACTATTATGAAGTCCTCGGCATCCAGCGCGGGGCCGACGACGCCACGTTAAAGCGCGCCTTCCGGAAGTTGGCTCGTCAATATCACCCGGACGTCAGCCGCGAGCCAGGCGCCGAGGCAGCCTTCAAGGAGATTGGCGAGGCCTATGAGGTCTTGAGCGACCCACAAAAGCGCCAACTCTACGACCAATATGGGCACGCGGGCGTGGATGGCGCCGGGGCTGACTTTGGCAACTTCGGAAACTTTGGCTCGTTCGCCGACATTTTCGAGCAGTTCGGCAATATCTTCGGATCGGCGGGCGGCTCACGCCGGGGACCGCAACGTGGCGCGGACCTGCGGTATGATCTGACGATCTCGTTCGAGGAAGCCGTGTTCGGAGCGGAAAAGAACCTGGAGATTCCCCGCTGGGAGACCTGTCCCCGCTGTACGGGCAATGGAGCTGAGCCGAACTCCGAACTGAAACGATGTCCGCACTGTAACGGCACCGGCGAGACCCGCAAGGTACAGCAATCATTTTTCGGCCAGTTTGTCAACGTGACTCAGTGCGCGAAGTGCCGCGGCGAAGGGAAGATCGTCTCCAATCCCTGCAAGGAGTGCAAGGGTGAGGGCCGCGTTCACGCGGTCAAGAAGATCTCGGTAAAGGTTCCCCCGGGAGTGGACAACGAGCAGCAGATTCGCATTACCGGTGAAGGGGAATCGGGCCCACGCGGCGGGGTGGCGGGAAATCTCTACGTGGTCCTGACCGTTCGGCCGCATCCGCAATTCAAACGCGATGGCGCCGATCTGCACTTTGAGTTGCCGATCGGATTCCCACAAGCGGCGCTTGGTGACCAGATAGAGGTGCCGACTATTGACGGCACCGAGAAGCTGACCATTCCGGCGGGTACCCAACACGGAAAAGTCTTCCGTCTCCGCGATCACGGGGTACCCCGCCTCCGCAGCATGGGCCGAGGCGACCTGTATGTGACGGTAGTGCTCCGCACCCCAACCGGTCTTTCGCATCGGGAACGCGAACTCTTCGAGGAATTGGCCTCGATCTCCCGGCAGCAGGCCGACAATCACGATCGAGGGTTCTTCTCCAAGGTGAAGGACAGTCTCAGAGGGTGATGGTGTGGCTCGAAGTGTCGGTGGTGGCCGACCTGGCTGCCGTGGAGGCGATCAGCGCCTTATTCGAGGAGTATGGCGAGGGCGGGGTGGCCATCGATCAGCCCTTCTTTACCGATCCCGAGGGTGAGCACTTCGGCATTGACAGCCAGCGCCCGGCCGTTATCAAGACCTATCTTCCCGAGACCGAGGAAGGTCAGGCCCGTCTCACCCGGATCCGAGAAGGGCTCTGGCACCTGAGCGCCTTCAATCTGGCGCCGATCGGCGACCCGCGCGTGCGCGGGGTGGCCGAGGAGGATTGGGCCAATGCCTGGAAGGAACACTACCACCCGCTCAGAGTGGGCAGGCTGCTGATCAAGCCCAGTTGGCGCCAGGTGACGCCCGATCCTGGCATGCTGGTGGTGGAAATCGATCCGGGAATGGCCTTTGGTACGGGGATTCATCAAACCACGCGCATGTGCCTGGCCGCGTTGGAACGGTTGCTTGAGCCTGGCTCGATTGTGCTTGACCAGGGCACGGGGAGCGGTATTCTCGCCGTGGCCGCGGCGAGGCTGGGCGCCGCGCGCGTGCTCGCTCGCGACATCGCGGAGGTAGCGGTGGAAGCAACCGCCGCGAATGCCGCGCTCAATGGCCTCTCCGACCGCGTGGAAGTTCGGCGCGTTCGTCCGGGCGATTCGCCTCACGATCAGGTATTTCTCACCGCCGACCAGCCGGCCGCCGATTTGATTGTGGCCAACATCGTGGCCAACGTGCTCATCAACCTTGCCGGCCCTTTGGCGGCAGCCGCGCGACCGCACGCAACCCTGATCGCGTCTGGAATCATTCGCGAGCGCGAATCCGAGGTGGAAGCGGCTCTGGCAGTGGTCGGTTTCTCGATCACCGAGCGGTTGGCGGAGGACGAATGGGTGACCCTGGTGGCGCGGCGCCGCGCCTCGCCGCTCCCCGATTCTTTGTAGCCCCGGCGGCCGTAGCGGCGGAGCACGTCTCCCTCACAGAGGAGCAGCAGCATCAGATTCGTCGAGTACTCCGTCTGAGACCTGGCGATCCGATCATAGCCTGTGATGGTTCTGGAGACGAGATCGTGGCGACTCTGACCATGGCGGGCCGCGATGTCTGGGCGGTACCGGTGGAGCGGCGGCAAGGCCGCGCGATTCCGAGCCGTTCGGTCTGGCTCTATCAGAGCGCCCTCCGCGGCGATCGGTTTACCTGGCTGCTCCAGAAAGGCACCGAGGTTGGGGTCGCCGGCTTCGTCCCCGTTCTCTTTCAGCGCACTCAGAGCGCGGACTATGCAGGGCGGGCGCTACGGTATCAGGCAATAGCGCGCGAGGCGGCGGAGCAAAGCGAGCGAGCCACCCTGCCCCATGTATGGGACGTCCAGCCGTTCTCGGCGGCGGTCTCCAGCTGCAATCCCGCGCGTGAACTCTGCCTACTTCTGGACGAACGAGAGCGACACCGGTCGTTGCGGGCGGCCCTGGCGCCGGCAATCTCGGTGGTTCGCCTCTTTATCGGGCCTGAAGGGGGGCTGACCGAGCAGGAGCGACAGCTGGCCCAACTCCAGGGTCTGCTTCCCGTAAGCCTGGGCAGCGCCATACTTCGCTCGGAAACCGCCGGACTGGCCGCCGCGATCCTGGCCTTGGGAGCAAGCGAGGATTTGGGTTAGTAAACTGGCATTGAGTTTCCCTAGGGGAACCTCTTGTGGGTGCCCCTACCGCACCGCCGAGTTCCATGGGCCACCGCGCGGTAATCCCCACGCTGGAGAATCGGGTATAGTGGCAGGGATGACACACTCCGAGCTTGACCCCGCCCGTGTAGCCGCCATCCTGGAGTCGTTTGCCACCCAGCATATCGTGGTGGTGGGCGACATGGTGGCGGATGAATATATCTTCGGCACCCCCGGCCGTATCTCCCGTGAGGCTCCGGTGTTGGTGCTTGAGTACACCGGGAGGCGATTGGTGCCTGGGGGCGCGACCAACGTCGCGGTAAATCTCAGGGCGCTCGGCGCGGCGGTGAGCGTGGTTGGGGTGATTGGGGACGATCCGTCCGGGCGCGAGTTAGCGGAGGCGCTGGCGGCCCTGGGAGTGGATACCGGCGGCCTGGTGGTGGACTCTCGGCGCCCGACCTCGACCAAAACGCGCGTGGTGGGCGGCGGAGCCCAGGTGGTACGTCAGCAAATGGTGCGTATCGACCGGGCGGACTCCAGCCCTGTCCAGGGCGCCTCGCGCCATGAGTTATTCACCGCCGCCGATCACTTACTCGCGCGGGCGGGCGGACTCATCCTCTCCGATTACGAGCATGGAGTGATCGATCCTGAGTTGATCGACTGTTGTTTGACCTGGCATCGGCGGCGCGAGATGGTGACCACCGTGGACGCGCACGGCGATCTCTCGCGATTCCGCGGCGTGTCGTTGGCAACCCCTAATCAGCCGGAAGCCGAGGCCACCCTGGGGAGGCTGTTGCCGGACCTTCCCGCCTTGCGTGAGGGAGGACGCGAGCTTCTGGATCGGATGGATTCAGCGGGATTGCTGATCACGCGCGGCAGTCTGGGCATGGTTGTCCTCGACCGGGAGGGTCTTTTCGAGGCACTCCCGGCGTGCCAGGTGAGCGAGGTTCTGGACGCCACGGGAGCGGGTGACACCGTATCGGCGGTGGCTACGCTTGCCCTGGGTGGAGGCGCGACCTTCATGGAGGCCGCTATCTTGGGAAATCTGGCGGCCGGCCTGGTCGTCCAGCGTCTAGGAGCGGCCACGGTGAGCCTGGGGGAACTGGCGTCCGCTGCCTCCCTCCGGAGTTCGCTCGGGGAGAAAATCTTTGATCAAGGTACCTGAACGGGGCACGGACGGAGGCGTGGGGTACGGTATAATGACTCCACATGCAATGGAGACACCCGGGGATGGGTGAAGACCAGCCACGGAATGGCGGGGGATAATGCGGGTCCAGGCGTTTGCCCTTACCGATCACGGCGCACGGCGCCCGCGGAATGAGGATTGTGTTCTCTGTTCAACCCTGGTGGCGACCGAGCGGCCCGTGGGGCTGTACGCCGTGGCCGATGGCATGGGCGGTCAGAGCGCCGGGGAGATTGCCAGCCAGATCGCCATCGACACCGTGTTGGGGGAACTGGGTCAATATCTGGAACGAACCATGGGGACAACTCAGGGAGATTCCTCGGAGGCGGCCACGGTGCGGCTGGAGGATCCACCCGCCGACGCGGAGAATCCAAACCTCTCAATGGTGGACGTGCTCGCCGGCACCATGCAGCTGTGCAATCAACGAATCCGCGAGTATGGTCAAATGCACGCGGACGCAGCGGGCCTGGGCTCGACGCTCACCGTGGTCATGTTGGCGGGGAAGCTGGCCCTGGTGGGGAACATTGGCGACAGCAGAACCTATATGATTCGTGATGGGACCATACGCAGCCTGACCGAGGATCATTCCCTGGTCGGCAGTCTGGTTCGCCAGGGAATTATTAGCGAAAGCGATGTATACACCCATCCACAGCGAAACTTGATTTACAATGCCCTAGGAACCCGCCCGGACGCCAGCCCGGACATTTCCATGCAGCGCTTGCAAGAGGGTGATATTCTGGTTCTGTGCTCGGATGGTCTGTGGGAAATGGTTCGCGACGAGGAGATCCGCGGAATGGCTGAATCGATGGACGATCCCCACGACGCGGCCAGGGCCCTGGTTGAACAGGCGAATGCCAACGGCGGCGTGGATAATATCAGCGTAGTGATTGTGCGTGTGTCGTAGTCATGGCTCGATGTGCGCAGTGCCAGCATGAAAACATCGAGGGGGCGCTGTTTTGCGACCAATGCGGTAGCACTCTTGATGATTCGGCGCCTCTTTCCGCCGTTCGTCCTCGGCACCAAACGGCCTCGCTCATCGCCTCAGTCCTGAACGGCCCAAATCACGACCGGCCCGACACGGTCATTCTCGACGACCGGGGCGAGGCCGAGCCTGACGCCGAGCAGACCGAGTTACCTCCCACTACCTTTTACCTGATGACGACCTCGGGGCGACGGATTGCCGTTCCCGCTCAGGAACAGGTGATTCTTGGCCGGGCCGATTCGCGCTCGGGGGTACGTCCGGACGTTGATCTCAGCATTGAGGCAGCGCAGCAGGCAGGAGTCTCCCGGCGCCATTGCCGGCTGATCTGGCGGACCGGCCATTGGCTGATCGAGGATCTGATGAGCACCAACTACACCTTGGTCAATGGAACCAGACTTCCGTCACATACTCCCACTCAGGTGGAGGAGGGAGACGAGATTCGTCTGGGCAAGCTCACCTTGATTGTTGGCCAGGGCACCGCTCAGGAGTGAGCAGCGCGGTTCGCCAACAATACCTCCGCCTGAAGGCTGTGCATCCTGACGCGCTGCTGTTCTTCCGGCTCGGCGATTTCTATGAATTGTTCGATCACGATGCCGAGATAGCCTCGCGCGAACTCCAGCTGACCCTGACCGGGCGCGAGTTCGGGAAAGGCGAACGCTCGTCCATGGCGGGCGTCCCGCACGCCTCTATCGAGACTCATATCGGCCGCTTGGTGGAACGCGGCCACCTGGTGGCGGTAGCAGAGCAGGTGGGCGACCCTCGGTTGGCCAAGGGACTGGTCGAGCGCCGGATCACGCGCTTGGTGACGCCCGGTACGATCCGCGACCCTGGGATGCTTGAATCCGGACGAAACAACTTTCTGGCGGCCATTCTACCCCATTCCCAGGCCGCGGGGATCGCCTATGCGGACATTACCACCGGCGAGTTCACTCTCCAGCAAGTGGTGGGTGAGCCGTTGGAGCCCTTACTCGTACGGGAACTGCAGCGAATCGAACCAGCCGAGATTCTGTGGCCGCTGGCCGCCTTGCAGGGAAGTCTGGAGCCAGGGGCGACGGAGTCCGATCCAGCGGCGCCCGCGCCTGCCGAGCCGGCGGCCCCTCCCGTGGCGCTTCCGGGAGCCGTAATGACTCCCTTCGCCGAGTCACACTTCGCCGAGGATCACGGCCGTGCCAGGCTGTCGGCGCTGACCGGAAGCGAGCAGCCGTCCCAGGTGCCCTGGGCTCCCTACGGGCTGGCGATCGGGGCGGCCGGCGCGCTTCTCGACTACCTGGAGCATACCCAACCGGGATCGTTGCCCATCTTGCGGGCGCCGGTGTTCTTTAGGGCATCCGAGCACATGACCCTGGATGCCGCTACCCGGCGAAACCTGGAGCTGACGCACACCATGCGGGGCGGAGCGCCCACCGGCTCCTTGCTCGCGGTACTGGATCGCACCCGCACCCCGATGGGCGGCCGCTTGCTGCGCCGCTGGCTCGCGGCGCCTCTGGTGGTGCCGGTGCCGCTCAAGCGGCGCCAGGACTCGGTGTCGCACCTGGTGGAAGGCACCGCGCTTCGCCTGCGGATTCAGGATGCCCTGGCCGGGATCGGCGACATTGACCGGGTGGTATCCAGGGCGCAGCAGGGGCAGGCTACTCCCCGCGAATTGCTGGCTCTATGTAGGGCGCTCGACCGGACGCGGGTGCTCCGAGCGGCGCTGGCGGGCCTGCCCCGAATCGAGTCGGCGGGGGAGGCGGAGACCCTGTATCCCACCGGGGCGACCCTGGACGCCTGCCGCGATGCTCTTGACAGCAGCGATCAGCTGGCTGCCCAGATTCGCGCCGCTCTGGTGGACGAGCCGCCCGCGACCACCAGTGAGGGCGGCTTCGTCCGATCCGGCTATCTGGCGGATGTCGACGCGGTGGACGCGGGGAGCCGCGAGGCGCGGGAATGGATGACTGGTCTTGAAGCCGCCGAACGGGCGCGCACCGGTATCCGATCGCTGAAGGTCGTCTACAGCCGGGTTTTTGGCTACGCCATCGAGGTGAGTAAGAGCAATCTGGCTCAGGTGCCGGACGACTACGTGCGGAAGCAGACCGTGGCCGGCGGCGAGCGCTACGTGACCGTGGAACTGAAACAACGCGAGAGCCAATTGCTGCAGGCCCGCGAGCAGCGGCTCCGGCTGGAATTGGCGGTGCTTGAGGATCTGCGCGCGCGGGTGGCGTCGCGGGCGGAGCACCTCCTGCGCGCGGCGGACGCCGTGGGGCAGGTTGATGTCTATGGCGCGTTGGCCGTGGTGGCATTGGAGCGCGGTTACTGCAAACCGGAGCTGGATGAAGGAGACGCACTGATCATCCAGGAAGGACGACATCCGGTGGTGGAGGTGACCCAGCGCGAGGTGGCCTTTGTCCCGAACGATACAACCCTCGACGCCAACGGCCGCGTTGCCGTCCTGACGGGGCCAAACATGGCCGGGAAGTCCACCTACCTCCGGCAGGTGGCGCTGATTGTCCTACTGGCTCAAGTTGGGAGCTATGTACCGGCGCGGGCGGCCAGGATCGGCCTGGTTGACCGGATCTTTACCCGCGTCGGCGCGCAGGATGACCTGGCGGCCGGTCAATCCACCTTCATGGTGGAAATGGCCGAAACCAGCGCCATTCTCGCCGAATGTACACCGCGATCCCTGTTGATTCTGGATGAAATAGGCCGCGGCACCAGCACCTATGATGGCCTGGCAATCGCCCAGGCGGTGATCGAGTACTTGCACGATGATCCGGGCCATCGAGCCAAGACCGTGTTCGCCACCCACTACCATGAGCTTACCGCGTTGGCGGGGCAACGGCCGCATGTGCGTAACTATAGGATGGAGGTCGTGGAGGAGGGGAATCAGGTAGTGTTTCTCCGGCGAGTGGCGCCGGGGGGCGCGGATCGTTCGTATGGCGTACATGTGGCGGAGCTCGCCGGGCTCCCGAAGAGCGTGGTTCATCGGGCCCGCCAATTGCTGCGCGGCTTTGAAACGGGCACAGCTGGGACACGGGTCACCAGGCGTCGAGTTCAGGAGTCGGCCACCGAGATGCAACTCAACCTATTCGAGGCCGCCGGGCGAGGCGACGTGGATGGAGACGGATAATCAGTTCCGTACGGTCTCGGCGGTGGGCGGCAGCGGCTCGACCACCTCCGCCACCTCGACCGCCTCCGCTTTCAGCCCGTTATCATGGGCTCGCGGGTGGGCCTCGTCATAAACCTGACGCAATCGCTGGTCCACTACATGCGTGTACACCTGGGTGGTGGCGATACTTGAATGGCCCAGTAACTCTTGCACCGCTCGCAGGTCGGCCCCGTTACTGAGTAAGTGCGTGGCGAAGCTATGCCGCAGCGTGTGGGGAGTAATTTTCTCAATCCCGGCCCGGCGCGCGTACGACTTGATAATAAGCCAGAACCCCTGGCGGGTGAGGCGTTCACCATGATGGTTGAGGAACAAAGCCTCACCTGGGCGTCCAGCGAGCAGGTGCGGCCTGCCGTCGACGATGTATGCCCCGACAGCGACGCGCGCTTTCTGACCAAAGGGAATCTGGCGCTGCTTATTGCCCTTGCCGCGGCACTGCACCACATCGTCCTCCAGATTCAGATCAGTGCGATTGAGCGAGACCAACTCACTCACCCGCATGCCCGTGGCATAGAGCAGTTCCAGCATCGCGCGGTCCCGTAAGGTTGGCGGCGCGTCTCCGATTGACTGGGCGAGCAGGCGTTCGATTTCACTGATGCTGGCGGCCCGCGGGAGATACTTGGTGACCCGCGGCGAATCGATGTGGGCCGTGGGATCCTCGCGCAAATGGCCCTCTTGTTCGAGGAAGTGGCAGAAGGACTTTACCGCCGCGATTTTCCGGGCCACCGTGGTGGCCGCATACTCTCGTTCACGCAGATGGAGTACGAAGCTGAGCACCATCTCGCGGGTGAGGGGGGCCATGCCGGCTGCCTCCGGATTGGGCTGCGTCCCGAGGAATGCCTGGAGTTGCGAGAGATCATTCTGATAGGCGCTAATCGTGTTGACCGAGAAACCCTTCTCGGCCCGGAGGAATTGGATGAATGTTTTCACCTGCTCGTGCATCACCGCACCCCCCGCCGGACTAGAGCTGGCCATACTGCTCAACCCCAAGCCGCAACAATGCCGCCGCGCGCGCCAGTTTCGTTTCCTCGAGCACGAAGGCCAGACGGATCTCATTCCGGCCCTGCCCTGGCGTGACATAGAATCCGGGCATTGGGGCCACGAACACGGTTTCTTCCTGGTCGGAAAACGCCTCCAGGAGCCAGCGCGCGAACACCTCGCTATCGTCGATCGGGAGCCGCACTACCATATAGAAGGCGCCCTGCGGTTCGCTGTAGCGGGCTCCGGGGATGGCCCGCAGGTGACGCATGACCGCGTCGCGCCGCCCTTGATAATCCGCCACCAGGGGAATCGTATAGGGGAGCGGATCAAGCAGCATCGGGATGACTGCCAGTTGTTCGACCGTAGGGGCCGAAAGCCGGGCCTGAGCCAGACGCATCGCGCCTTGAAACACGTCGTGATTGGCGGTGGTAAAGCAGCCCACGCGGGCGCCGCAGGCATTGAAGCGTTTGGAGACGCTGTCAACCATAATCACATGGGGTGATCGGGGGGCCAGGGCCAGGACGCTAACGCGGGCACGGCCATCATAGACGAATTCCCGGTAGACCTCATCCACGATCAAGAACAGTCCGTGCCGCTCGGCCAGGGCCACGAAGGCGCTCATGGTCGAGGCGTCGTAGAGCGAGCCGGTAGGGTTATTGGGATTGCACAGCAGAAGTGCGCGGGTTCGCGGGTCAATGGCGCGCGCGACCACGTCCATGGGAGGAAGGGCATAGCCATTGGCTACATTGAGGGGGATCGGCTTCAGCTCGACCGAGGTTCCGGCGGCAAAACCGACGTAGTTCGTATAGGTGGGCTCGAAGACCAGGATGTTATCGCCAGGATCGGCAACCGCGGCAATGGCGAACTGGATCGCCTCGCTGCCGCCGACCGTGACCAGTACCTCGTCCTCCGGTACGTGCAACCCCTGGGCCTGATAATAGGTGGACCAGGCGGCTCGCGCTTCCGGGAGACCGGGCGATGGTGCGTAGGCGAGGACAGGGCGCGGGAACGCTCGCACGGCCTGAAGGATCGGGGAAGGGGTAGGAAAATCCGGCTGCCCGATGTTCAACTGAAGCACCGAGATCCCGCGGGCACGGGCGGCGTCGGCATAGGGGGTGAGTTTGCGAATGGGGGACGCGGGGGTGGAGAGCGCGCGGCGGCTCACGGTTGGAGTACGTACCGATTCCTCGATCAACCGGCTCTCCCTTCCAGACTAGCCCCAGCTACCGGACATAACACCGGCCATTGTACTGATGAGACGCCGGGAGTGTCAACCGCGCGAACCATGGTTCAGAGTTGTACCAAGGGAGAAAACCCCGTGAGATTGATGGACACGGTATACTGGAGGGCGTCGGAGCCACTGACTTTTGATCAGGATCTCCACGGGGGTATAGCTCAGTCGGCAGAGCAACTGACTTTTAATCAGTGTGTCCTGGGTTCGAGTCCCAGTGCCCCCACTTTCGCGCATACGCCAAGAATTAGAGCCGGATCTTCTTCCTAGAACCTACGGACGCCGAAGGTTCACCAGGTTAAAGCAGATGTATGGGGCGGATGGGATGCTCCGGCAGCGAGAGGCCCGGAGGTGAAGGTACGAGAAATCATTCGGGTGATGAAACGGGACGGCTGGTGTCTGGAGCGCCAGAAAGGCAGCCACAATCCACAAGCTGGGGGCCGTAGTGAGGCCGCCCGGCTCTCCTACCACAGGGAGATATCATGGAACAATTTCTGACGGACGGCGAGACCTGGCCGGATGAACGCGATACCACCGGTATGGATGTCGGTGTTGTCGATGGCCATCGTGTCGCGTACTCACAGTACAACGGCAGGTGGCAGGCACATACCATCGATCTTCATGGCGTGTTCGGTGGCGGCAAAACACGCGAGGAGGCAGAACAAACGATGCGCGAGGCCATCGCGTTTCATCTGGACGATAGCGACCAGGTGACACGGCGAAAAGGTGCGTAGCCTTCAAGAGCCCCGAACCAGCTTGGATCGGAGCATTGGCTATACGACCCTCTCACAGTAGAAAGTGGCGGGGAGCCTCGCGCCTCCACTGGGCGGACATTCGAGGATCATGCGCCTGGATCCGAGCAGCGGGAAATGCCGGCGTGGTCCTGATTGGCGCCGGGAGGCCGGAAGGGCAGCAGTGACTCCCGATCACGCGCCCCTGTGCCGCGAGCATCAACCTC
>DATLQX010000226.1:0-16735 GCA_035534995.1 Chloroflexota bacterium | reverse complement strand
CAAAGAACCCGGCCATCGCCGACGAACTGTTGAGTCGCGCCTTCGAGAGACGCGGCGTGGATGCACCGTTGCCGCCGCTTGACGATCGGCTCGAGGGGCAAGCACGCGCGGCCATGTTCCGGAAGTTGGGCGTGGCAAAGGACGCGGACTCCGCCCCTTTCGAGCTACAGTTGAGTAGGACGGAGAAGGGACGCCGCGATGGAGCAACCTGAAGGAAAGGCTGGGCCCGGCGCGCCGATCAAACCACTCATCGGCCAGGAGGACCTGGAAAAGCTTGATATCCGAGTCGGCAGGATAACGCAGGTCACGGACATTGCCGGGAGCGACAAACTGGTGAGTCTGGCGGTTGATTTTGGCGGGTTCCAGCGCCGGATTGTCGTGGGCATGAAACAAGAGCGAGAGAATCCGGGCGCGATTGTCGGCCGACAGGCGCTATTCGTCGTCAATCTGGCGCCAAGGAAGATGCGCGGCGTAGTCTCGGAGGGGATGCTCTTTGACATCGGCTATGCCGACCATCTGAAGCCGGTCCTGGCAATCCCCGAGACTGAGGTTCCTAACGGGACACGGGCAGGATAGCATGGCGCGAACCTTTCTGGCCGCGGACATACCGGTCGCGGCGATTTGTGGAGCGACCATCGCGCTCGCCCAGGCCGGATGCCTGGATCATCAGCTCCACACGAGCAACGACCTGGGCTATCTCCAGGCCACCTGTCCCGCGTATGCCGGCGAAGCGCACTTCAAGGGGGATCCGGCGGTAACCGATGGCAACCTCATTACGGCATCGGGCGTGGCGCCGCTGGAGTTTGCCTATCACCTACTGAGGAAGCTCAATGTCTTCCGTACGGAGACCCTGGAAGCGTAGTACAGGCTGTACTCGACCCATGAGGGGCGCTGCTTCCTTGAGCTGATGCGGTCACTTCCAGGGCGAGCATCAGCCCAGTACAACTTGGCTCAGATACCATGGCGGTTCGGCAGGGGCATCCGTCGTCGTGGGTTCCCTGGTGTGGGCCGCCAAAGGCACTCACGAGGGGTGCCCCTACAACTTACGCCAGCCGTACTATGTGGGTGGCTTATCGAGCGCGGCGCGCAAGGCCCGTACCGAGTCGGCGACCGAGCGAGTTCGATTGTAGACGGCGGAGCCGGTGACGCACACAGTGGCACCCGCTTCCACGACGGAGGCGATGGTCGCTTCATTGACTCCCCCATCCACTTCAAGGTCAGCCTTGGATCCGCGCGCTTCGAACATGGCGCGCGCTCGCCGAAGCTTGTCGAGTGAATGGCTGATAAACGACTGACCACCGAACCCTGGATTGACACTCATTATCAGTAAGAGATCCAGGTCATCGATCACATCCTCAACAGTGGTCAGCGATGTGGCGGGGTTCAAGGCGACGCCGGCGGTCGCGCCGACTTCCTTTATTTGCGCGATTTGGCGATGCAGGTGTGGGCACGTTTCTTGGTGGACCGTGAGGTGAGTGGCGCCCGCCCGCGCGAAGTCGGAGACATAGCGTTCCGGCTTCACGATCATCAGGTGGACATCAAGCGGCAAGGATGTGGCGACGCGCACGGCTTCCACAATCAGCCACCCGAAGGAGATATTGGGGACGAACTGCCCATCCATGATGTCAAGATGAATGCGATCAGCCCCAGCTGCCTCGGCGAGTTGAATCTGCTCCGCTAGTCGCCCCAGGTCCGCCGTAAGGATTGATGGAGCGATAAGGCAACGGAGCGCGTGCGGGTTCTCCAGCATTGTACATCCTCCGGACGCAAAAGCCATCCATTTAAGGTAAGGCTACCAGGTGCGACAGTGCTCATGGGACTCCGCCACCGAGTGCGCTCGACCGCCATCCGCCTTCGCGGTCCGCCGGACGCGCGCCGGGGAAGCCCCGATACTAACCGTAATGAATTGAAGAAGTAGTATGTTTATACTCTATAATATGTACACCATTATGTTTAAGATTCGTCGATCATCTGGTGATTAATATGGTAAGAATATAGTATTGACGCACCAAGTAATCTGCGCTACAGTTACCACCGAGAAGGGCTCCGAAACGGGGGGTGCGAATGTCCGAACAATCTGACTATGACTCGCTAGCTATGGGGATCCTGGACGTGGTAAGCGCGTTACAGGCTGCGGTTCAAGCGCCGCCGCGTCCGAGTGGGGCCGAAATGAGCCGGAGCCAGTTGGCCATCCTTCGCTATCTAGCTCGAAACGGGCCCTCGAAAATGCGGGATCTGGCGGCAGGATTGGATGTGACCCCAGCGACCATGACCGCTCCGATCAAGCTTTTGGCCCGCACTGGCCTGGTTGAACGCCAGCATGACGATACGGACTGGCGATCGGTGCGTGTGAACATTACCGAGGCCGGGCGCGCGGCGCAGGGCGGGGCGGATGCCTCGCGATCCCAACTCGTGGCATCCGCGCTGGCCACTCTCTCCGCCGAGCACCGAGCGTTGCTGATGGTTTCGCTTCCGGCCATGCGTGCGTTAGCGGCGGCGGTGCATTCGCGCTAAGAGCCAATCAGGCGGGCACAATCCGGTTGCCGGCTACAGCCTCAGTTGACGTCCAGCGACAGCAAATCGGCGATCGTTTGACGCCGTTGCACCAGCCTGGCCGTACCAGCTTCCACCGTGACCACGGCTGGACGAAGCGCGCCATTATAGTTGCTGCTCATGGGGAGACAATAGGCGCCGGCGGCCGGGATGGCCAGGAGGTCGCCCGGTTGTAAGGACGGCAGCTTGACGGCCTCGATTAGAATGTCGCCGGACTCGCAGAAGGGGCCGGCTACGCTTACCGATGTTACGGGGCCGCTGTTGAGCATCCTTGTAGCGGGGAGCGCCGCATAAACTGCCTGGTAGAGCGCGGGACGGATGTTATCAGCCATCCCACCGTCGATAAGCACGTAGGTGCGTCCGCCTCCCATCTGCTTGGTGGCCCCCACCGTGTAGAGCGCCACCCCTGCCGGACCAATCACCGAGCGCCCGGGCTCGACGTGCAGAGACGGTCGCGGCTCCGCCGAAATGTGATCCAGGGCAGCCAGGATCGGCCTGAGCCAATCGCACAAGGGCAGGGCGGGCTCGTCGGTATATGTAATTCCGGGACCGCCTCCGGGACTGATCTGGCTGGGCCAGAAGCCGTAGGCATCACGCATGTCCTGGGCGAATTGAATGAGAATGCCCATCAACTCCACGTAGGGATTCGCCTCCTGAATCTGAGTCCCGATGTGCGCATGATAGCCCAGAAGAGCAATTTCACGCTGATGGCTCAGGCATAGTTCGACCGCCTGGCGGGCTTCGCCGCTGCTCAAGGGCAGCCCGAACTTACTGCTTGCCACGCCCGTTGCGAGGTACTGATGAGTGTGGGCCTCCACTCCTGGATTAAGGCGGAGGACCACAGGGGCCGGATGTCCGGCGTCCGTCGCCAGCTCGATGAGGCGCCGGAGTTCATCCGCGTTGTCAACCACGATCGCGGCAATCCGATTTTCCAGGGCTAACCTTAGGGTCTCATAACTCTTATTATTGCCGTGGAGGCGGATCCGATCGGCGGGGAAACCGGCTCCGAGGGCGATAGCCAGTTCGGTAGCCGAGCAGGCGTCAAGGTCCATGTCCCATTGGGCGAGGCGCCGTAGGAGCCAGGGGGCCGAATAGGCCTTGCCGGCGTAATGGGCCCGCCCCCGCGAACCGATGGCAGCGGTTAGGGTGGTGCACGCCGCCTCGATCGTGGCCACGTCATACACATAACAAGGGGTTCCGTACCGCGATGCCAGATCGGTAACTCGGACGCCGCCCAGGGTGAGGACGCCATCCGGTTCCACGCGAGCGGTGTTCGGCAGCGCCTGGTGGGGTGGTTGCTCGGAGGACGCCGGAAGGAAGGGGAGCTGAGGGCTACTCCCCATCGCGGTCCGACACAAAACGCTCAAGATATTGGATTACGGCGCGCGTGACTTCACTGGGAGTGGAAGAACCCGAGGTGACCGCGACTGTTCCCACCCCTTGTAGGATCTCGGGGCTGAGATGCTCGACATCATCAACCAGCACGGCGGGTCGGCCGGCGATCTCCCGCACGACATGCACGAGGCGCATTGAGTTGTTGCTTCGCTCGTCGCCCACCACCACCACTAGATCAGCGCCCTCCACCTGCGTCGTAGCGGCATTCTGTCGCTCCTGCGTGGCGTGGCAGATGTCGTTATGCACCTGCACATGAGGATACCGTGCCTTCACGCGGTCGATGATTTCCTGCGTGTCCCACTGGCTGAGGGTGGTCTGGGTAGTAATGGCCAGCCTGGGCGACTCGATATTCAGCGTCTCGGCTTCCGCTACTGTCTCGACCAGATGGACGTGCTCGGGGGCCTCACCGATCACCCCTTCCGGTTCCGGATGTCCGCGTTTCCCCACATAGACGATCTCGTAGCCCCGCGCCACCAGATCGAGTACGAGGTCGTGGGTGCGAGTGACGTCCGGACAGGTAGCATCCACACAGTTGAGGCCCTTGGCCCGTGCCGCCGCTTTGACCGCCGGCGAGACTCCGTGGGCGGTAAAGATAACGGTGCCCGTGGTGACCTGGTCCAGGAGCGCCATCCGATCCGGACCATCCAGATTGATGATTCCCAATTCTTGCAGACTGTCCACCGCATGGTGATTATGTACGATCTGCCCGAGTATGTAGATCGGTCGCGGCACCGCTGGATCTCGCGCCACGCGCTTGGCCATCTGGATCGCGTCTACCACGCCATAACAGTAGCCGCGGGGGCTGATTTTCAGTACTCGCATGTCCCAAACCTGTCTCGCTTTCTCTCTTAGTGTAGCCGAAGTAGTCCCAATGTCGCGGTACACTGAGCTATACGAATGCCGTACCGCTGAGGCGACCTGGGATGGGAAAGCGAGACGGGGGAGGGCCTAGGAGTGGGCATCTGGAGGACCGTGAAGATCCTGGCTCCGCTCGGTCTTTCGGGCGCCTTTCGCGTGTGCTTATGACCGCGACGCTGATCCAGGCCACCATATTGGAAGCACGCATGGGGGCGCTGGCTGAACTGGTGGCCAAGGCCGGTTCGCCGGTGCTTGTCGTGAGCATGGCCGCGCCCACGCAAGCAAGCCTCCCGCGGCGCGCTATGCTGGGGATCGGCGTGCCGTGGTTGGGCGCGACACTTGTCCCGGCGGAGTGGGATCTCCGATTGGCAGAGGTGGCGGCAGGTGTGATTCCGTTGATTGTGGCGGATGCCCGTCTTCTTTGGGACTCCCAGTTCGTGGTGGCCGTGACACGCCTTCGCCCTCGCCTGGTGGTCTTTGATGTCACGCCGGACGTGGAAGGGGATCTGACTGATCGCTGGGCTCTGGTGCTGCGGATAGCCCGCGTGCGGCAAGTGCTTCCCGCGACCCTCATAGCCGCGATTGGGATGCCAACCACTCCGTGGGCTCGCGATTGGTTGGCGGCCCACTTGGGGAGCACCGCCGTGCCGCGCGGAAATCTAGTGCCGCCGGGAGTGGCCCTACGTACCGTGCGCGTAGAAGCGGAGCGGGATCGATGGGGAGCGATTCTGGATGCCGCGCCCCCATCTGGCGGCCCTCTTCTACTCGTCACGCCCTCTCGATCAAGGGCGATTGCCGCCGCGCGGCGACTGGGTTCGACGGCTGTCGCCTATCACGGCGGCCTTTTGCTCGGCGAGCGCGCGGCCATCCTGGAGGCCTATCGCCGGCAACCACCTCGGACCCTGGTGGTGACCCAAACCTTGCCTCGATCCGACGACCTGCCTGCCCCAGCGGCGATCGTGCTGACTCATCCGCCCCGGCACCCGGAGACCCTGACCTCCCTGTTGGGCTGGGCAGCCCGCGCCAAGGCACCGATCCCCCTTCTCATTGTCTATACGCCCTCCGACCTGGCGAGCGCGCTGGCGGGCGTAACGTATCCCCGGCCCAGTCTCTCGGACCTCCGGCATGTCTACCGGGCGACCCGGCGACTTGCCCGTCAGGGTTATGCGCGGATTCTTCCCGAATCTCTTGCCCCTGTTGATGGACCGTTTCGTGGGCAAACCGCGCTTGCGGTTACCAGTCTTCATGCCCTTGAGACGGCTGGATACCTATCGCGGGGTGACGACGTGAGCCGGGCAACCACGCTCACGGTCCTGGCAGCGGAGAGCGCGATGCTCGTGGAACGGGGACTTCCACCCCTGGAAGCTGGGGTTGCGCCCCCCGTGGATCCTCTGACCGCGTCGCTTGAGCAAGGACTTGATCCCATTCAGTGGCAGAGGCGGGCGGCCGCCGCCGCGCTCGACTGCCTTCTGCTCTATCGCACCGCCGGCAGGGAACGGCTCTACCGACTGCGCGAGCCGGTTCGTGAGGCGGCGGCAGTTCTTCGGCGAGAGATACGGGAAAGGGACGAGTGGGCAGCGGCGGACGCACGATTGATCGCGGACTGGCTTCAAGCGCCGGGCTGCCGCGCCCGGGCGCTGGCGGCCGCCATGGGCTGGCCCGCCTCCGAGCCCTGCGGCCTGTGCGACATTTGCGTGCCGCCGGATCGAGGATTCACGGTTGCCCCCAACGAGCCCTGGCGCATTGCTCTCCGGGCCCTGGCGGAGATACCTCTCGCGGTACCCGAGGGCACGGCGGCGCGGATCGTTCGGCAAGCCCTCAGGCGGGCCGGAAGGCCGGGCGACAGCACTGCATCCATGGCGGCACTGACCCGGCTGCGCGATGACCATCTGATCGAGCTTGAGGCAGGGGCGATGCAGCCCCGCATCGTGGTCACGGAGGCAGGCCGGGCGCTTTTAACCGAGAAGGTTAGCTATGACGTCTAGATGGGGATCTTCCAGGTGACGCGAAACTCACCAAAGCCGCGCCGCCCGACAACCCCCGGCATCGCGTATGAGATGCTTACGGTTGGCGCTAACGTGTTATCCTGATGCGAGGCGGCGGCATTGGTTTCTCCGTCCGAGTCGAGGGTTTTGGAGCGAACGCAAAACGATGAGTGGTACATGCGGATCGTGATACTGGGATGTAGCCGCTTAGGGGCGCAACTCGCCATCCGGCTCGACGCGAAGGAACATCAGGTAACCGTGCTCGATCGAGATGGGGCCGCGTTCGCGCGCCTGGGGGCGGACTTCAAGGGGCAGCGCGTGGTCGGCGATGGACTGGATACCGATGTCCTCCTTGAAGCAGGGGTCAGCGAGGCGGATGCCTTCGTGGCCTGCACGGCCGGTGATAATCGAAACCTAACCGCATGCCAATTTGCCCGCGAATTGTTCGGCGTGGAGAAAGTAATTTCCAGGGTGAGTGACCCCTTGCGAGGGCAGATTTATGCCGAGATGGGCTTGCTCACCGTTTCACCTACCGTTTTCGGGGCCGACCTCCTCCATGACGCCCTGGTAAATGGGACTCCGGTTCGCGCTTAACCCACATGCCGGGCCGCCTCGGCCGCCTGTTGCGCGCTCAGGGCCGCGTTTCCGCGGCGCAACACGGTGCCTGGGCTGTGTACGACGATTGAGCCGGGCGGCACATTGTCAATCACCAGAGCCATGGCTCCAATCTTACTGCCCGCGCCAACGGTTACTGGGCCGAGCACGGTGGCGCCGCTGCCGATGACCACGTCATTCTCGATCGTAGGATGGCGCTTGACCCGGCCGGACTTCATATCTTTCCACCAGCCTGTAGCCCCAAGGGTCACCTGGTGATACAGCATCACATTGTCGCCAATTTCCGCCGTCTCGCCAATCACTACCCCGGAACCATGATCAATGAAGAAACGGCGGCCAATGATCGCTCCAGGATGAATTTCGATCCCACCGGTCAGGACGCGGGCGACCTGTGAGATCAGCCGGGGGACGAATGGCACTCCTTGAGCATGCAAATAGTGGGCCACGCGGTGAGCCCACAGAGCGTGGAGGCCGGGGTAGAGCAGCACTTCCGGCACACTCTTGGCGGCGGGATCTTTTTCGAAGACGACGTTGATGTCCTCATGCATGCGGGCCAAAATATTGAACATGGATCAACCCCTCACGCCCGCTAGGAGCACAACAAAAAGCGCCCGCCCTCAAAGGGCGAGCGCCACGCTCGCGGTTCCACCTTTGCTTCATGCCCGTTCATCGCGGGCACCTCCGCGCGCCCGCACAGCAGCGCGCGTCCCGTTAACCGTGGGCCACGGGCGTCCCATCATCGCCCACCGGCGGCTTCCGGAACGCGGCCCAGAAGGGCACTTCACGCACAATCCCGAACACCGCACTTCCACCGGCCGCGGTTCGCTGGAGACGGGACACCACGCTACTCTTCTCCTGGTTCGCCTGTGAGTAGCGTACGCACCTTACCACTGGGTGTCAAGCATGTAGCCCGGCGGCAAGGATCTGGGTTGACCGCCTGAACCGCGCCCCGGTAGGATCGGGGGCATGGATGAGTGGGAGAGCGCGGCGCACGGCCTGGCGGGTCAGGTAGCCGCGCTGGCCATGGAGCGGGGAATCACCCTTGCCACCGCCGAATCCTGTACCGCCGGCCTGGTCTCGCATTTACTGGGAAGGACACCGGGCGTCTCCACGGTATTCCTGGGCGGGATCGTCGCGTACGCGAATGAGGCCAAGCGGAATCTCCTGGATGTCCCCGCTGAGCTACTGGACCGTCATGGCGCGGTGAGCGAAGCGGTCGCCCTGGCCATGGCCCGTGGGGCCCGCACTCGACTGAGCGCGGACCTCGCGGTGTCCACGACAGGGATCGCCGGCCCTGGAGGGGGAAGTCCAGAGAAACCGGTGGGTTTGGTCTACATCGCGGTCGTTTCCGGACAGAGCGAGCAATGCATTCGTTTCCAGTTTGCCGGCGATCGGCAGGAGAATATTCACGCCTCTGCCACCTCAGCCCTGACTCTGCTTCGGGCGGCGCTGATGGGGATAAACGCTTGAGACGAGGCGGCGGATCTGGTATGATTCTATTTAGCACAAATGTCCAATGAGAGGGTAATGTGGATGGCCGCGGCGGAAAAGCAGCAAGTGGAAAAGCAGCATGCGGAGCGCGAGAAAGCTCTCGAAGCCGCCATGGTGCAGATCGACCGGCAGTTCGGTAAAGGCGCCATCATGCGGCTCGGTGAGATGACCAAGCTGAATGTCGAGGTGATTTCCACGGGTTCGATCGACCTGGATCTGAAACTGGGGGTGGGTGGAGTCCCGCGGGGACGGATCATCGAGATCTATGGCCCCGAGTCATCGGGGAAGACCACCCTGGCTCAACATATTCTAGCCGAGGCGCAGCGCATGGGTGGCGTGGTGGCCTACGTGGATGCCGAGCATGCGATGGATCCTTCCTATGCGGCGAAGTGCGGCGTCAACGTGGATGACATGCTGATTTCCCAGCCGGACACCGGTGAGCAGGCGCTGGAAATCGTGGACGTCCTCGTGCGTAGCGGTGCCGTGGATGCCGTGGTGGTGGATTCCGTGGCGGCGCTGGTCCCTCGAGCCGAGATCGAGGGTGATATGGGCGACTCCCATGTCGGCCTGCAAGCGCGCCTGATGTCCCAGGCCCTCCGCAAGTTGACCGCCGCGATCAGTAAGTCCAACTCGATCGTGATCTTTATCAACCAACTTCGCGACAAAATTGGTGTCGTTTATGGCAGCCCGGAGACCACGACCGGCGGGAAGGCCCTGAAGTTCTATGCGTCGGTGCGCCTGGACATCCGTTCAATCGATCAAATCAAACAGGGATCCGAGGCGATAGGGCGCCGCACACGGGTGAAGATTGTCAAGAACAAAGTGGCGCCTCCGTTCCGAGTGGCCGAGTTCGACCTGATGTTCAACGAGGGCATCTCCAGGGAAGGCGGCTTGATTGACGTCGGTTTGGAGATGGGAATGCTCAAGAAGGCCGGTGCATTCTACTCGTATGGTGAGATGCGCCTTGGTCAGGGACGAGAGAATGCGAAGGAGTTTCTGCGCCAAAACCTTGATGTTCGGGACGCCCTGGATCAGCAAATTCGGGCGAACGTAGCCGATTTCCAGGCCAAGGTACTCCCGGTACCCGATACCGACGGTCTGTAGGGCCACCGCCTAAAAACGTACTACCCTGATTTATGGGGTTTCAGCCCGAATCGCCATTCTCGCTCTAGATGGGTAAGCATCTCGTTCGCCACGATCGTCGAGCCGGCAACGTTGAGGTGTACGCCATCGACTTCACGGATGAGCACCGCTTGACCGTGATCGTAGATGAAGTCAGTATAATGACCGCCCTTGGTGACCGGGCCGAGAATGTTCACGTATTCAGCGCCCGGCACCAACGCCGCGGCCTCCTTCAGGGCCACATTAATCTGGCCATCGTCATAGGCCCAGGTGGGATCGCGGGCGGGCGGCATTGAGAGCCAGTAGACCCGGGTCTTTCCTCCTTGGCTCCAGATGCGCATGCAGATAGCGGCCCGCCGCTCGTACTCCTTCGTCCAAGCGGCAGTACCGGCCTGGAAGAAGGCGCCGTTGGGTAGAGTCATATTCTGAAAGTCGTTTCCTCCCATCATCACCACAACCGCGTCCGGGTGATCGGCGGCGACTTGCTGCTGCGCGACCAATGACCAATCCACGAAGTCTGGACGGGTGAGCCCGGTACCGTTGTGGGTGTCGACGAACCCCTGAACCGGGCCGGCGGATGCTGCCTCGTTGATCAGGATCGGACCTAAGTAGCCTGTGAGCGAGTCGCCGGTCACTAGCAGACGGAGCGGGTTCGCGGCGGTTAGCGGTCGCAGTTGGGCGATTGGCGATCTGGTCGCGGTAGGCACGGGCAACCGCTTGATGGGAGGTGCAGGGTGATGCTTCCTCGCCTTTCCCGCGCCGGGAGTCGCGCTGGGCCGCGGCACGACCGGCGTGCCGACTCCATGGGGCCAGGGCGTTTTGTAGCGCGTGATCGCCGTATGCGTGAGGCTCGGGGTCGAGGTCGGCGTAAGGGAGGGGATGGCGGTCGCCGCGGCCATGGTCCTGGTCGCGGTAGGCACGTGGGACGGATAGATCGTGGGCCCACTGGAGGGTCCACGGTGACTGGTGGTGTTCACCGTCGGAGTGATGGTTGGAGAAGGATCGGGGCCGATCCGCGCGACGGCGAGCCCTCCGCGGCGCCGCTTAGGGACCGAGGTTTCCGTTGCCTGAGGTAGCGCCGTTGGGAAGTCAATGCCCGACGCCAACAGGGGAGGGAGCGCGGGCTGAGGGGCTCGGCCGAGCGCGTCTTCCGCTTTATCCCAGGGAAAGGTGAGGCGCAGCGCCTCCTCAACCCTCAGGGCGGCGTTCCCCACCGAGAGAGTAATGTCCCGTTCTGTCCCGTAATCCATGCCATTCCCGGCATGAACTAGCCCGCGAGCGCCGAGAATGATTGCGAGGCCGAGACCGATCGCTAGACTCAGCAGGACCTTTCCCACGCTGGTGGTTGGTTGCTCCCGGCCCACCTCCGGCGAGACGGGGCCAGCGAGGTCAGGGCCTGGCCACGACTCGGGGAGTGGGGTGTGGAGGAGTTCGTCCCTGAACTTGATCACGGCGGACATGCTGGTTCCTTACCCTAAAATCGATAGTAGATGAATGGGGCCACTCCAGGGCCGGTAACCAGGGCTCCGGTAACCAGGAGTACACCGGCAACCGCCAGACCCTGCGGCACCGGCCCAAGGCGGGCGAAAAGGTCGCGACCCAGCTTCAGCGGCTCGTTGGGAACGAACTGTAGGGCGAGACCCAGAAGGATTGCAAGGGAAATAGTCGGGGTAAGGGTCGTCTGACCGCCGCTTTGCGTGAGCCGCCGCGCCAGGTCTCCCACCACGCCGAGGCTGTCGGCGCGGAAAAATACCCAGGCCACGCATACCAGGTTGAAGGTAAATAACCATCGCGCCCACGGCAGGCGCGGCTCCTTCGACTGTCGCCGCTCGTCCCACCATCGCTCCGCCGCCAGACCCGTACCGTGCAGGCCACCCCAAAAGGCGAACTTCCAGGCGGCTCCATGCCAGAGCCCTCCCAGGAGCATGGTGGCCATCAGGTTGACGTAGGTACGGCCAGGCCCCTTTCGGTTGCCACCGAGGCTGATATACAGGTAGTCGCGGAGCCATCGCGATAGACTCATATGCCATCGGCGCCAGAAGTCCTGGAGGGTGATGGCGGCGTACGGCCGATTGAAGTTTTGGGGGAACTGGAATCCGAGCAGCAAGGCGAGCCCGATGGCCATATCGGAATAGGCGGAAAAGTCGCAGTAGATCTGTACGGCGTAGGCATACATTGCCACGATCACGTCGGTGCGTGAATGGAGCAACGGGGAGCCGAATACCGGGTCCACTAACTGCGTGGCGATTGGGTCCGCGAGCAATACCTTTTTCATCAGACCGCCGCTGATCAGGCCAAACGCCCGGACGGCTTCAATGCGGGTGGGGTCGCGCGGTGAGGCAAACTGCGGTACAAGTTCATTGACTCGCACTATCGGCCCCGCGATCAGGTGAGGGAAGAAGCTCAAATAGAGCGCGAAATCGAGGTTCCGAACCGGCATGCAGGCGCCCCGGTGGACATCAATGAGATAGGACATCGCTTGAAAGGTGAAGAAAGAGATCCCGATCGGCAAGGCTACCTGAAGCAAGGGCATCGGCATGGCGAGGCCAAATCGCGCGGCAAAGTCGTCGAAGCTGGTGGCAAAGAAGCCGTAGTATTTGAACCAACCAAGAAGGCCCAAATCGCCGGCAATGCCCAGGGTGAGGAGCCAGGAGCTTGCCGCCCCTCCACTCCGGGTTCGGGCCAGGAGCTTAGCCATAACCTGATTCCACGCCGTGCAACCGGCGAGCAGAAAGACAAATCGCGGGTCAGCGCTGCCATAGAAGACATAACTTGCCCCGATCATAAAGGGCTTCCAGAACCGGGGCCACGGCATCAGGGCCCAGGACAAAGGCAACACCACGGCGAAGAACGTGGCGAACTCCAGGGTGGGAAAGATCATCGGTTGGGGCTCCCGATCGGCATAGGTTGGTTTCCCGTTTGCTGGTGGTTTTCTCTTGTCCCCATGGTAAAGCAAGTAGCACGGCAGTGGGGTGGACGAAGGGATGGGCGGGGATGAATCGCGGCAAAACCCGCCAGTTGGCAAGCAGGCGCCCAAAAGGTTTACGCACGAAAGACCCGTATGGTTACGGCCCGTGGAGGAGCGGTTGAGTTTCGTTTCCGTGGCTCATCCACCAGACATTTTCTTCGAGAGCGATTGCCATGCTACCTTGAGTGCGTGAATGAACAGATATTGAGTGATCGCTATCGCCTGATCCGGGTACTGGGTGAGGGCGGCATGGCTCGCGTCCATGAGGCCGAGGATCTGAGGCTGGGCAGGCGAGTCGCGGTAAAAATACTGCTCGCCCAGTTTACGAATGACGCGGAGTTCCTGCGGCGTTTCGAGCAGGAGGCGCGGCATGCGGCAAGCCTTTCGCACCCTAATGTCGTCGGCGTCTTTGACGTAGGCCAGGACGGTTCAGCGCATTACATCGTCATGGAACTGGTCGATGGGCAGACTCTTAAGGAGGCGATCCAGGCTTCGGGACCGCTCCCCATTCCGGAGGCGATCCGCATCGCGATCGAAGTGTGCGCCGCCCTAACCGCCGCTCATGCCCGCGGTCTTGTTCATCGTGACATCAAGCCGCAGAATATTCTTCTTACCGTCGATGGGACGGTGAAGGTCGCGGATTTTGGCATCGCCCGCCGCACCGCCGCCGCCGCTCTCACCCAGACCGGCACGGTTCTGGGCTCCGTCCACTATCTGTCGCCAGAACAGGCACGCGGCCAGGAAGCAGGGCCACGCGCCGACCTCTACGCCCTTGGTGTGACTCTTTTCGAAATGCTGACCGGGCGCTTACCGTTCGACGCCGAGAATCCCATCGCGGTCGCCATGCAGCATGTCCAGAACGCCCCGCCCTTGCCCCGCCAATTCAATCGGGCGATCCCTCCCGCCCTGGAGACCATTGTCCTCCGGCTGATGGCCAAGAACCCGGCCGAACGACTCCCCGACGCGGCCTCGTTGGCCCAGGCTCTCCGCGGTGTTTTGGGACAGGCAACCGGGCGAACCAGAGTCGCGGGCGGGGGAATCGCCGCCCCTCCGCCTCCGGTGGTTCCCCCCAGCGTGGCGGGTTCGACCGCCGCCATGCCCAGGCCGCCAAGCCCACCGCCCGCCGGTCCAACCCGCGTAATGACTGGCGTGATCTCACCCCAACCAGCGGCGGCGGCAGCGGCCCCGGTCGTGGGGAACCGGGGACGCCGCTCCATTTTAGTTGGGATCGCGGTTGGCGCGGTGCTTGCCGGGCTGCTGGTGGCCGTCGTGGCAATTATCGGGAACGGCGGGAACTTACCCTTCGCGGGCGGCGCCGACAGCCAGTCCACCCCAACACCGCCGCCGACTGTAACCGCTACCCGCATCGCACGGCCCAGCGCGACCCATCGAGTGATCGTGGCCCCGCGATCGCCCACTCGCACCGTGACCCGTACGCCTACCGCGACACCCACACGCCGGCCCACCCCGCGAAACACCGCTCTCCCGCTGGTGACGCAGTCCGCGTCGTTCACCCCTACCCCGGTCCCACCAACTCCGATGTTTACCCTTACCGAGACACCGATGCCTACCTGGACCGCCACGGTGACCGCCACGCCGACCAAGACCAGCACTCGAACCGCCACCCCGACCAAGACAAGCACCCCCACGGTGACCGCGACGCCCACCTTGACCCCAACCGTGCCGCCGAGCCGTACTCCCTTGAATACCGCCACCTTGCCGGCAAGTGCGACGCCGCCCGATACCGCCACCGTCACGGCGAGTGATACGCCCATCATGCCGCCGAGTGCTACGCCCACTGCCTCGCCCACCCAGGCGGCCGTCTTTCCCACCGACACCCCGTCGCTTCCGGCCCAGGCGACGATCACGCCTACTCCTCCGGTTTCTGGTTCGGTGACGCCGACCCTGGCCGTGGGGCCGCCGGCCACGGGAACGATCGGGGAGCCGGGGTCGCTAATCACCCCAACCGTGCCCATATCAGCTACGGTGGGGGCTGCTGTTTCGGCTACGGCGACTTTTCTCGGCTAACGCGCCCGCACGAACTGCATGGCGCTCACTTGCCGCACCAGTCCTCGCAGTTCCAGCATGGTAAGGGTGCTTGTCACCACGCTGACCGGAAGGGAGGTCAGCCGGGTGAGGGCATCAACATGCAGCGGTTCAGAGCCCAGGTGAGCCAGAAGCGTGCCCTCGGTGTGGTCGTGGGCCAGCAGTCCATCCATGGCAAGTTGCTGGGGAACCAAACCCAGGTTCAGTTCCGCCATTATTTCGTCCACGGTGCTGACCGACTTCGCCTCACCCTTTGAGATTAAGCGATTGGTGCCCTGGCAACGCGGAGCGTAGATACTGCCCGGTACGGCGAAAACCTCGCGATTCCAATCCAGGGCACGCGCCGCGGTAATCAGCGACCCGCTGGAGGTGCCCGCCTCGATCACCAGGGTCCCCAGGCTCAAACCGGCGATGATATTATTCCGCATGGGGAAGTTCGGCGCGTCTGGCTTGGCGCCCAGGGGGAACTCGGAGAGCACGGCTCCGTGCGCGGCTATCTCCGCCGCCAGCCCTCGATGTTCCGGAGGGTACGCCACGTCCACGCCGCAGCCGAGCACGGCGATGGTCCGGCCGCCTGCTTCCAGGGCGGCGCGATGGGCCACCGCGTCGATGCCGCGGGCGAGTCCGCTGACAATGGTCAAGCCCTGCCGCACCAGATCGCCGACGAACTGAAGGGTGGCCTGCCTGCCGTAGGAGGTAATCATCCTGCTGCCGACCACCGCGACGGCCATTTCATCCTCGGGAACCAGGGCGCCGCGCAGGTGCAAGCAGGCGGGGCCGCCCTCGCCCCGGCGCAGGAGAACGGGGTAGGAGGAATCAGCAAGGGTGATGAGATCAACACCGGCTTGCTCCAGGGCGTCTCGTTCAGCGTCTGGAGTGAGCGATGGGCGCTCGGCCACGGCGGCGGCGGCTACCCTCCGGTCGAGTCCTGCCCGCTGAAGCGCGTCGGCCGGCGCGGCCCACGCGGCACCAAGATCGCCAAAGTATTCCCAGAGACGGCGCACACGGGCCGCTCCGATGCCGGTTATTTTGCTCCAGGCAACCCAGTAACCCGCGTCCTCACGCACGGAGCGGCGATCAGCCCGCGCTCGCCAGGCTCTCTGCCAGGCGTGCCAGATTTTGCTCCAGCGCCGCCAGGGCGCTTGCCTGATCGCTCACCTCCCGCAGGAAGTCAGCCCGCTGCGCGGGCTTGAGCATGGCTCCCGGCACTTTGTTCACTTTCTCGGGCGCGCGTTCCAGATAGGCTCGGAGCGAGGCAAGGCGGGGCCGTTCGGCGGCGATGGCCTGCGAGGCACGCCGGTATGCCTGAGGATCCCGGCTCGCGGACTCCAGCACCCCGGCCAGCGTCTCGGCGGCCTTCACCCAGTCGGCCAGACCACGTCCGGTGGAACCGGAAAAATCCTTCTCGACGAATGTCCGGGCGATGAAGCCCAGGTTCTGGACCTCGGCCTGGGTGCGTTTCAGGTGCGCGGTCATCACCCGCACCGATCCGGCGGTCGTCTCCAGGCCCGCGGGCAGAGCTTCAGCATCTAGACCCATCTGGTTCTTTCTCCTTGTATGTTTGGCAGTATACCACCCCTACCATCAGGGGTGAGTATGCCGGTGGTATGATCAATCGCGGATGGCAGGCCAGGGTGAAGAAGAAAGAGCGTGATCGTGTCCCGTGCCCTGCCGCCGAACGAATCGCCGAATCGCTACCCGA
>DATLQX010000225.1:0-4667 GCA_035534995.1 Chloroflexota bacterium | reverse complement strand
CCACCGATCAGCGGTGTCCGAGGTTATCCATGGCAAGCGTTCGCTGACCTATGAGCAGGTCCGGAAGCTGGCCCGCTTCTTCGACCTCTCGCCTGCTGTGTTCTTCCCCACGAGCCAGGAAAGTGATTAGCGCCCACCCTGCCCGGTCAGGGTAATCCCCTCCACGATCCAGCGCTGGGCCGCTAGATAGACGGCCAGGACGGGGAGCAGGGAGAGCGAGGCACCGGCCATCAGCAGGTTCCACTGGATGGTGTATTCGCCCTCGAACTCCACGATCCCCAGGGGGAGAGTCTTCAGGCTCTCGGAGTCGATCACTACTAGCGGCCAGAGGAAATTGTTCCAGGAGCCCAGGAAGGCGAAGATGACCACCGCCGCCAGGGCGGGCCGGGCCAGAGGCATGATCACGCGGGAGTAGATAATCCAGTGGCCGGCCCCGTCCAACAGCGCTGCTTCCTCCAGGTCGTTGGGGATGCCGAGAAAGAACTGGCGGAGGAGGAAGGTGCTGAACACGCTGGAGATAAAGGGGGCGATCAGACCCTGGTAGGTGTTGTTCCAGCCCAGATAGTGGATCAGGATGTAGTTAGGAATCAGGGTGACCTGGAAGGGAATGATCAGGGTGGCCAGGTACCCGGCGAAGAGGAGCGAGCGGCCGGGGAAGCGGAGGCGGGAGAAGGCGTAGGCGGCCATGGAGGCGGTGATCACCTGGCCCACGGTGATCGCGCCGGCCACGATCAGGCTGTTGACGAAGAAGCGGCCCACCGGCAACTGCTGCCAGACCGTGGCGTAATTGTCCCATTGGATGGGATTAGGGATGAATTGCGGGGTCAGGGCGCCTATCTGCTCGTTGGTCTCGACCGACGAGACGACCATATAGATAAAGGGGAGCGAGACGAGCAGCGCCCCGGCCACCAGCAAGAGCCAGATCGCGATCCGCCAGGCCCGCTGGCGCGCGGTGAGCGGGCGGCGCTCGCGGAGCACCGGCATGGGGCGTGCCTCAACCATAATGCACCCAGCGCCGCTGCACCGCGAACTGGATCATGGTAATCGCGAAGACGAAGAGGAAGAGGAGCCAGGCCACGGCTGATGAGAGGCCAAGCTCGGCGGTGGAGGAGACGAACGCTTTCTGAAATAGATAGCCCACCACGGTATTGGTGGCGTTATCGGGGTAAAACCGGCCATTGGTCATCACATAGGCTTGGTCGAAGACCTGGAAAGAGCCGATCGTGCTGATGATCACCACGAAGAAGGTGGTGGGACTGATCAGGGGCAGGGTGATATAGCGGAAGCGGGCCCACCGGCCGGCCCCGTCCACCGAGGCGGCCTCCAGCATGTTCCGGTCCACCCCCTGCAGGCCGGCCAGGAACAGCACGATATTGAACCCGATCTGGCGCCAGATGCCGAAGATGATCAAGGCGGGGAGGGCCCAGAAGGTGCTGTTGAGCCACTCGGGCGGATTCGGGACGCCGATGGCGTAGAGCACGCTGTCGATCAGCCCGGCCCTGGGATCGTAGACCCACTGGAAGACCAGGGCGGCGGCGGCCAGGGTGGTGATGTAGGGGGCGAAGTAGGCGGTACGGAGCACCAGTGAACCCGGCAACTTGAGATTGAGACCGAGGGCGGCCAGGAGGGCAAGGGCGGTGGAGAGCGGGACCACGCCCAGGGTATACACGAAGGTGTTACGGACCACCTTGCGGAACAGGTCGTCCGAGAAGAGGTTGCTGTAGTTATCGAGCCCGACCCAACTGGGCGTGGTCACCAGATCCCAGCGACTGAAGCTCAGCCCGAAGGTGGCGAACACGCCCAGGACGGTGAAGGCGAGGAAAGGAATGAGATCGGGGAGTAGGAAGAGGAGTGCTACCCGACCATCGCCTCGCCGGTAGGACGAATCCGTCCCGGCGAGGCGCCGCGTCAAGCGACGCAGCAGGGATCCGATCACGGTTAGGCGCCGGCCTTGAGCGCCTTGTTCGCGTCCTTCTCGGCGATCGCCAGGGCATCGGCTGCCTTCTGCTCGCCGATCCACACCTTATCCAGGTCGGAACTGATCGTATTAAGGATGTTGAAGAAGGAGGCGAACGAGGGGAGCAGGTGCCCATACTGGGTCTGTTGGGCGAAGACCTTGTTGTAGGGCTTGCTGAGCCAGGCGGCCGACTTCAGCACCTGGGGGGTGATCGGAGTCACGTCGTTCCCGGCCGAGAAGGTCTCGATGGCGAAGACGCCGGTGAAGAAGTTCCAGAGTTTGTACGCGGCATCGGGCTGCTTGGTCCACTTGGAGATCGCGTAGCCGGCGCCGCCGGAGGCATTGACCGTGGGGTGACCGGTGAAGTGCGGCATCCCGACCACGAACCAATCCAGGCCCTTGACCGGAGTGAAGGTGGGAACCAGGGCGTGGTTGCCGAAGGCCATGGCCAGCTGCCCCGAGGCAAAGAGCGAGCCGATGGTGGCGGACGACGCCATCTGGGAGGGTGGCGGTGTCACCTGATCCACGTTGGTGAGGTCGGCGATGAATTGCAACGCCTGGGCCGCGGCGGGCGTGTTAAAAGTGGCCTTGGTGGGCTTGGCGTTGTTATCGAACAATTCGACCCCATTCTGCCAGAGCCACAGGCGCCAGAAGTCGGTCTCGTAGGCATAACCGTATTGGGAGATGCGGGCCCCGCTCCCCTTGGTCAGGGCCTTGGCGGTGGTGCGGAGATCGTCGTAGCTCCAGCCATCCTTGGGATACGCGACTCCGGCCTTTTTGAACAGCTTCCGGTTGTAGAAGATCACCTTGGTATCGGTGTCGCGGGGGACGCCAAAGACGCCGCCGTTGTACTCGAAGAGGAACAACTGTCCAGGGGTATAGCCCTGCAGCGACCGGCCGGCGGATTTGAGGGCGGGCCGGATGTCCTGAATGGCGCCTTTGGCGGCGTAGGTGGGCACATAGGTGAGAAAGAGCACATCGGCGATGCTTTTGGTGGCAACGTCGGCGTTCAGCTTGGTGAAATAGTCGCCGAAGTCGGTATAGCGGGGCTGCACGGAGATGTTGGGATAGCGGGTTTGGAAGATCTCCAGCAGTTTGTTGACGGTGATCTGCTCGCCCAGGCTTCCCCAGGAAGAAAAGTTGATCGAGACTTGCGGGGCGCTCGCCGCGTGGGCGACTGGCCCTTCGATGGCGTCAAGGGCGGCAGCGATGGCAGGGACCGATGCCCCCAGGGCCAGAGCCCGCTTCATGAAGGTGACGCGGCTCATCCCGATACGGGTCGCCTCGATCGCCAGTTCCTCAAGCTTCCGGTCCTCAATTTTGGTCATGAGATCTGAACTCCTTTTCCGACAAACAATGATGCCATGACGCAAAGTATACAACAGGATAGGGGAAGACATGGCACCGCGACGCCCTGGCTTTCCTCGTATCCTGGGAAGGACTGTAGCGTAAAGCACACCGCGAGGAGATGCCGGCATGCCGATTGCGCCGCCCCGCTCACGATCCGCCCTCGCTCGGGGCGCGGCGCCATACGCCCCGGCGCCGGATCGCCCGGAGTATCTGCGTCTCGATCTCAATGAGGATCTCTCCGGTCCCCTGGCCCGCGCGGCCTGGCCCGCGAACGTCGATCTTGCTACCTACTTGCCCGCGACCGCCCTGGCCGAGGATCTCGCCGCCGCGCTCTCGCTCCCGGAGGACCAGATCTGGGTCACCGCTGGGGCCGACGAGGCGATCTATGGCCTCCTGCGTGCCTATCTGGATCCCGGCGACGAACTGCTGCTTCCCTGGCCGACCTTTGGCGAGTTCACCAAGGTGGGCGAGGGACTGGGGGCGGCTATCGAGCACGTCCCCTATGGTCCAGACCTCGCGTTCCCTATGACTGCCTATGCCGCCGCGCTCCGCCGCGGCCCGCGGGTCGCGGTGATGGTCTCGCCCGCCAACCCCACAGGCGAATTGATTCCGCCGTTCGATGTCCTGGCCATGGCGAGATTGGCTCCAGCAACCTTGCTGGTGGTGGACGAAGCATATGCCGAGTACGCGGAAACCAGCCTGGTGCAATTCGGGCCGTTGCCCGCGAATGTGGCGATCATCCGAACCTTCTCCAAGGCATACGGTCTGGCGGCGGCCCGGATCGGCTACGTGATCGCCCATTCAGCGGTGCTCTACGCCATGCGCCAGGTGCTGCCTACCTTCTCGCCCGCGCTCCCCTCGATCCTGCTGGCCCGCGCGGGCTTGCGCCACCCGGATCGGCTGGCGGCGAGGGTCCGGGCCATCCAGGCGGGGCAGCGGCGGATTGCGCGGTGGGGCGCCGCCCACGGGATCGCCGTGCACCAAACCGCCGCCAACTTCGTCTTACTCCGGTTGGGCGACAGCGCGTCCGCCCAGGCCAGGGCGGCGGCGCTGGCCCAGCGTGGGGTGTTGGTGGCCGACCGCTCTTCGGTCTTGCCGGGCACCCTCCGCGTCACCGTGGGAGCGCCCCGGCACGTCACGGCGTTCTTGCGGGCGCTGGACGAGGCACTGGGGTGAGCTCAGGGCGACTGCTATGCCTCGATCACCTGGACGCCCGCCGCGCGGATGGCGGCAAGGGAGGGGACAGGCTCGGCGGCGTCGGTGATCAGCGTATGGATTGCGGAGGTGGGGACGATATTGGTCAGGGCTGCGTGCCCAATTTTGGTGTGATCGGCAAGCACCACGATTCGGCGGGCGGCAG
>DATLQX010000224.1:0-2834 GCA_035534995.1 Chloroflexota bacterium | reverse complement strand
GTCCCCACCGGCACGCTGACTCCTGGCGGCGCGCTATCGGGCGGGATGCGCAGAATGCCGCTATCGAGGGCCTCGACCTCCTGCGCTACCTTGTCGGTCTCGACCGTGAAGAGAATATCGCCCTCTCGCACCGTGTCTCCGTCGTGCTTGAGCCACTCCGCCACGCTGGCGGTTTCCATCGTCCAGCCCAGGCGCGGCATCACCACTTCTACCGCCATGCGTGCTTCCTCCCTTGCGTCATCGCCGGACGCCGCGCGGCCGCCATCACTCGGCCAGCAGGTCGCGGATGGCCCGCGCGATGGTCGTGGGGTTAGGGACCATCGCCGCTTCCAGAGGCGGGCTGTAGGGGACTGGGGCGAAGCTCCCGTTCAAGCGCCGGATCGGCGCATCGAGGTCATCAAACCCTCGGTCCGCCGCCTGGGCCGCGATCTCGGCCCCCACCCCAAAGAAGCTATAGTCCTCATCCACGACCAGCAGGCGGCCCGTCTTATGCACCGAGGCCAGAATGGTGTCCATGTCAAGCGGGAGGATGGTTCGCGGGTCGATCACCTCGATCGAGAGCCCGTCCTTCGCCAGTTCCGCGCAAGCCGCCAGAGTCTGATGCACCATCCAGCCGATCGCCACCACCGTGGCATCGCTGCCCTCGCGGACGATGGACGCCTCGCCAAAAGGGATCAGCTCCTCTTCGTCCGGCACCGGCCCACGAACCCCGAACACCGATTTATGTTCGAGGAAGAACACCGGATCATCGGAACGGATAGCGGTCTTGAGCAGGCCCTTGGCGTCACGCGGAGTGGTGGGAATGACTACCTTGAGCCCCGGCACATGGCCAAGCATGGAATAATAGCTGCCGGAATGGTGGGTGGCCGAGGCGTGCCCCACGCCGATCGCCCCGCGTAGGACGATAGGCATGGTCAAGCGGCCCGCGCTCATATACTGCATCTTCGCCATCTGATTGATAATCTCGCCCCAGGCATCGAGCAGGAAGTCGATGAACATGAAATCCACGATAGGACGGGCGCCGGCCAGGGCGGCACCGGTGCACATGCCGGTAAAGCCGCGCTCCGAGATCGGGGTATCGCGCAGGCGCCAGGGTCCGAAACGCTCATGGAGGCCAACCGTGGTGGCCCAGTTGCCGCCCCGTTCTCCGATCCCCTCACCCACCACGAAGACCGTGTCGTCCCGCTCCATCTCCTCGGCCAGACCCTCGCGGGCCGCCACGGTAAAGGTGAGATCCCGCATTAGCGTCCCTCTCGACTGCTGTAGACGTGATCGAGCACGGTCGCTGGATCGGGATACGGACTGGAGGAGGCGAATTGCCGCGCCTCCTCCACCTCGGCCTCCACCTCGGCTTCGATCCGGGCGCAGTCGTCCTCACTTGCCAACCGCTCGGTCAACAGATACTCCTTGAAACGGGTGATCGGATTCCGCGCCTTCCAGGACTCCACTTCATCGGCGGTCCGGTACCCGACATCGCGCATGCCCTCGGAGTGGCCGCGGGTGCGGTAGGTCTTGCATTCCAGCAGCGTCGGCCCCTCGCCGGCCCGCGCGCGCCGCACCGCCTCGCCGGCGGCTTCATGGACCGCCGACACGTCGTTTCCATCCACCGCGATACTGGGCAAGCCGTAGGCCGCCGCCCGCTCGGCCACGCTCGCGTTGCGCGAAACGGCGGCGAACGGCACTTCGGTCGCGTACATGTTGTTCTCACAGATGAAGAGGACGGGCAGATCCCAGATCGCGGCCATATTCACCCCTTCGTGGAAGGCGCCGTTATTGCTGGCGCCGTCACCAAAGAAGGCCACGCTGACCAGATCGGTCCTTCGCAAGCGAAAGGCATAGCCCGCCCCCGTCGCCATGAGAATACTGGGACCGACGATACCGCTGGTCCCCATCAGGCCGATTTCGGGCGCGAAGAGATGCATACTGCCGCCCCGGCCCTGGGAGACCCCGGTCGCCCGACCGAATAACTCGGCCATTAGGGCGCGGGGACTGACCCCCTTGGCGAGCGCGTGGCCATGTCCGCGATGGGTACTGAAGACCACGTCCTCGGGGCGCAAATGCGCGCTGACCCCTACGGCGACCGCCTCCTGGCCGATATAGGTGTGGCAGGCGCCGGGGATCAAGCCTCCCTGGTGGGCCCTGACCAATTGCTCCTCGGTTCGCCTGATGACCAGCATCATCCTATAGAGGGAGAGCAGGTCCGTCTTGCTCAAGGTGGTGCCGGCCGCGGTTACCATTGACCCGCCTCCTCGTCTGTCATGTTTCGGCCTCGACTGGATTCTCCAGTCCGTCCAGCCCCTCGATCTCCACCCGAACCATATCGCCGGGCCGCAAGAACCGTCGCGGCGTTCGGGCCGCTCCCACCCCATCCGGCGTACCGGTGGCGATGATGTCCCCCGGTTCCAGGGTCATGACTGAACTGAGATAGGCGATCAGGGTGGCGACCGGGAAGATCATCTTGCTGGTGTGGGATGACTGCAACACCTCGCCGCCGATCGAGACCCGGATAGAGAGGTTTTGCGGGTCCAGCACCTCGTCCGCCGTGGTCAGGACGGGGCCCATCGGGCCAAAGGTATCGAAGGTCTTCCCAATCGTCCATTGGCTGGTGCGGGACTGCCAGTCACGAGCGCTCACGTCGTTGAACGGCGCGTAGCCTCCCACGTACGCCAGAGCCTCAGTTTCGCTGACCTGCCTGGCGCGTGTCCCAATCACCACCGCGAGTTCGCCCTCATAGTCGACCTGATTGCTGATCTTCGGCAGCACGATAGGGTCGCCGCCGGCAATCAAGGAGTTTGGATATTTCGCGAAAATAATCGGATAGGGCGAGACCGCCG
>DATLQX010000223.1:0-3900 GCA_035534995.1 Chloroflexota bacterium | reverse complement strand
AGGATTGAAACCAGGCACATGTAGCTTGTACCAGCCTTCCCCATTCACGTCGCGACAGGCCCTCGTCGATAGAGGATTGAAACGGGACAGATCGGAACACCAGATACTGGTCGTCATGAGCGGTCGCGACAGGCCCTCGTCGATAGAGGATTGAAACTGAATCAGTCACTCGCGCACCGCCCAATGAGGCGTACCAGTCGCGACAGGCCCTCGTCGATAGAGGATTGAAACGTGAATCCACCACGGATGTACAGAGCTAGGCGCCTAAGGTCGCGACAGGCCCTCGTCGATAGAGGATTGAAACCCCGACTCTATCATCTCGTTCAAATTCGCCACTGGGGCATCACATGTAGCGGCTCCGAAGGGAACTGAACGACAACATGTTGGATGAACGACGCCGTTATTCAACAGAGACATCTTGCCTGCCCCATGTGCCGTCCTAAGGGGCAGGATGCCCGCGCCCCGACTTTTCGCGGCCCGTGACCAAATAGTCCGCGGAGTGTTCCCATGCGGGACGGCAGCCCGGTCATTGCCCCACGAGGTGATACAACGTGGCGCTGGCTCGCTCGGAATAGCCGCCCTCCGCGAGGCGATCTGGGCCTGGAATACCCTGAAGCGCCCGTTCGACGAAGGGCTAGCGTCTCGGCATCCTGGTGAGGCGCTGCTCGCTGGATCCCGGGATGTGGCGCTACGTGCCGAGGCCGAGAGCCTGCTCGACCTCGCCAAGCAGCGGATCCAGCGGTGGGCGCGATGGAGGAGCGCGGTTCGACGGGGTCGCGACGCTGCTCCGGCCTGTTGGGCTAGGCACGCCGTCGCGACACGCTGGGCCGCTGTCCGAGCCCCGCATGCCCGCCTTGCCGCTGGGAGCGTGGTGTGTTGCGGTGCATCGCGGAGAGCAAGACCAACCGCGAGATCGCCGCGACCCTCCTCATCGCCGAAGCCGCCGCCGAACTCCCCGTGAGCCGGATCCGCGGCAAGCTGAACCGCGCGCCGTGTAGGCAGCATGGTGCCGCGGGGCAGCCAATGTACTGATTGATCCGATCAGGGCTCCCCCACGTAACACCGTCAGCTAGGGTCCGGCGGAGACTCCAGCATCCGTTCCGCCGCATAGCACACGGGGCAAAACGTAGTCGGGTACTCGGACCAGAGCAGCCTGAGCGAAAGGAGGATCGACACGTCCAGAACGCGGTTTTATCGGTGAATCCCCTTGATGAGGAGCGCACAATGGCAAAGCTGACCCGACGGGGGTTTTTCAGGCAGACCACGATCAGCGCCGCCACGGTCGGCGCCATGGCCAGTGTCCCCGGCCTGACGATGTTCCTCGACTCGCCCGAGGATCCGGCAACCGAGATCTCGCCGGGAGCCATCACCGGCCCCCTGGTGGCCCACATTCGTGATGCCAGCACGGGAGAGATCTCGCTTCTAGTCGGGACGCGCGAGCTGGTGTTTCGCGATACCGACCTCGTGGCTCGACTGGTGAAAGCCGCTCTCTGAGAAGCGGCGCTGGTTCAAGCAACCAGAAACATGATACAGAAAGGCAAGCACATGTCATCGCATCGTGAGGCACCCGGCATCGCCAATGACCCGGTGGCCGACAGCACCGACCTCTACGCATTCGTCAGCCCGGACCAGCCGAATACCGTGACGATCATCAGTAACTACGTGCCACTGGAGGCTCCGGACGGCGGCCCGAACTTCTACCAGTTTGGCGACGACGTGCTCTATGAGATCCGCATCGACAACGATGGCGACGCCATCGCGGATGTCATCTATCAGTTCAAGTTCCATACCACGGTTCGGAACCCCGGCACCTTTCTCTACAATACGGGACCGATCGCCTCGCTGGACAGCGCCAATTGGAACCGGCGCCAGTTTTTCAGCGTCACCAAGGTCAACAAGCAGGGTAAGTCAACCGTCCTCGGCAGCGGGCTGGCCTGCCCACCGTGCAATGTCGGTCCTCGGTCCACTCCCACCTATGGCGCGCTGGCCCAGGCGGCCGCGCATAGTCTGGGCGGCGGAGTCACGGTCTTTGCCGGCCAGCGCCGTGAGGGCTTCTACATCGACCTGGGAGCAATCTTCGACCTGGGCGACCTCCGGCCATTCCAGAACCTCCATCTAATTCCCTCGCCGGCCAAACTGGGGGTGGACGCGACCAAATCGGTCAACGTGCATGCGATCGCCATCCAGGTGCCGATCTCGGATCTCACCCGGAATGGCGTGATGCCCACCAACGCGGCCGATGCTCGCGCCACTATCGGTGTGTGGTGCGACGCCCGCCGCCAGGCCGCGAACATCAAGGGGGAGCCCATCGGTCCCTGGGGCCAGGTCTCGCGGCTCGGCAACCCGCTGATCAACGAGGTGATCATCCCCATGGGAAAGAAGGACTTCTGGAACATCACCGATCCGGCGCGGGACGCGCAGTTCCTGAGCTATGTGCAACACCCTGAATTGGCGGGACTGCTGCCCGTGCTGTATCCCAAGGTGTTCCCGAACCTGGCCGCCTATAAGAAGCCGCGGGCCGACCTGGCGGCGATCCTAATGACCGGCATTCCTTCCGGTATCGTACCTGGCTTCCAGAACTTTACCGGAAAGATTCCCGCCGACTACCTGCGCCTGAACGTAGCCATCCCGCCGGCGAAGGCACCGAACGTGCTGGGGGTCGTGGGCGGCGACCTCGCGGGCTTCCCGAACGGGCGCCGGGTGATGGACGACGTATTCACCATCTCTCTCCGCGCTATCGCCGGTGTGACTATCCCGCTGGTCGACAAGTCGTTCACCCCGGATGGGGCGGCAGCGAAGGTGTCGGACAACCTCACGCCCGCCGCCGATCGCTATATTGCAACCTTCCCGTATCTCGGGGTGCCGCTCGACGGCTACGGTACGCCGAGCGCGTAAGGCCAAATAACCCTCGTGTTGTTCCAGATCGTTTAGCTGGTGATCGTGTGTTGTAGGGGTACCCTCTGGGTGATGGGTGCCCACCCGCATCAGGCCAAGGGCACCCACAAGGAGTGCCCCTACAAATCCAAACATGGTCGCCTGATTGTGCACCAGTGGAGGACTCAGGCGCTCGGGCGATGCGCCGGCGCCGTGCCAAGAGCACGGATCAGTGCGTGGGCGGGATAGGTTGGCGGCATCAAAGAGGGGAGAGAGGTGATCATGGCCGTGGCATCACCGGAGCGCGCCGGCACGGGGCATGTCGTGCTGGATATCGGCGACCAGATTGGCGCGCTGATCGTCCATACCAGTGAGGCGCTGCTTGGGCGGGAACTTGAGGTCAGCCCGAAAGGCAGTGCCGGCAAGCGAACCCATACCGATGTCCTCGAACGGCGAATCAACGGGCAGACGGTATTCGCCGCCGTGTTCCCCTCCCTGACCGAGGGTGCCTACAGTCTTTGGCGGGAGATCATCACCGGCGATGACATTACGATCCTCGGCGGCGCGGTGGCCGAGGTGGACTGGCGGGGTATCACCGACCCTTCCGCCTTCCGCCTCGCCCGGCCCGAGCCCCTTCCCGGAACGGTGATCCCTGACGCCGTCGGCACCGTTCCGTCCCGGCGCGCTGCCGCGGGGAAGCCGATCAGCGCCGCGCCCATGGCGGCGGCGCCGATGCGCTACACGGAGGATGGACAGGTAGCCTGGGACCAGATGTGGACCGATTTCTGCGACCTCGCGCTAGCTGGAGGGCCGCCGCACCGGCCGAGCGTGCTGGAACCCGCCGACGCGGGCGCCGTGCGGGCCGCCCCCGCGGACTACGAGCGGGTGATCGGCGAGCTTGCGCGCGGCCTGCACCTGGTCACGGGGCTGGCCACCTTACCTTGCGAACTGCCTGGCTGGGTTGGCCTGGAATGCGAGGACGCGGCCGCGGCCGCCTGGATGGCGCGCGCCATCACCGCCGAAAAC
>DATLQX010000222.1:0-9235 GCA_035534995.1 Chloroflexota bacterium | reverse complement strand
CCGCTGGACCCAGGCGGCGCTGCGGGCGGGCGCCCGCGGGGTGCTCCCGCGCGACGCGACCGGCGAGGAGATTGTCGCCGCCGTGATCGCCGCCGCCGCGAACCTCCTGGTACTGCATCCGACGGTGGCGCGGGCGCTCCTACCCGTGGAGATTCTCGCCCCGGCCCCCTCGCTCGCCAACGACCTGGTAGAACCGCTCACCCCGCGCGAGCTTGAGGTACTGCGCCTCCTGAGCGAGGGACTCGGCAACAAGGGGATATCGCGCCAGTTGCACATCAGCGAGCACACGGTCAAGTTTCATGTGGGAGCGATCATGGCCAAGCTGGGAGCGGCCAGCCGCACCGAGGCGGTAACGCAAGCGGCGCGGCGGGGATTGATCCTTCTGTGAGTGCATCCGGCAGCCGTTCAGGCCCCGCGCATCACTCCTGGTCGTCCTGGCGATGCCGGCGCAGTTCCGCCTCTAACTCCGCGATGCGCCGATCCGCTTCCTCTTTCTCGACCCGCAAGTGGCGCGTATACTCCTCCGCTTCCCGCTGCTCGCGGAGCAGTCGCCCGAACTCCGTGATGTGCGGCATCACCACGCCGTCAGCGTCCACAACCCGCAACAGCATGCCGTCGACCTGAAAGGAGATACCCAGTTCTCGACTGTGCCAGCGGCCATCTCTGGCGGGTAGCCAGGGCTCGAAGCCGCGCGCCGTCGCGTGCCAGGCTTTGACCGCCGTGCCCAGCCACTCACGGGTAGGGTCAAATACCAGATACTCCAGCACCCCCACCCGTGCATAGAATCTTCGCTTAGCTCCCAGATCGTAGCGATAGGTGCGCTGGCTGGCCACCTCGATCACTACCGTCGGTACCCCATGGAGGCGCGTATTAAACGAGCGCACTGGGTCCATGCCGGCCGTGAGATGGACCGAGATATCGGGACTGGGCCGCCAATCCTTCTCGCCAATCTTGCCCATCAAGGTAGTCAACTGATTCCCGACATGCCAGGGCCGTCCTCGCTCGGGACCCACGAGCAACAGGCCCTCGTCCGTGACCCGGATCGCGGCTTGATGCCAGTCAGCCCCCACCAGATCCTCCTTGCGATCGTTGTGCAATTCAGCCAGATCGGCGGTCAGTTCCGGGTCAAAGGCAAGATGATGGATTGCCATGACAGTATGCCCTCCAGGCTCGCTGGGATTAGGATAGCACGGGATCTACCTCGTGCAAGGGATTACGCCGCATCTCCTCGCGGAGTGCCGCCAGGAGCGAGTCCGTGGCCGCTTGCAGTTCCGCCTGCCGCCGGTGCCGGCTCCGCGCCAGGTCCAGCAGCGTGCTCACGCCGCGCGCGCCCACGTAGGTGAGGCTGTCGGTGGCGGACAGTACTTCGCGCTCCAGCGCGGCGACCCGCTCGGCCAGTTCGGCAATCGGTTCTTCCCAGCCTATCACCGGTTCGGGCGGCGCGACAGCGGCAGGCGCGCGCGGGGCCCGAGCTTTGCGGCGCGCGGCGGTGGTGGAGGCGGGCTCCGGCTCCTCGGGCTGATACCGGCCCTGCTCACGGAGGGCCAGATAGTCGTCGTAGCCGCCCGCGTAGACGCGAACCACTCCATCCTCCACCGCCCACACGGTGTCGGCGACGGCAGAGATGAAATAGCGGTCGTGGGAGACCATGATCAGGGTGCCCGGATAGTCATGGAGCACTCCCTCCAGCACTTGCCGGGCGTCGATATCCAGGTGATTGGTCGGCTCGTCCAGAAGCAGCAGGTTGGCCGGCTGCAAGGTCAGCTTGGCCAGGGCGACCCGGCTGCGTTCGCCGCCGCTCAACTCACCTACCCGTTTGAAGACATCCTCGGCGGAGAAGAGGTACCGGGCAAGGAAGCTCCTGGCCTCACCTTCCTCCATGGGCCGGGCCTCCAGAATCTCCTCCAGCACCGTATGGCGGAGGTTCAGACCCTCGTGAGCCTGCGCGTAGTAGCCAAGCTGGACGTTATGACCCCACTCAAAGGCGCCCCCCAGCGGCGGTAACTCTCCCATTAGGGTGCGGAGCAGGGTGGACTTCCCCGTGCCATTCGGACCAATGAGGGCCACCCTGCTCCCACGCCGTAACTGCGTGTTGGGGAGGCGGAGTAACTGATGATCCTTGAAACCGATCCGCAGCCGGGTAGTCGCCAGCACCACCTGGCCGCTGGCTGAGGCGGAGGCCAGGCGCGGGCGGAGGTGCTCCTCGGTTGGGGCGTCAACCAGCCGTTCCACGCGATTGAGCCGGGTCTGGCGCCCGCGGGCCTCACGGGCCCGCTGGCCGGCCCGGAAACGGCGGATGAACTCCTCCGTCTTGGCGATCTCCTCCTGCTGGGCCACGAACTCCTTATGCCGGCGGGTATACCGTTCGGCCCGGAGCGCCAGATAACGGGTAAATGGGGCGGAGTAGCTCTCGGCCTTGCCGTCCACCAGTTCGACCGTGCGGCGGCTGACCCGATCGAGGAAATAGCGGTCGTGCGAGACCACGACCAACACCTGGGGCCAGTTCGCGAGGAAGTTCTCCAGCCATTCCGTGGTGGGCAGATCCAGGTGATTGGTCGGCTCGTCCAGCAGGAGAACGTCGGGTTCCTCCAGCAAGAGGCGGCCCAGGTGCGCGCGGGTGCGCTGCCCACCGGACAACTCGCGGGCCGGGCGGTCCCAGCGGTCGCGCTCGAAGCCCAGGCCGCTGAGAATACGCTCCACGCGCTGCTCGTAGTCATAGCCGCCCTGATGCTCGAAGCGCTCCATCAAGCTGGTGTACTGCTCAAGGGTCTCGGGGCTCCAGGCGGCGGGATTTGACCCGGCGGCGGCGAACTCCGCCTCCAGCTCGCGCAGCCGCTCTTGCTGCCGGCGCAAGCCCGCGAACGCCTCCAGCAACCCCTCCCTCAGGGTGCTCCGGCTCTGGAAATTTGCCTCCTGGGCCAGATACCCCATATGCAGGCGCCGCCCACGTTGCACCGTACCGTCGTCGGGCGATTCGCGACCGGCGATGATGCGGAGTAGGGTCGATTTCCCGGCCCCATTGGGGCCGACAAGGGCGATCCGCTCCTTGGCGTCGATCTGGAGATCGACCCCGCGCAGCACCTCGTGCCCACCGTAGGTCTTGGTTACCCCGCTTACCGTCACGATTGCCATGCGCGCGCCACCCCGTTTCTCTCCGGTCAGAAGTGTACCACCCCCGCGGAGTATGCCCGGATGAGATCCTGCCGTCTATAACGGCGGCTACAGGAGGATCCTCGCTACGTACCCTCAACCAACCTTGCCAGCGCGTCCGCGTACGTGGCGAGATCGGGAGCGCTAAAGAGCACGAAGGTGACCTCCGCCAGCTTGGTGGCGCCGCGGAGATGCGTAGCCACGGTGTCCAGGGCAATGGCGGCGGCCAGGTTCACCGGGTAGCGGTAGGCGCCGGTTCCCAGGGAAGGGAACGCAAGGGTACGCAGGTCATGCGCGTCGGCCAGGGTCAAACTGGCGGCGTAGGCGCCGCGGAGGAGATCGGGCTCGCCGTGGACGCCATCGTGATACACGGGCGCCACGGCGTGAATGACAAACCGGGCGGGCAGGGATCCGGCTCCCGTGACGACGGCACCGCCGGTCGGGCAGCGGCCGATCTTCCGGCACTCCGCCATGATCGTGGGGCCGCCGGCTCGATGAATCGCACCATCCACCCCGCCGCCGCCCACCAAGCCGCTATTGGCGGCATTGACGATCGCGTCCGCCGCCACTCGCGTAATGTCTCCGTGCATGAGGCGCAGAGTCGAAGCGCCGATGCTCGCCTCGGTCATCTCCCGTCCCCTCCCACCCGCCTTTCCTCTATGATACGTTCATCTCGGCAAAGAAGACGGAGGAGAGGTGAACATGGTGCATGGACAGCGGATCGCGGCGGGGGCTGAGTGGTCGACCGCGTACGCGCGAGCTGGAACCCTCGTGCCCGATGCGTTTGGGGACGAAGGGCGGGTGCTCAACCTGATCGAAGGCTCCTGGGGCTGGGCGGGCCACGGCAAGCCGTTCCTCTCGCCCAACGACGGATCGCTTCTCGGCACCTTCCCCATGATCGACGTGGAGACTGCCCGGCACGCGGTGCATTTCGCCGCCCGCGAGCACGATGGGTGGTCACGGGTGGATCTGGACGAGCGGCGTTCACGGGTCGAGGCATGCGTGGAGCGCCTACGCGAGCACCGCGATCTCCTGGCCACCCTCCTCGCCTGGGAAATCGGCAAGCCCTTCGGCCAGGCGCGGGTCAGCGTTGATCGCTGTATCTCCGGGGTCGAGTGGTACATGCGCGGGATCGAGACCATGCTGGAAGGGCGGCAACCGCTTGGGCTGGTCTCCAACATTGCCTCGTGGAACTACCCGCTCTCCGTGCTGGTGCACGCGATGCTGGTGCAGGTGCTGGCCGGCAACGCGGTGATCGCCAAGACGCCCAGTGACGGCGGCCTGTGCGCGTTGACCCTGGCCCTGGGGCTGGCCCGCCAATGCGGGTTGCCGGTCTCCCTGGTCAGCGGCTCGGGCGGGCAACTGAGCGAGGCGCTGGTCCGCAACGAGGCCATCGCCTGCCTCTCCTTCGTGGGCGGCAAGACCAGTGGCCGGGACATCGCGGCCAGCCTTTATGACCGCGAGAAGCGGTACATGCTGGAGATGGAAGGGGTCAATGCCTACGGCATCTGGGACTTCTCGGATTGGCCTTCCCTGGCCGCGCAAATCAAGAAGGGCTTCGAATATGGGAAGCAGCGCTGCACGTCCTATCCCCGCTATGTGATCCAGCGCGAGTTGTTCCCGCGTTTTCTCGATATGTACCTCCCCGTGTTGGGGTCGCTGCGCATCGGGCATCCCTTGCTGGCGAATGACGACGAATCAGGGCCGCCCGTTCTTGATTTTGGCCCCCTAATCAACGGCAAGGCGGTGGAGAACCTCCGCGTCCTCTACAGCGAGGCGGTGGGGAAAGGCGCGGTCAGTATCTATGAGGGCAGGCTGGACGAGTCGCTGTTCTTCCCCGAGCAGGACACTTCAACCTACATCGCCCCCGCCGCCCTGATCAACGTGCCGCGGAACTGCGCCCTCTATCACAAGGAACCCTTTGGGCCGGTGGATACGATCGTGATCGTGGATAGCATCGAGGAACTGGTGGCGGAAATGAACGTCTCCAACGGCAGCTTGGTCTCCTCGATCGCCTGCGACGATCAGCGAACCGCGCAACGGATCGCCGGGGAACTGCGCGGCTTCAAGGTAGGGGTGAACAAGGTGCGTTCGCGGGGCGACCGCGAGGAGCCGTTTGGCGGGATTGGAGAGTCCTGGAAGGGCTGCTTCGTGGGCGGCGAGTATCTCGTCCGATCAGTCACCCAGGGACCGGCGGGTGAACGCCTCCACGGGAACTTCCCGGACTACACGCTGCTGCCCGAGCGATCGTAAACGGGCGACGAACCGAGCCGGCTAGGGGGCGCCAGTCGCCATAAAACGACCAACGCCCCTAGCATGGCCGGGGCCACGAAAGGGAGGCGGAAGTAGGCAACCAGGGTGGGCGTAAGGTAGAGGGCCAGGAGGATAAGGAGAATCCACCCCCTCATCCCCGGCCTGGTGGCGGGATCGACGAAAAAGCCATAGAGAACGATGGCGGGAATGATCAGGAGCACCAGATCGTCGCTGTGCGCGTAAGTAACCACCAGTAGGTCCACCATCGGCAGCATGGCCCAGCCGGCCTGGAACCGGGGCCGGCCCGGCGCCCACGGCCCGCGCCAGTACCAGGCCAACCCCACGATCAGCAGACCGCCGAGCCCATAGGCGGCGCTTGCGGGGAAACCGCCGGGCCAGAACTGTGCAAACATGGCCTGCAAGCCCGGATTGTCCCGCACCCATACGGTGAGCGAAGCGGCGCCGCCCTCCGTGACGTTCAAGATGCGGAAAAAGCCGCCGATGGTGCCTGGGCCGAGCACCACCAGGGCCAGCAATCCAGCAAGCGCGGTGCTGCCGACATAGGCGGCGGCGGCTCGCCAGCGCCGCTTATATAAGAGAAGAGGAAACACAAGGAACCCCAGGTGCGGCTTGATCAACACGGTCAGGGCGAGAGCCGCGCCTCCTCTCGCCTCATAGCTCCGGGTAAAGCACCAGAGGGCCAGGGCATAGCCCAGTCCAACCTCCGCCGTTGTATTGGCGGAGGTCGGGATCAGCAAAATGGTCGGGGTGAAAGCAAGGATAAGGACGATACCGCGGAGATAGGGCACGCCGGTCGGCCGGGGAACGAGCGATGCCGCGGTCAAGCCGCCGGCCCCCACCAGCATGAAGATCGAAGCCACGCTCCATAGCCACCGAGAGAAAGGATAGCCGAGGAACAACATGCTTCTTACCAGAAGCAAAAAGGGAGGCGCGCTGAGAAAGGCCCCCGCTTGCCCGTAGGGGTTACCGCCGGCGCGCACCCGTTCGGCGGCCTGATACGAGGTCAGCCAATCCGAATTATAGAAGCCCTTGTTGGCGATACTCCAGGCATGGAGCAGCGACCAGTCGATCAGCAAGGAGAAGACGATCAAGCCAAACCCAAGCTGACTCAAGCGCCGACCCCTGATACTCGCGGTGGCGAGGAATGGGCGGAGAGCGGTGATCTCGGACATCATTACGCGGCTCACAGTACCAGCAAGAAGCAGCGACCGCAAGCTCCGAATCGAATGGGCCGGTGGGCGCGGTATACTGGAGCGGCGCGGGAGACAAAGGGGTTATCCACACGCGCCCCCGGAAAGAGAACAGCATCCCATGATGAACTTTGATCTGACCGACGAGCACAAGATGTTGGTGCAGACCACCCGCGAGTTCGCGGCCCATGACCTCGCACCGGTCATCCAGGAAAACGACATTGCCCAGCGCTACGATCCCGCGACCTTCGGCAAACTGGCCAAAATGGGCCTGACCGGCGTCTGCTTCCCCGAGCGCTACGGCGGTTCCGGCATGGACTACATCAGCCTGGCCCTGGTCTGCGAGGAATTGGAATACATCGACACCTCCCTCCGGGTGATCATCTCCGTCCACGTGGGACTCTGTAGCGGCGGGATCTACCAGTGGGGCACCGAGGAGCAGAAGCAACGGTACCTGGTCCCCCTGGCCCGGGGAGAGCGCTTCGGCGCCTTCGGCCTCACCGGCCCGGAGGCGGGCTCGGACGTGGCCGGGATGAACGCGACCGCCCGCCGCGACGGCGACCACTACATCCTCAACGGCGAAAAGATCTGGATCTCGGCGGCGGACGTGGCCGACACCTTCCTGGTCTTCGCCTACACCGACAAAGAGAAGAAGCACCGGGGGATCACCGCCTTCATCCTGGAGCGGGCCGAGGCCGGCCCCGGCTTCAAGAGCTACGGCCTGCACAATAAAGCCGGAATCCGGGCCGGCAACACCGGCGGCTTCGCCATGCAAGACGTACGGGTGCCGCGGGCCAACATCCTGGGCGAGGAGGGCGAGGGATTCAAGATCGCCATGAGTTGCCTGGATAATGGGCGCCTCACGGTGGGCTCCGGCGCGGTGGGATTGATCCGGGCCTCGCTTGACGCCAGCGTCAAGTACGCGCACGACCGGAAGACCTTTGGCCAGGAGATCGGGAAATACCAGCTCGTGCAGCAAATGATTGCCCGTATGGTCTCCAACTACGACGCTGCCCGGTTGCTCAATCTCCGCGCGGCCTGGATGAAGAACCAGGGACTCCGCTGCACCAGAGAGACCGCGCTGGGCAAGTGGTTCGCCACCGATGCCTCGTTCCAGGCGGCCGCCGACGCGGTCCAGATCCACGGCGCCTACGGCTACTCGGACGAATACCCGGTGGCCCGCTTCTTGCGTAATGCCAAAGGGGCGCAGATCTACGAGGGCTCCAGCCAGGTCCAGACCCTGATGCAAGCTGAGTACGCCCTGGGCTACCGCCAGGATAAGCCGCTGCGCCGCGGGCTGCCGCCTTACGAAGGGGAGAGCTGAGAGAACAGAGAACGCAGCTGGCCTGATGTAAGGCCAACATTCCGGTCACATTATTGACGGATGGTAGCGGCAAATCTGGCCTACCTGCCCCAGCTTCATGGGGCGAGCCTGGTTCTCATCTCAGAACATGGCGCCGCGGTAGCATGGTCGTTCGATCGTCTGGGGCCGTTCGACGAACGGGGAGTGGAGTAGGTCAATCCGGCTTGACGCTGATCAAGCCGCGCGCAACGGGCAGCACGTGCAAGAAAATGCAACCGCACGCCTAGCCACATAGGCGGGGACGGCTCATGAGAGCAGCAGGAGCTATGGGCGCAGGCTGTTGAAAAAGGGAGAGAGCGGATCGCGCGTAGCAGGGAGAGCAGCGACAGGATCGGCGCGGGCGTGTGCGCCGAGCAGGGTCGAGACGCGTGAGGCGATTAGCAGGCGGTTGGGAAGGGGACTGGGCTTTCCAGATGCAGCCCAGGGGCGGCCGGGAAGGGGCGACGGCCCCAGCTCTGCCGGCACAGCAGGCGCTTGAGGTGCTGCCCGCCCGCCGTCCAGAGCACCTGCACATTGACCCGCCACAGCCGGCGCAAGCGGCAGCGGCGCAGCCCGTGCCAGTCCTTGGCTTCGGCGAAGAGTGGTTCCACCCACACGGCACGCTTGCGCCGCGCCTTGTGGTAGGACTCCGTCGGCTGGTAGATCCGCACCCGGTCCAGAAAGACTTCGTCGAGATGCCGGCTGACCATGCGGCCCGTGGTCCCCTTGGTGCAGCGCGCCTTGAGCGGGCAGGCGGCACAGGTCGCCGCCGGTGCCTGATAGGAGAGCAACTGCTGCGGACGGCTCGGTCGGAGATAGGGCAGAATGGTGCCCGCTGGGCAGGTGTAGGCGTCCGCGACCGGGTCGTAGCGGAAGGCATCCTTACTGAACAGTCCCGGAGGATGCGAGCGGTCCGACACCATGAGGTAGGCGCGGACCCCCTGCTCCTCCAGGGCACGGATGATCTCCATGGTGCCGTAGGCCTTGTCGCCGGTGGCCTGGCGGGGGCGCAGCCGCCGGCGGGCGTGGGCCTGCCAGAGGAGGTCAAGGGCCGGCCGCTCCTCGGGCACCTCGCCCGGGGTGGCCAGCGCCCCCAGGATGATCCGCGCCCTGCCCCCATCCACCAGGTAGTGCCCCTGGTAGCCCAGTCGCACCCCGTCCCGGAAGGGCAGGTGCGTAGCGTCGGGATCGGTCGTGCTCACCGAGTGGTCGGCAATGCGCACGTAGTCCCGAAAAGTCCGGCGGCGGTCCTGGCGGCCGCCCTGGGCTACCCAGTCGT
>DATLQX010000221.1:0-10606 GCA_035534995.1 Chloroflexota bacterium | reverse complement strand
GCTCGGGGCCCGCGGCGGGGTGGACCATCACATCAGGGGACGGGCGCCAGGAGGCGCCGTCGGGTCGCCAGGCCACCAGAGTCAACTGATTGCCCACGTGCCAGGGCAGTTCCTCTGTTTCGGCATGGTCCAGCAAGCCATCGACGCTCCTGACGATCGCTTCTTGATGCCAATCCGCGCCCAAGAGATCCTCCTCGGTATCATCGTGCAGCCAGATCGGCGCTGCTTGCGCGCTCATGGATGTGCCCTCCTGTCCGGCGTGAGTCCCCGCGCGGGATCGGCCTGGTCCGTGCCGTTCTCAGTGTAGCACTCCTTCGGAACTGCTACATCTCGGTTCCTCATATGGAGTGTGCCTCACGCTTGTGATTATCGATTTCAGATTGATTTGGGGTAACCCACTCCCACGTAGCTACAGTGTGCGTGAGCGGCGGAGCGTCCAGGACTCCGCGTGATCACGGCATTGGCGGGGAGCGGGTTTCTTGAGCCAGGCGGACGTCTTCAGCATCCTCCAGAACGCGATGATGGTGGCCCTGGAACTCAGCCTACCGATCCTCGCGATAGGAGTGATTGTTGGGGTGGTGATCAGCATTTTCCAGGCGGTCACCCAGATCAACGATCAAACCTTGTCGCTGGTCCCCAAGATTCTCGCCGTGTTCGCTACCCTCGGCCTGCTTGGCCCCTGGATGTTCCATCAACTGATGCAATTCGCCATTCAGATGCTTACCCGCCTCCCGGTCGCCGGGACGTGAACGCCCAGTTCAGCGGACCCCAGATCGCCCTGTTCCTCCTGGTGCTGGCTCGCGCCGGGGGTCTAGTGGTCAGCGCGCCGGTGGTCGGCGACCCGCAAACGCCCCGCATGGTCAAGGCGATTCTGGCCATCGCGCTCTCCGTCCTCCTGGTTCAGATTCCCAGCGTAACCCGGCTGACCGCTCCCACCGATCTCCTGCCCTTCACGGCGAACGTCCTGGCCGAGTTGGTGATCGGGATCGCCCTCGGTCTGGTCGCCCGGATCATCTTCTACGCCGTGCAAACGGCCGGTGGGATTGTCAGCTTCCAGACCGGGGTCAGCCTGGCCTCCGTCCTCAATCCCATGACTCAGCAGCCCGATACCATGTTCTCCCAACTTTTCACCGTGCTCGCCGGCCTGACCTTTCTGGCCGTGCATGGCGATGTCCTGGTCCTGGCCTCCCTGGCCCGCTCCTACGATCTGGCTCCTGTCACCGGCAGCGGCATCTCCACCCAACTGCTGGGAAACCTGGTGAATGATTTTACCGACATCGGCAGGCTTGGGCTTCAAATCGCGATGCCGATCGGGGTCAGCGTGTTCGCCGCGAACCTGATTCTCGGCGTGCTTAGCCGTGCCTTGCCGCAATTGAACCTCTTCGTCCTCAGCATGCCTCTGGACATGCTGCTGGGCCTGGTGGCGCTCGGCGGCGCCCTGGCCGGCATCACCCTGGCGGTCAGCCAGTTGACCAACACTATGCCGCAGGCCATGCTCGGCCTGTTCCCCACTCCCTGAGTAGCGAGGAGCAGTCGGAATGGCCAACGAAGGGAAGACGGAAAAAGCATCGGCGCTCAAGTTGCGGGAGGCGCGCAAGCGCGGTGACATTCCCACCAGTCCGGAGTTCACCGCCGCCGCCCTGGCCGTGGTGGCGCTCCTTGCCTTGCAGTCGCAAGCCGGCCAGATCGTGAACGGGATGCAGAATCTGGTGCGGGAAGACCTTGGACTGACCAGCCACCCCGGCGCCCTCGATCCGCGAACCATGGGCCTGCACCTGCAGAGCGGCCTGATCAGCGGCCTCATGCTCCTCTTGCCCCTGGTGATCGCGACTACCCTGGGGGCAGTAGTGGTCGGCCTGATTAACACGCGGGGTCTTCTCTCGCTCAAGTCGATTACCCCCTCATTCCGAAAGCTGAACCCGATCAACGGGTTTAAGCACCTGTTCGGGAAGGAATCGGGGATCCTCCTCTTCAAGACCCTGGCCAAGCTGGTGGTGAGTATCGCCTTGATCTGGTCCTGGTACCCCGGCTGGCGCGCCCTCCTCCCCAGTCTGGCCCTGATGAACAGCGCCGATGCCGCCCTCACCCTCTGGAACCAGGCGCTCCATATGGGGATCCAGCTTGCCGCCGCCTTCCTGGCCATCGCCGGTATCGACTACGGGTATCGGCAGTTTGCCTATTATCGGCGGCACCGGATGACCAAGCAGGAGCAAAAGGAAGAATACAAGCGCATGGAGGGCAACCCTCAGGTGCGTTCCCGCATGCGCCAGATCGCCCGCCGCCGCCTCCGGGCCATCCTGGAGGCTGGGGGGATCCGCAAAGTGCCAACCGCCGACGTCGTGGTCACCAACCCCACTCACTTCGCGGTGGCGATTCAATACCGGGCTGGGAAGATGGGGGCGCCGAAGGTGATCGCCAAAGGCCAGAATCTGATCGCCCTGCGGATCAAGGATACCGCCCGCAAGCACAATATCCCGATGGTGGAGAACCGTCCCCTGGCCCAGGCTCTCTATAAGTCGGTCGAGGTGAACCAGGAAATCCCCGCCGACCTCTATCAAGCGGTGGCCCAGGTGCTGGCCTTCGTCTATCGGCTCCGCGCTCCTCGGCCCCTGGTCCGGCAAACCGCACCGGCGCTGGCCGGACAGGGACGCGGGTAGGAATTCGCTATGAGTGTGAATGCTCCCGCCGTAAAACAGCCCTCGGCGCTCTCGCGCTTCGTGTTCAGCAACGACGTGGTGACCGCCGGCGCCGTGATGACCATCGTCCTGATGATGATCATCCCGCTGCCGCCGATACTGCTCGACCTGCTGATCACCCTCAATATCGGGGCCACCGTCACCGTTCTCCTGGTCGCCATGTATATCACCGAGGCGCTGCAATTCTCCGTCTTCCCATCCCTGCTCTTGTTGCTGACCCTGTTCCGCCTGGGGATCAGCGTGGCCGCCACCCGCCTGATCTTGATGCATGGCTACGCGGGCGACGTGATTCAGGCATTCGGCCAGTTCGTGGTCGGCGGCAACGTGGTCATCGGCATGGTGATGTTCCTGGTTTTGATGGTGATTCAGTTCGTGGTGATCACCAGCGGCGCCGGCCGGGTGGCCGAGGTGGCGGCGCGCTTCACCCTCGATGCCATGCCCGGCAAGCAGATGAGTATCGATTCGGAACTGGCCGCCGGCTTTATCAACGAGGCGACCGCGCGGGCCCGCAAGAAGGCGGTGGAGCAGGAGGCGGATTTCTACGGGGCGATGGATGGGGCCAGCAAGTTCGTCCGTGGTGATGCGGTGGCGGCCTTGATCATGATCGCGATCAACCTGGTGGGCGGCATTCTGGTGGGGGTGGTGCAGCAAGGGATGGACATTGCCTCCGCCGTCACGACCTATTCGCTCCTGACCGTAGGCGATGGGCTGGTGAGCCAGATCCCCGCTATTCTGGTCTCGACCGCGACCGGAATCACGGTCACCCGCTCCTCCTCCACCGGCGGCACCCTGGGCAGCGAGGTGGTGGGCCAGTTGCTGGGGAACGCGCGGGCGCTCAATATCGCGGGCGGCCTCCTCGTGCTCCTTGGCTTGATCCCCGGCCTCCCCAAGATTCCCTTCTTCGTCATGGCCGGCGGAGTGCTCTTCGGCGCCCACCAGATCGCCAAACGGCAACAGCGAGCGGCGATCGCCGCCGCCGTCAAGCCCGCCGAGTTGCCGGCCGCCGCGGCCGCCGAGGGGGACGACATCATCAATCTCCTTTCGCTGGACGCGATGGAGTTGGAGATTGGCTTTGGTCTGGTGCCGCTGGTGGATGGCGACGGCAGCAACCTGCTCTCGCGGATCAGTCTGATCCGCCGGCAGACCGCGACCGAGCTGGGGCTCATTCTACCCACGGTCCGGGTGCGCGATAATCTGCGCCTGGGAGCCAACGACTACCGGGTGCTCCTCCGTGGGGCGGTGATTGGGAAAGGCGAGGTCTTCCCTACCCAACTCCTGGCCATGAACGCCGGGATCGGCGACGTCGATATCCCCGGCATCTCCACCACCGAGCCAACCTTTGGCTTGCCCGCCACCTGGATTCCGGGGGATCAGCGCGAACACGCCGAGATCCTTGGCTACACGGTGGTGGACCCCGGCTCGGTGGTTGCCACCCACCTTACTGAATTGATCAAGCAGAACGCGCCGGAAATCCTCGATCGGCAGCAGACCCAAAAGCTGATCAATAATCTCAAGGTCGAGCATCCCGCCGTGGTCGAGGAAGTGATTCCCGCCCTCCTCTCGGTCGGTGAAGTGCAACGAGTGCTGCAAGCGCTTTTGCACGAGCGGATTAGCATCCGGAATCTCTCGAGCATTCTGGAGTCGATCGGGAACGCGGCCCGTTCCACGCACGACCTGGATGCCCTGGTGGAGCAGGCCCGGCGCGGGCTGGCGCAGGCGATCACCCAGCAATACATGGGGGTGGATGGGCGGATTCACACTCTGACCATGGCCGCCCAACTAGAGGCGGCCTTGCTTGGCACCATTCAGCGAACCGATGACGGACCCACCCTTATTCTGGCCCCGGCGGTGGTGGAAGCCTACCTGCGCACCCTTGCCTCCGAGATGGAGAGCATGGCGAGCCGGGGCCACCAACCGATGCTTCTCTGCTCGCCGCAACTGCGCTGGCCCCTCCGCCGGCTGATCGAGCGGAACTTCGCCAATCTGGTCTTGCTGTCGTATCGGGAAATTGCCTCGGGAGTTGACACAATCGTGGAAGGAACGGTGAACATTGAACTTGCCGCCAGATAATTACACGCCGCGAGAATTCGCCGACGCCGTGGCGCCGGGGGTAGCCCGCGTCCGGCCCGCCGTGTTCCGCTCCCTCACCGCCCCCGCCAGGTCCACGCCCCCGCCCACCGTGCCGGCGGCGCCTCCCCGCGAGGGGCTGCTCAGCCGTGGCTCAGTGGCCAGACGCGCCTATGCCACGCCGCCCTCGGGCGCCACGGCGGTCCCCGCCGCGAGCCCGAACCCCACTCAGCGCCCGTTCCTGAAGACTCCGGTCGCCACCCCAGTCTATGTTCCCCCCGCTGCCTTGTCGAGCGGGGACATGGAGCAGCACCTGGCACCCCTCCGTCCGCTCTCCCGCGAACTGACCGCCAGGGGGATGCCGTCCAACCTGGTCTCCGAACTGCTGGCCGAGATCGTCTCCGAGTTCGGCAGCCAGGTTCTGACCAGCGATCAGGATGCCCGCCTGGCTCTGGTGGAGCAGATCCTCCTCCGCATCGAGGGCGATTCCCTCATCCCCGCCGAGGGTCCGTTGAGCGGATCCTATCTTATTAGCGGCCCGGGCGGCGCGGGGAAGAGCGTGTTGATCGCGCAGCTCGCCATGGCCGCCGCGCAACGCGGGCAGCGCGAGGTGATTCTGGTCAATACCGAGGGGGAACGGCTGGGGGCGGCGGCGCAGATGCAGGCGATCGGCGGCGTCTTCGGCTTCCAGGTGATCAATTGCTATACCCCGCAGGAGTTACGAGCGCTGCAATCGCGCTGCGGCTACGACATGTTGCTGTTAATCGAGGCGGCCGGTTGGTCGCCGAGCGGCGGGGTGGACCGCCAGCGCAATGCCTGGAGTTGGCAATTGCCCACCGCGCGGAATGTGCTATGCCTCCCGGCCACGGCCCAGGCCGATGATCTGACCGAACTCCTGGTTACCGCGAACCGGATCGCCCGCGCCCCGCTCGCCGCGCTCTGCAAGGCAACCGAGACGCGCAATCTCCTGCCCGTGGTCTCGGCCCTGGCCGGCCAACGTCAGCCGGTGGGCCTGGTGGCCTCGGGCCCCAATCTCCTTGATCCGATCCCCGCCCTCGATCTGGCTCAGATCGTCCGGAGCGCGGTTGGCGCGGTGAATGCCCAGAAGAAGAAGGGACGTGTGTGGTGCTGACACTCAAGGTACGGCAGGGAATCGTCTATCTCGCCACGGCGGTGTTCTTTGGCGTGGCGATCACCGCGCAAATGCAAGGCGCGGGCGGTATGGATGTCTACGTGAAGGCGGGCGCGGCCTGTCTGATTCTGGTCGCCGGCGGTCTGGGGTTGGTCCACATTCTTGACGACGCCGCCACCAAGACGCGGCAACTCTCGGCGGCCCGGATGGAGGGTGTGCCGACAGCGACTGCCGGCGGCGAACCCATGGCAAAGGGGCAGGCATAGTCGATCACGGCGGCGGTCACGCCCCCAATGACGGAGGAAAATAATGGCGGCGTTGTTGAGCAAAGCACCCGAGCAGGTACGTCGACCGCCCTGTGCCTTTAGCGCGGCGGAGCGCGAACGGATGATCGTGCGGCATGCTCCGTTGGTGCGCCAGGTGGTTGGGCGCCTCATGGTGATTTTGCCTCAGGCGCTTGACCGTGACGACCTCCTGGGCTACGGCGCCATCGGCCTGATTGAAGCGGTGGATCGTTTCAATCCCAGCCTGGGCACCAGCTTCGAGGGTTTCGCCGCCGAACGGATCCGCGGCAGCGTGATCGACGCCCTCCGCGCTACCGATTGGGTTCCCCGCACTGCCCGGAAACGGGCCCGTGATATCCAGAGAACGTTCGCCGAACTGGAGGAAAGCCTGGGGCGCCCACCAGCCGACGAGGAGGTGGCCGAGGCCCTTGGTCTTTCGCTTACCCAACTCCACCGGGCCATGGCCGATGCAGTCACCACCATGGTTTCCTTGCAGCGGCCGATGCGCGCCTCGGACGGTGAAGAGCCTGGCGCCATGCTGATCGACAGCATCGCGGACGACGATCCAGGCCCCAGCCAGGCGCTCGAGCAGGCCGAACTGCACGCCCAAGTGCTGGAGGCCCTCCGCCACCTGGAAGAGCGCGAGCGGCTCGTGTTGTCTCTCTATTATGAGCAATCACTGACTCTGAAGGAAATCGGCCAGGTTCTGGAAATCTCGGAATCGCGCGTCTGGCAATTGCACGCCCGCGCGATTATGCGCATCCGCGTCTACATAGGCATCGAAACAGGCCGGGATAGCCTGAGAAAGGGAGCGTAATCATGACGTCACTGCTGAGCGTGATCCCGGCCGTGGAGGCCGCCGGTCTTTTGGGGGCCTTTGGCCTCATTGCCCGCCTTCTGCGCCGGGTGAGAAAGCTGGAAATCCGTTCAACCACCACGGCGGCGCAGGTGCTGGACGTGGCCCGCGAGGCGCACCACATGGGTGCCGCCATGGCCGCCAGGCTCTCGGCCCAGCAAGCAGTCCTGGAGACGCAGGCCGCCAAACCGCGCCGCGCGCGAGCGGGGAAGCCGGCCGCCGACATGGCGGTGCGGGTGACCGCGGTCGCTCCGCCGCCCCTCCCCGCGCGCCCCTCGGCGCCCGAGGGAGGGCCGAGCGACCCCGAGAACCCGGTGAGTGACCAGGATCTGGCGCGCGAGCGCGGCATGGATCCGCTGGGCATTGCCATTCAGCGGAAACTGGTAAGCCAGGCCGCGCGGAGCGCCTAGCCGACTGGGGAGAGAGCGATGCCAGGGAAAAGACTGCCAACGATCGCGCACATAGGGCTGGGAATCCTCCTGGGGAGCGGGGTAGGTTTCGCCCTGGCCCGCCAAACCTCGCCCACAAGCGTCAACGCGGAGGAACGCGGACTCCGGGTGCCGCTGAGCTACCTCCATGGACTCTCCAACTGGGGTCCAACCAACGTGCGGGGCACCGCGACCGTGTGGCCTCAGGAAGGGGTGGCCGAGCTTTCACTCCATTTCCTGCCGCGCCTGGCAAACGGTGATACCTATACCTGGTGGGTGATGAACTCGGCCACCGGCGCCTCGCTTCGTCTCGCCTCGTTCAATACGAACGATGCCGGCGATGCCTACATCGATACCTACCTTCCCGGCACCCTGCCCCCTCACGCCAATATGGTGCTCATCGCGGTGACCCACCCCGGTGACCCGCGCAACCGGCCCGGCAGCCAGCGTTCATTGAGCGGGTATATGCTGGCCCCGAGCCAACCGGCCGGCTCCACACCAGGTCAGGGCGGGACCAACTCCGCCGTAACTAAAAGCAGCGAGACGGCGCGGGATGGCCACGCCAGGGCTCCGTTCCAGGTGGTGGCGCTGCCCCAGACCGGCGGCGGTCCCGGCATGTCGGGAACGAAGGGTGAAAAATGAAGGATTCGTCAAGGGAGGCTGCCGGTGGACACGGGAATCTATAGTTCGGCGGCAGCTATGTACGCCGAGTTCAACACCGAAAACAACATCTCCGATAACCTCTCCAATCTCCAGACCCCCGGCTTCAAGGAAAAATCGTCAGTCCTTCAGGACTTCACCAGAGTGCTGTCCAGCACCGCCGGTGACCTGAACGGGGTGGCCGGGGCCGAAACCACGGTCGGCAACTTTGGCTACGCCCCCACGGTCAAGGACTACGGCCTCAATCTGGCCCAGGGCGCCCCCAAGTATACCGGTTCGCCCCTGGACTTGATGGTGGTGGGGAATGGCTTTTTCCGTGTGCAAGCGGGGAACCAAACGCTCCTCACCCGCAACGGGAACTTTCATCGGGCCGCGAATGGCCAACTGCAAACGGTGGAGGGGTATCCGCTCCTCGACGCGGGAGGGGCCGCCGTCACCGTCCCCGCGGGGACGGTGACGTTCGACCGCGCCGGCAACTTGATCGTCAATGGCAAGCCGGGAATACGGGTCGGCCTGGCCAACGTCGCGGCGGGACAACCGCTCACCGATGTCGGCAACGGCTACTTCAGTGGTCCCAGCACGGCCCTGGCCGCCAATGCCCCCAACACGGCGGTGGTGCAGGGCTATCTGGAGACTTCCAACGTGGACATGACCACCCAGACGACCGCCATGCTGTCGGCCCAGCGGGCCTATCAGGCGGATGCCCAGATGCTGCAGATGCAGGACAATACGATGGGCCTGGCGGTGACGGATCTCGGAAAGGTGGGATAGACCAGCGATGGATAGTCTGTATGGCGTGCCCGCGACCGGAATGCGGGGCGCCGAATATCAACTCGACATAACAGGGAACAATATTGCCAATGTCAATACCAGCGGCTACGAAGCGGTAACCGGGGTGTTGGGCGCTCTCCCCTCCCAGGCCGAGATTGGCGACCAGAACAACGGGAGCGTTGCCTCGGCCGCCACCAACGTGGGGATGGGCACGGCGCCCGCCTCGGTGGAGCGGAGCACGGTGCAGGCGCCCCTGACCCAAACCGGGAATCCGCTCGACCTGGCGATTATGGGTCCGGGCTACTTCGTGGTGCGCCAGGCATCCGGCCAATTGGCCTACACGAGCCAGCTCAGTCTCCACGTCCAGCCGGATGGGAAGGTGCTGACGGCTGCGGGGCTCCCCATCGTACCGCCGATTCAGGTGCCGGCCGGGGTGAGCGGGGTGGCCGCCGACAGCAGCGGCACGCTGGTGGGCACGAGCCGAACCGGGCAGACTGTTACCCTGGGGAAGCCGGAGATCGCGACCTTCGCCGCCCCGGCCAATCTGCTGGCTCAGGGTGGCGGCCTCTACACCGAGACCCTCAGCTCCGGACGCCCGCAAACCCGGAACGCCGGCGCGGAGATCAAGGTCATGAGCGGCTACCAATTGGGCTCGACGGTGGATTTGGGCAAGGAGATGGTGGACCTGATCCAGGAACAGCGCATGTTCGAGTTGAACACCAAGGCCCTGCAAGCCCTCGACTCGCTTGTCAATAGTACCATTTCACTACAAACCCGCTAATTTCGTCCCCCACCCCTCTAAAGAATGGCGGAGAGCAGCCGAATATGTATCTAGATACAGCGAACATGCCTTTTGGTGGTGGCCGAGAAGGTGATGGGTGGTGAGCATGAAGATACACAACGGCGCGGCTCAGCAAGCACGGGAACTCTATCGGAAGCAAAACCAATCGGCTCAGGCTTCCGCCACGGCGGCTGAGCCCAAGACCACGGCAACCCAGAAACCCGATCGGGCGGACATTTCCGCCGCCGGCCGGCTCAAGGCGCAAGCCCTGGACGCCGTACAGTCCGCGCCGGAGACCCGCGCCGATCTGGTGACCCGCCTGCGCGGGCAGGTGCAATCGGGCGCCTACTCCGTGAACGACCAGAAACTGGCAAGCCACCTCACCCGCCAAGTGAACCTGGGAGACTAACAGATGGCTCGTGGAGTACCGGCCATCGATAGGCTCTTGCTGGCCCTGCGGCGGCAGCTCGACGCGTTCCATGCCTATTCGGCCCACCTTGAAAGCCTGATCGGCGCCCTGGTAGCGGGAGAATTCCCCGCCGTCCAGTCCGCCGTGGCGGCGCAGACCGTGGCCCTGGGCCAGGTAGAGGCAGCCGAGCGAGAACGGCAGGCGGCGGAACGGGAAATAATCCACGCGCTCACCGGGCGCCTGCCCACTCCTGGGGTTCCGAGGGGAACCTTGACGATCAGTGCGCTCCTGAAGCGGCTGCCTCCTCGCGAGGCGTCGGCGCTTGCCGCCCTCCGCCAGGACGTGTTGATCACTCTCCGCGACATGCAGGGGCGCCAGCATCAGGCCAACGCCCTGGTGCGTTCGGCCCAGACCGTGTTGCAGCGGACGGCCCTGGCGGCCGGGGTAGCGGGCGTGGGCTACGGGCCGCGCGGCGAGCAAGCGAGGATACAGCAAATCAGCCGGCGACGGCAGGGACGGTGG
>DATLQX010000220.1:0-15357 GCA_035534995.1 Chloroflexota bacterium | reverse complement strand
AGCGTACGTTTTCGTGGCAATTATTGTCACGGGTCAGACCGCGATCATCGGCGGCCTAGCGGCGATAGCGGCGATCCTGATCGCGCGGGGAATCACCTGACTACAGCACGCATACCGCGCCGCATGCCGGTGCCGGGCCGAGCACCCGCGAGATCCGGCAGTAGAGGAGGAGATGGTGAAGGCTAGTTGAGGATACCGAGAGAACCACAAAGATGGTGGTGATTTTCAATCTGGGCCCGGCGGGCAAAGACCGCGCCGCAACCGAGACATTGAAAGCCATGATATGCCTTACGCAGGTGCGCCCGGAGCGCGTCCTCTGCCAGGAAGGTGCTACCGCACGTGCCACACTGCCAATGCATCATGGACTCATGCCGCGTGACCGCGGCTCGGTTGGCGGAGTCTTTGGCCGTGGGAGCAACAGATCTGGACATTGAACCTCTCCAGTACCCTCCTCTGGGGCGGGCGGCTTTGTGTGCTTTGGGGCCATCGTGCCGTATGCCGCAAACGTTCGAAGGCTGGGTATGAGCGCCGCGGCACTCCTGCCCTGGGGGCGCGCTCGTCGCGAGATTCTCATCCTCTCATCTGATTATTCCACCACCGCGGTGGCATACCTTACTGCCATATCCATGAGCACTATGACACACAGCGCAACGGACCACTAGAGTCAAATGGCCCTTAAAGGGCAGGACCATGGTCGCACCGGTATCGTCGCAGCGGCATGATGCGCTTTTTGTGACCTTAGACCCATCTTGCAAGGGCCGCCTGGCCGTAGGCCCAAGCACGTCGGCAAGCCTATGCTGGGTTTAGGTTGGAGATCCCGCGAGATCACCTGAATGGCACAAGGCTCCATGCCGATCCCGTGGCGCATGTCGCCGGCCATGATTGGCTCTATGTAGCACAAGGAGAAAGAGGTTATGAGCACCAAAATAGGCATCAACGGCTTTGGGCGCACGGGGCGTCAGATTTTCAGGGTCATCGCCGAGCGTCAGGCCGGCAACCTGGAGGTCGTAGCGATCAATGATCTCACTGATGCCGCGACCAATGCCCACCTGCTCAAGTACGACAGTAGCTACGGCCATTTCCCAGGGCAGGTGACGGCGGTCGGTGACGCGATGATCGTCAACGGCAAGCGGGTGCGCGTGCTCGCCGAGCGCGAGCCAGCCAACATTCCCTGGCACGACCTGGGCGTCGAGTTGGTGATCGAGTCGACCGGCAAGTTCACCGATGTGGATCGCGCTGGAGATCACCTGCGGGGTGGCGCCCGGCGCGTGATCATCTCCGCGCCGGCCAAACATGGCGGCCTTACCGTGGTGATGGGAGTCAATGAGTCCGACTACAACCCGACGCGACACCGCGTCATTTCCAATGCCTCCTGCACCACCAACGGGTTGGCTCCCGTGGCCAAGGTGCTGAACGACACCTGGGGAATCGAGAAAGGGCTGCTTACTACCGTCCACGCCTACACCAACACGCAGCGCCTGCTCGATCAGGAGGCCAAGGATTTGCGCGATGCGCGCGCGGCCGCGCTCAACATCATCCCCTCCTCCACCGGCGCGGCGAAGGCCGTTGGCCTTGTGATTCCAGAATTGCAAGGGCGCTTTGGCGGCATGGCCTTCCGGGTGCCGACGCCAACGGTTTCGGTGGTCGATTTCACCGCCCTTCTGGCGGTCGACGTGACTCTCCGAGATCTTAACGCGGCCTTCGCGGACGCGGCGGCCGGACCGCTCAAGGGCATCCTGGCCTACACCGATGAGCCGCTGGTCTCCATGGATCTCAAGGGAGATCCGCATTCCAGCATCGTGAGCGGGCTCGACACCCAGGTGGTGGGAGGCAACCTGGTGAAGATCATCGCTTGGTACGACAATGAATACGGCTATGCCTGTCGTGTCGGTGACCTGGCCGCCTATATCATCCACCGGGATGCACTGAATGCCCATCAGGATGATGAAGCGCAGGGCTAACACGGCAGTCACCGCCCAGGCCACTACCCTACGAGCGGTGGCTTGGGCGGAATCATCGGGGCGATCGGTCGCAAGAAGATCCGCCGCGGACCTATCGCCGAGAAACCGCGGGTCCGCGCGCTCACGGATCGCATCAGCCGCCGCCAGAGCGGGCCAGATGGCAATCTTGTGTGCCGTGCGAAGGTGGAGTGTAGATGCTGTTCTGATCCGTGCCCCGCGCCTCGGCAGCGACGAAGGGTCATGACCTTCGACCCGCCAAACCAAGGCCAACTGGCCGTGGACCACGAGGGCGCGGCAGGACTAGGCTATGGTAAGGCACACGGCCGCGTAGGCACTGGACTCGTTCCTTCCCCGAACATGGTTGGGTGGACCAAGCGCGAATACTGGAGGTGGTCATGGCAAGCATACTCGCTCGTATCTCAGAGATATTCAAGGCAAAGATGCAGGCAAGGCTCGACGCGGCCGAGAATCCCAGCGAGACGCTCGATCTTTCGTACGAGCAGCAGGTGGAAGAGTTGCAAAAGGTGCGGCGCGGCATCGCCGACGTGGTGACCGCCAAGGCGCGTCTGCAGCTCCAGCTCGCACACCTCCAGCAGGACGCCGGCAGGTTCGATAGCCAGGCTCGCCAGGCGCTGACCGCCAACCGGGAGGATCTGGCGCGTCTGGCCCTGTCGCGCAAGGCCGACCAGGCCCAACAGGTGCGGAGTCTGCACACCCAGGTGGAAAGCCTGGCGACCCAGCAAGAGCAGCTCCAGGCCGGCGAGCAACGGCTGGCGGTCAAGATCGAAGCCTTCCGCACCCGGAAGGAGACGATCAAGGCACAATACACGGCAGCCCAGGCGCAGGTACGGATCGGCGAGGCGGCCTCCGGGATCTCCGAGGAGATGGCCGACGTCAATGCCGCCATCCAGCGGGCCGAGGATAAGACCCAGACCATGCAGGCGCGGGCCAACGCCATCAGCGAACTGACGGCCGCCGGTACCCTGCCCGACTTGTTGACCGCCGGCGGTGACGATGTGCGGGCCCAGCTCGATCAGATCGCGTCCGGCGGCAAGGTTGACGCCGATCTGGCTGCCCTCAAGGTCCAACTGGGCGCGGGGACTCCGCCTCCGGCGCTACTGAGTGAGCGTGCGGGTTCGCCAGGCATGGTCGTCCGCGTGCAGGGCAGCGGACAATACCACCTCGCGCAGCCTGAGGTCGAGGCGCTGCACGGCCTTGACCACCAGCTTGCCGAGGCGGTGCACGCAGGCGATGGGCCACGCATGCACGCGCTGCTCGGCCAGATGATCACGCTGGCGCGGACGCGCGGGAGCAGCATCGACCCCGAGGAGTTGGTGGCCTCTACCACCATCCTGCCACCTGACACGCTCACCCTGGACGAGGCGCGCGCGCTGCTGCGCCACGATAGCTTGGTTGAGACTACCCAATCAACCGCCTGAAGGGTCAACGTTGCCCGCTTGATCCTGGAGCAGGAATACGGCCTGGACCCGGCCAAGCTCCACCGTATTCCCCCTGGCGTGCCGGAAGTCGGCCGGGTCATGCCGGACCGTTTGAAGCAGGCCATGCAGTTCGAGGGCCGCGCCATTCTGAGCACCTTTGGCCTTCTGAGCAGCGGCAAGGGGATCCAGTATGTGATCAAAGCGCTGCCGGAGGTCATCAAGCGCCATCCCGATGTGCTGTATCTGGTGATCGGGGAGACGCATCCGGAGGTGCGCAGGCAAGAAAGGAGTGCTGGCGGAGTTCCAGAACCCGAAGTCCTTGGCCCGTTGGATCAACCTGTCGTTGGAGAACCCGGCGCTCCGGGAGTTGTGTGAGAGAAGCGCGTTTGCCTACGGGCGGACCATGAGGTGGAGCGCCGTTGGTGGCCGCTATGCCGATCTCTTCCTCGGCCTGATCGGCAGCACGAGTTATCCGACCCAGATCATGGCTCTGCTGGGTGCGGCGCCGCGAGCCACACAGCCGGGTGCCCTGCCTGCCGCCGCCGGCCTGTAAGCGAGGCGCTTGATCGGCCGGCAATCAACTCTCGCTTGTCTCTCGATCCGCCGGCGCCGAGCGCACACGAATCGACGGCGGGATCAGGCCCGGTCCCGCAGCGCGGCCACGCCTGGTAGGTCTTTTCCCTCCAGGAGTTCTAGCGTGGCCCCGCCGCCCGTCGAGACATGCGTCATCCGGTCGGCTAACCCCTGCCGCTCGATGGCCGCCACCGAGTCCCCGCCGCCGACGATAGTCACGGCTGAACTGCGTGCGAGATACGCTGCCATGGCGCGCGTCCCGGTAGCGAAAGGCTCCATCTCGAACACGCCCATTGGCCCATTCCATAGGATCGTCCGGCAGTCAGCCAGGCCGGCCTCGAAGACGCGCACCGTCTCCGGCCCGATATCCACGATGCGCCAACCCGCCGGCACCTGCGCGATGGGCACGATCCTGGTCCGGGCATCCGCCGCGAGCTGATCGGCGATCACCGCGTCTTCCGGCAGCAGGACCTTGAGGTTTCGACCCTCCGCATCGGCGAGGAGCCGTGTCGCCTCGGGGATCAGGTTCTCCTCCACCAGGGAGTCACCTACCTCCAGGCCCCGCGCCTTCAGGAAGGTACAGGCCATACCCCCTCCGACGACGAGAATATCTACGTGATCGAGCAGCCGTCGCAGCACATCCAGCTTGGTGGAGACCTTCGCGCCGCCGATCAGCGCCGCGAACGGGCGCGCGGGCGACCGTAAGAGTGGGCTGAGCATGGCGAGTTCGCGCTCCATCAGCAAGCCGGCCACGGCGGGCAGCAGGTGAGCCACCCCCTCCGTCGACGCATGCGCGCGGTGGGCTGAGCCAAAGGCGTCGTTCACATAGACGTCGCCCAGCCGCGCCAGTTGGGCCGCGAAGCCGGGGTCGTTCCGTTCCTCCTCTGGATGGAAGCGGAGGTTTTCCAGTAGGAGAATCTGACCGGGCTGGAGGGCGGCAGCCATCGCTTCGGCCTTGGGCCCGACGCACTCCGGCGCGACCGGGATCTCCTGGCCAAGCAGCAACGAAAGCAGATCGGCGATCGACGCCATCCGATAGCGCTCGTCGACCTTACCCTTCGGCCGTCCCAGATGGGACATCAGAATTATCCGGGCGCCGTGGGTGCGAAGATACTGCACCGTGGGTCGCACCGCACGCAGTCGCGTATCGTCGGTGACACGGCCTTGCTCGTCCCGGGGCGCGTTCAGATCGACGCGCACCAGCGCCCACTTCCCCCGCACGTCGATGTCGCGGATCGTTTGCTTGGCCATCGGTCGCTCCTTTTCTCTCTCAACGCGGAGTCGTTGTGCCCACACCGGTCCGGCCCACCCTTCAGCGACCCGGCCGGACCGACAGGCGCCGTGCAGCCTTATCCCGGCACGAACCCTCAGTGCTGCCAGGCCGGCTCGGCGGTACACTTCACTACGGAGGCCGTCGGGATCCGCACCGCTCGTCTCCTTTGCCGGCCCCTGAGCGAACAACCGCCGAGCCGGCCTGGCAGCGCGGGCCGCGGGTTCCTCAATTCGGAGTCTACGCATCAAGGCCGGAAGGCGGTAGGGGCGAATGGCCCCAAACTTGGGGCCGGAAGGCATTCGCTGGGCGTTGACCGACCAGCAGCCCGCCGCGACGAGGGCGCCGAACCACTCGCGGTGGCAGGCGCCCAAGTGGGCCTGATTCAGGCGGCGCCGCGACCAGACTGTCCAGCAGGACACGGACGCCCAGCCGCGACGAGGTTCCTCTACCCAGTAACGGCTCCATGTGCCCTGGGCCTCGATCAGCGTTCCTCAAGCGGGTCGGCCCACACCCAATCGCGCACCTCGGGCAGATCCTCCAGCGCGACTCGGATATAATCCTCGTGCTTTGCCAGCATCTGGCGGCACTGGCCGCGCAAGGCCAGGGAGCGCGCTGGCGGGCGCTTTGATCGTCTGAGTGCCTCGATGCACAGGTGATAGCGGCTCATGCCGTTGAGCACCACCATATCGAACGGCGTGGTAGTGGTCCCCTCTTCATTGAAGCCTCGCACATGGAAGCGACCCGGATTGGGTCGGCCGTGCAGCATCTCGTGGATCGCCCGCTGATAGCCATGGAAGGCGAAGATCACATGGGTATCCGCCGTGAACAGATCGAGGAACACATCCTCCTGCAGGCCGTGAGGATGTACGTCGGGCTTGAACATGCACATCAGGTCCACCACGTTCACCACTCGCACCCGCAGTTCGGGCGCGTTGTGGCGCAGCCACCAGGCCGCCGCGACCACTTCCTGGGTCGGGATATCGCCGGCCGCCGCCAGCACGATATCCGGGTCACCTTCGGTATCGTTGCTGGCCCATGGCCACACTGAAGCTCCGCGAGCGCAGTGCTCGACTGCCTCATCCAGCGTGAGCCACTGGAGCTGGGGCTGCTTGTCGATCACGATCAGATTCACGTAATCGCGGCTGCGCAGGCAATGGTCGGCCACGGAGAGCAAGCAATTGGCATCCGGCGGCAAATAAATGCGTGAGACGGATCCCTTCTTGGAGAGCAGCACGTCGATCAGGCCCGGCCCCTGATGACTGAAGCCATTATGATCGTTGCGCCAACAGGTGGAGGTGAGCAGGATGTTCAGAGAGGCGACGGGTGCTCGCCAAGAAAGGCGCTTGCTCTCCTGCAGCCACTTGGCATGCTGGACCACCATGGAGGCCGAGACCATGGCAAATGCCTCATAGGTGGCGAACAGCCCGTGGCGGCCGGTCAGCAGGTATCCCTCCAGCCAACCCTCGCAGCTATGCTCGCTGAGCACCTCCATGACCCGGCCGTCGGGCGACACATGGTCGTCGGTGGGGAGGACTGTATCGACCAGGCAGCGGTTCTCCACCTCGAAGACGTTGTCCAGGCGATTGGATCCGGTCTCATCGGGGCAGAAGAGCCGAAAGTTCTTCCGCCCCGCGTTGCGGGTAAAGATATCCCGAAGCAGCATGCCTAGCCGGCGTGTCGATTCGACGCGCTCGGTGGCTGGGCGCTCCATCGACACGGCATAGTCGCTCATCCGCGGGATATCCAGCGGTTGCAACAATCGGCCACCGTTGGCGTGCGGATTGGCGCCCATGCGCCGATTCCCGACGGGGGCGAGCTCGGCCAATTCGGCGACCAGGCGTCCCTCCTCGTCGAAGAGCTCCTCCGGCTTGTAACCGCGCAGCCACGCCTCAAGCATCCTCAGGTGCTCCGGATTCCGCCGCACCTCTGACAGGGGCACCTGGTGGGAGCGGAAGGTCCCTTCCACCTGCAGGCCGTCAACCTCATGCGGCCCGGTCCAACCTTTCGGTGTCCTTAAGACAATAGCAGGCCACCGTGGCCGACTTGACAGGCCGTTCGTCCTGGCCTCCCGCTGGAAGGAGCGGATCTCGGCGTAGCAGCGATCCAGAGTGGCGGCGAGTTCCCGGTGCACGCGCTCTGGATCGTCGCCGTCCACCACATGTACGGTGTAGCCATTGCCCTCGATCAACCGGCGTGCGCCCTCGACACCCTCGCGTCCCAGGATGGTTGGACCGCCGATTTTATAGCCGTTTAGGTGCAGAATCGGCAGAACCGCCCCATCACGGGCGGGATTGAGGAAGTTGATACCCTTCCAGGAAGTGGCGAGCGGGCCAGTCTCGGCCTCACCGTCTCCCACCACCGCCGCCACGATCAGATCAGGGTTGTCGAAGGCCGCGCCGAAAGCGTGCACCAGCACGTAACCCAGCTCACCACCCTCATGGATTGAGCCGGGGGTGGGGACGCTCACATGGCTGGGTACGCCAGACGGCGTGGAGAACTGCCAGAAGAGGCGCTCCATGCCGGCCGCGTTCTGAGAGATCGCCGGATAGATCTCGGAGTAGGTGCCTTCAAGATAGACGTTGGCCAGGATCGCCGGCCCTCCGTGCCCCGGGCCTGCCAGGTAGATCACATTGGCATCGGTGTCCAGAATCAGCCGGTTCAAGTGCGCATACAGCAGATTTAAGCCCGGCGAGGTGCCCCAATGCCCAAGCAGCCGGGGCTTGATATGCTCCGGGCGCAACGGCTCGCGGAGCAATGGGTTTGCCTTCAGATAGATTTGACCGATCGTCAGATAGTTCGCGGCACGCCAGTAGGCATCCAGGCGCCGCAGCCGTGACTGATCCAGGATTTTGGTCTGATCTTTCGCTATCTCGTGAGCACCTGTTGCGGCGGGTATGGTCCTTGCCATCGATTCTCCCTTTCTGGTGCTGTAGGCGCCCAGAGGTGCTTGTCGTTCCGATCCACACAGCCTCGAGACCCGCCAACGGTGGCGACGCACGGCACGGCAGGTGCTGGTTGCCGCATCAGCGGTGCTCGTCCCCAGAGGCCCCTCCGGCCGCGGCACCCTCCGCCACCATGTTCCGTGACTACGGCTGCATCCCTACCGTGCTCATCCATTATCGCACCACTGGCGGAATACGACGTTTCGCCACAACCTGGCTCGTCCTTGCGCGCCGCGCGCTGGCTTCGCCGCGCCTCATCACCCGCCAGGATCATCGGTACCTCGCGAGGAGGCGCGGGGCGTTGCGCGGCAGGTGCGGGAGGAACTGATCCCTCTCCTGCAACGCATGCCGGGGTTCATCTCCTATCAGACCTTCGGCGCCAGCGAGCAGGCGCATACCTCGGTCTCCGTGACGAGCTGGGCGTCGGCGGCGCAGGCCGACGCCGGCAACCAGAAGATCGGGGCCTGGACGGACGAGCTCCTCAGTCGCTATCTGGTGGGGCGTGACGTCTATACGGGTGAGGTGACCCTGGCGTCCTGACTAAGGTCGGCCAGCGTGCGTGGCCGTGTCGTGCTGCGGAGCAGCGACAGGGACCGACAGGCGGAGGCGATCATCCTCACGCCGATTCGTGCTGCTCAAGCCGCCCGAGGCGGGCAGCGTAGGCTCGCTCGACGATGCGGATTTCGCCATCGGACGCTGTCAGCAGGGATCGCGCCCTCTGGATAACCTGGGGATCCAGGAGGGATCGCGCGGCACGCGCCGCTCGGTAGGCAAGCCAGGTATCGACATCACTCATATGGGCCACATACTCGAACACGGCCTGGTCCTCCAGACGGAAGAGCCCCTCGCGGATCAGCACGTCGACCACCGCTCGCCCAGCATGGATGTCACGGATGTTCGCGCTGTTGTCCAGGTGCCCAATATCATGCGTCTCTCCGCCGGTTCGTACCTCGACCCGTGCGTGTTCCGGCTCTGGATGAATGTCCAGCAGCAGCCCACCGGCGCGTAGCGACCGATGAATGGTTCTCAGAGCGCCAACGACGCCCTCAGGGACGATTCATCAGAGAGACCAGGAGAGGACGGCCAGATCGAAGGCCCTCTCCGGCAGGCTGGACTTGGCTATGTCAGCCACCCGGAAGGTAACCACCGGCTTGAGCGCGTCGGGGGTGGAAGCGATAGCCTGCTCTATGCGGGCGGCATTGGGATCGAGCGCCAGGACCGACCGGGTATGCGCGGCGTACCGCCAGGTCATCCGGCCATCGCCACAACCAATCTCCAGGACGTCTTTGTCGCGGAAGTCGATCAGTGCGTGGAGGACGCGCGTTTCGTTGCCCTCGGGATCAATTTGGTAGCCCATTGCCGTCCCTCCCTGCCAGCGCACTGGCGCGCACACGTGTCATCGGATCGCCCACTTCCGTGGCTTCCCGTGCTGGTTTCCGGCCCGGCCTCGACTTCTCCACCAGAATAGCATGGATTCGCGAGCAGCCGCTGGACTCGATTTGCCTGGCTGTCCCGGCCAGTGCCGCTCATCGGCGGATAGCGGGTTCCATGTCCACCGCTACGGTGGTCACCTGGCCGTAGACAAGCTTCACGAAAGGGGCTGTGGAAGCCGCGGCATGACGGCCCACGCCACGGGAAGGTACAACGCTACGCCTTGCGCGTTTTCGGCGGCGGGGACATTCGACTCGGCCATGAGCTCTCCCACCGTGTCGGACCTACGTGCCCAGCACATGCCGCAGTTTCGCCGCGATGCCCGGCAGAACGGCGCTCGCGTCCTGCCCATTCAGGATCTCGTTGATGCCCTGGTAGATGACTTGTGAACCCTGCTGGTAGTGGCCCCCCAGGATGCCTGCCGGACGCGCCACCCGCACGACGCTGGCGATCTCCGGCTTTAGGTAGGGATTCGCCGCCCGAACCGCCGGGTCCATAGCCACCGTGAGGATGGTCGGGACGTTGCCGTTAAAGATGGCATCGAACTTCTCGACCGCTGGGCTGGTCAGATAGCGCACCCACTCCATGGCGGCCGGGATGTGCTTGGAGTACTTCGAGATACCCAGCTGCCAGCCGCCGACCGTCCCTACCGCCGCATGACCCGATACTGCCGGCAGCGCGGTGACGTCAAACTTCCCCTTGACCGCCGCCGATGTTTGACCGAGGGCGTAGGCGTAGGGCCATTCACGCTCGAAGGCCGCGTTGCCGGCGTCAAAGACCCGGTCGGCGTCCGCTTCCTGGTACTTCGTCACGTCCCGGGGTGTGATGGTGCCAACCCAGCCGCGGATCATGTTGAGCGTGCTAACGGCGATGGGGTTGTTAATCGTCACCTTCCCATTGTCGATAAAGCCGCCGGCACCACTGGAATACAGCCATTCGAGGGCATTGCAGACCAAGCCCTCGTAGGCATTGCCCTGGAACACGTAGCCATAGAACTTCGGGTTGGCGCGGCGCTCACCTGTCTGGATCTTGGCGGCCATGGCGCCAAGCTCGGCCCAGGTCCTTGGTGGCTGGTTGTACCCATACTTCTTGAGCAGGTCGGTGCGGAAGTAGAGGATGCCGAAATCGCCGAACCAGGGCATGGCGACCAGGCGATCGCCGACCGTGTCGTTCTCAATCAGCGACGGGCTGTGTAGATCCGCCTCCGTGCCCAACGCCGGCTGCAGGTTGACCAGGTAGGGAGCAAAGGCGCCAGTCCAGATCACATCCAGCATCATCACGTCCAATGCCGGCGAGTGCGCGGCGAAATTGCGCTCCAGTTGGCTATAGGCGGCCCCTCCGGTGACTGGATGCGGAACCAGCGTAACCTTGATTCCCGTGTCTCGCGTGAAAGCCGCGGCGAGCATCAGGTCACGGGTATGGCTCGATCCGACCGCATTGTCGCTGACGAAGGTGATCGACTGGCCGCCGAGCCTGGCCTTGATGGTCGCCGCGTTCGGTACAGGCGGTGCCTGGATGGTGGTCGCTGCTTTCAGATGAGCCGCGTGAACGCCGGAGGGCAAAGGTGGGACGGCGCTGAGGGCCGCTGCCACGGCCAGCAACCCCGCAATGTTCAGTACTGTGTGCTTCACCATCATCTCCTCCTTCGTGACACGGATGGCCTGCGGCGGGCATGGTCGTCGAGCGGGTTACTCATATCGGAGCGCCTCGGCCGGATAGACGCGGGACGCCTGCCGGGCCGGGAGGTAGGTAGTGAGCAGCGAGGCCACGTAGGCGATGACCACGATCAGCGCTATCTGCAGCCAGGGAACGGAGAACGTCACGCTGTCGTTCGTCTTGGCGATGCTGGCGACCAGGTTATACGAGAGCACTAGACCTAGCACCACGCCGAGGAGCGTGCCGAGGATCGCCACGAAGCTTGATTCCAACATGAAGGTCGTGCGGACCATGCGCTGCTTGAAGCCAATCGCCCTCAGCATGCCTATTTGCTGCCGCCGCTCGACGACGGAGCGGAAGGCGACCACGCCGAGAGCGGCGATGCCCACCACCAGGCCGAGGGCCATGAAACCCTCGAGCAGGTAGTTGATGCCATTATTGAAGGCCAGATTGGAGTTATACTCCTTCCGCGTTTCCTTCACGTCGAGGCCTTCGTGGAGGAAGACCTGGCCCAGCAGCAGGGCCGTGGCGTGGACATCGGCCCCGGGAGCCACCCGGAAGACATAGGTTGTCGGGCGAACATCCGGCGCGCCCTGCGCCGTGAAGCTGCTTACGCTGGTGTAGACCCCTTGCGTGAGACCGGGTAGAAACGCCGCGTTGCTGTCGAGTACGCCGATCACCTTGAGCGAGACGATCGTGCCGCCGCGGCTATCGCGGATCTCGATCAGTCGCGGGGCGAACGCTTTGTCCGCGTACTTGATCCCCTGGATGGTAAATGCGGTGGTCGCCCCAACGCCGTAATTGGCCTGCAGGGCCAGCGAGCTATCGATCACCGCATAGCCGGGCTGCGTTCGCAATGTCTCCCACACCATCGCATCCGAGCTGAACCCGGTCGCGCGCGCGTGCAACGTGTAGCGGGTCGATGCCAGGTACGCTGGATCCAGGACATTGGCAATGTATTGCTGCCATGATTGGTCCTGCTGACCAGGCTGACGGATGCCGATAGCCACTTTGCCGATCCCGCCAATCGCTTGAATCGCCTGGTGGAGTTGGGGATTGCCGGCGATGGTCGACAGATTGTTGGCCATGGTGTCCGGCTGGCTGACCGCCCCGTAGATCTGGTAACCACCAGTGTCCCGATTGTAGTTGAGGCCGCTAGAGGTGCTCTGGATCAAGATAGACATCACCATCAAGGTGAAGATCACCAGACTGAACATGGCCAGCGTCAGCCCGGTGCGGAACTTGAACTGCATTGGATAGGTGACGGCCATTTTCATGATCGGCGCGAGTGAGCCGGCCCTACTGAAGGCCCGCATCAGGCCGGCGGCAATCAGATCGGCATTGAACATCACGGCCCACACGCAGCCCATCACCATCAGCATGCCTGAGACGAAGAACATTTCGATGCCGCCGCTGAGGACTGGCACGCCGAACCGCTGCAGGAAGTCGAAGGGTAGCACCCAGTAGACGACCAGGGTCAGGCCGGCCAGCGTATAGCCGATACGATTGGCGACCACTTCCCGCATGCTGGTGAAGCTCAAGATCCAGCGAATGAGCATGGCGATGCCAATCAGCACCAACGAGTTGCCGATGGTGAACCACGACGACTGCTTGGTACCGAGGCCCACGGCCGTCAACGCGGCACCGCCCACTATAAGGACGGGCCCCCGTGAGAGCATCGCAACTATTAGCGGCCAGAAGTACCAGGCGAGCATCAGGAGCACGATGGTCACGCTGAAACCGCCATTGGCAGCGCGCGCTAGGGCCACGGCTACCAGAAGACCCAGCAGCAAAAGGGTTGCACGAATGGGGGCCTGGCGCGGGTGACGGGGCAGGCGGGCCAGCGATCGCTGCCAGGCTGTGGCAACGGTCTTGTTGACGCCGAATTCCTCAGGGAGGTCGCGAAGCGCGGCCACGATGTTGAGGCGGCCGGCACGGAACGAGGAGACGACGACGGTGAGGAAGGTAACCAATGCTCCGAGGCAGAAGGAGACGACCAGGCTGCGTGGCTCGATATGGCCAATCACCTTGAAATCCGTTGAGCCCAGCAGGTTCGTCATGATGCGTGCCAGGCCAAGGCCCACGACCACGCCAAGGGCAATACCGACCAGCGCGGCGCCGAGATTATACGCATAGCCTTCAAAGAGGAATTGCTGGATCAGTTGGCGCCGCTTGGTGCCGACTGCCCGGGCCATCCCCATCTCCGCGCGACGCTCTGTCGCGAGCATCACGAAGATCAGGAAGATCAGCATCACCCCGGCGGCGATGGAGAAGAGACCGAAGACGATGAAGATGGTGACAAAGACGCTGCCGAGAATGTCGGCGTAAGCCAGCCCGTCCTTCTTCACGGTCTGGACCGTGTAATCGCTGATCGAGGCGAGCGCATCGTTCAATGGGCGCGCGACTGCCGGAGCGTTGATCGATTTCAAGGCAGTGACAACTGTCGGATCACTCAGCAGACTCTTGAGCCGGTCGCTCTGACCGCTCTTCCTCACTTCCGTTTGCAGCTCTGTCAGCCTACTTTTGGCGCCGGCCCGCAGGGGATCGTCAATGACCTTCTTGAGTTGCGCTTGCCCGGTTGGGCTTGCCAGCAAGGCCTGAGCGACGGCGACGTTCTTCGGGTTGGCGAGCAAGGCACGAAGGGGATTCGTTACCGCGTCGGTGTTGTCGGAACCGCTAGTGGCATCGCCCTTGTTGGAAACCAGGATCGCGTTCGGCGGTTGCCCCAGGCGCTCCAACGGCACGATAATGGACGGCAAGAGCTGCGTCCCACCCGTGGAGAGGCCACCGGACGCGAGGTTTTCGTTACGCAAGATGGCGCGGACCCTTAGCTGCACCGGCGTGCCGAGGGCGTAGGCAACTACTGTATCGCCCGGATGGGCGTTCAGGTTGTCCGCGGCCTTGGCGTTGATGTATGCCTCATTTGGGCCAAGCTGCCCGAGCGTCACCGCCAACCCACTGACCGTGGTCAGGGGGCCAAATTTGGCCGGATAGGACGAGGGGAATGCCTCAAGTAGGCTACCCGCCTTGGTCTGGCGGGAGGTGAGATCCTGCAGCGGCGCCGCGGCCATCAAGGCAGGCATTGAGGCTTCGGCGGACTTGTTGGCGGCGACATTGGCCTGGATCTTCCGCGCGACGCTGGGTGAGAACGGGCCGACACCAGTCATCAGGGTCTGGGGTCCAATACCAAGCGTGTGAAAGACAGTCTCATCGACGTAGCCCACGCCGGTAATCACGGTCGAGCGCACCGAGTAGCTGAGCGTATCTCCGGTGCCGAAGGCGGCAGTGATAATCACGGTGCTGAGCATCAGCCCCACGACAATCAGCACCGTCTGGGCGGGGCGACGTGGGATGTTGCGGAGGCCCAGCTTGAACAGCAGGCGATTACGCAGGGCCAGGATACCCACCACGGCGGTAACCAGAAGGAAAAGGACGAGCATCACACGCATGATGTCGTCCATCGGAATGCCAAACAGCGTCTTCATCAGCCGAACCTCCGTTCAGGATGCGGGTGCCCGAGAGTGCTGGAGGGGCGCGCGTCGAATCGGCGCCCCTGTTCCGCGTCAGCGCACGGCCTGGAGTACTCGGGCGTCGGTGAGCATGCCGGTCATGCCGTGCGCACCCTTCCCTAGACCCGCATCCTCGATCTGCCCATCTCGCATGCGCACGATGCGATGAGCCCGTTCGCCCACCTCAGGCGCGTGTGTGACGAGCACCACGGTCTGTTCCTGCTCCTTATTCAGCCGGCACATGAGATCCATGATCTCGTTCGCCGCCTCGGAATCGAGGGCGCCGGTCGGCTCATCGGCCCAGACGATGGCGGGGTTGTTGACCAGGGCGCGGGCCACGGTGACCCTCTGGCGCTGTCCGCCGGAGAGTTCGGCCGGACGGTGCTTCGCCCACGTGGCCAGGCCCACCAGGTCCAGCGCGGCCAAAGAGCGTTTGCGGGCCTCGCCCGACCGCACCCCGCTCACCAGCAGCGGCAGTTCCACATTCTCCACGGCGCTGAGCACCGGGAGCAGGTTGTAGACCTGGAAGACAAAGCCCATGCTCCTGGCTCGGTACTCGGTCTTCCGGTTGTC
>DATLQX010000219.1:0-40646 GCA_035534995.1 Chloroflexota bacterium | reverse complement strand
CGGGTCGCCTCGCGGGCCAGCGATTCATCGTCGGTCACCACCACGAAGGTGGTATGCGATGCCTCGTTGATCTCACGAATGAGGGCCAGGAGGGCGCGCGCGGTGGTTGGATCCACCTGGCCCGTCGGCTCCTCGGCCAGGATGATCGGGCGGTCGGCCGCCAGGGCCCGCGCCAGGGCCAGACGGCGCTGCTCGCCGCCGGAAAGGGTAAAGGGCCGGTGGCTGGTCCGCGGGGCCAAACCCACCCGATCCAGCATCTCGGCCGCGTGGCGGCGCTTCGCTTCCTTGTCGAGCTTGGCGGGCGAGTTCTTGACCACCACGTCGAGAGCGGTGCGGTAGCGGCGCACATCCAGGGATCGTGGGACGTGGGCGATAGTCTCCCGGCAAAAGCGACGGCGCTTGAGGAAATTCATGCGCCAGGGATCCTTCCCGTTCAGCCAGACCGTCCCGGCGCTCGGCTTCTCCAGGCCGCCAAACAGGCGGAGCAGCGCCGATTTTCCGGAGCCGGAGGCGCCGGTAATGCTGAGAAAGGTACCCTTCGGCAGGGCCAGATTGATATTGGTCACCGCCACGACCCGATTGCGGCCCTTGCTGAAGGCCAGGGTCACGCCGCGTAACTCGATCTGCTCCATACACTCCCTATATCGAACCATTGGGCGACCGCTCCCACGGGGAGAGTGGTCGCCCGACCCACTGCTTACCGTTGAAGCCCGTTCACCACCAGGGCATACTTCTCGGCCAGCGATTTGGCCGCCTGCTCGCTCCGTGCCTCGGCCACGATGTGAAAGATAGGGCGATCGGCGTCCGGGAGGACGAGCACCCATTCCTCGCCCAGTTCGATCCGGATTCCGTCGATATGCTTTCCTCGCTGTCCCCGATAGTTCTCGTTCAGCATGCGCATCACCCTGCCCTTGATTTCCCAGGCACAGGTCACGCTGGTCGAGCTCTGGTAGTAGCGCGGGAGGCTGGAGACGGCGGCGCCCAGGGAGGTGCCCACGGTCGCCAACAATTCCAGCAACTTGGCCACCGCGAACATCCCGTCGAAGCTGGCATGGAAGCGGGGGAAGATCAGCCCGCCCTCGCCATCGCCGGCCAGGACCACGTTCTCCCCGGCGGCGGCGGTCATGATCGCCTGGCTGTTAGCCTTGGTGCGCAAAATGATCCCGCCGTGCTTCTCGGCGATCGTCTCCAGGATGCTGGGAGCGGTAACTGGGACCGCGACCACCGGAGGCGGCCCGACCTCTCCGCTCGTGCTTTCCGCCTGGAAGACCAGAGCGGCGATCGCCGCCAGAGCGGTCATGTGGGGGACCAGGCGGCCTTGACCATCGACCATGGAGATCCGTTCGCCGCTCATCTCCATGCTCACCCCGAGTTCGGCCGGCAGGGCGGCGGTAATGGCCTGTAATTGCTTCACCGCATCCTGCGGATCCACGGAGGCGGTAATGGGGCGGTTCTCCTGCACGCCGCCGTTGATCGCCACCACCTTGCAGCCCAACTGCTCGAGCAAGCCGGGAAGCATCCCGCTGGTCGCGCCCTGCCCGTAATCGATCACCAAATTGGGGGCGGCGATCCCGATCGCCTGGGCGTCCAGCGACTTCAAGAAGCCTTCGCGGTAGCGCCACTCGGCCTCGGCGGCGTAGGAGATCATCCCGATTTCGTCGAGACGGGCGCGGCGGAAATCCTCGCGGAAAAAGAGCCCCTCCACCTTCCGTTCCACGTTGCGGTCGGCATCGCGCCCCTGCTTGTCGATCAGCTTGACATCGATCATTCTCTGATCAGTGAGCGAGACTCGCACGTGCACGCCCCCCAGGGCGGTGGAGACCTGGGTAAAATAGCGGGCCACCGGGAGGGGCAGTGACGTGAGATCCCAGACGTTCACCCCGGCCGAGGAAAGGCCGGAGATGATCCCACGCTTGATCATGCGGGAGGTACGGAAGAGGTCACGGTTGACCGAGACGGTGGAGTGCATGGGGAGGGTCGCCCCGTAGGCGGCGCCCAGCTTGGCGGCGAACTCCGGGGTCATATCGATATTGGCCAGCCCGGTGACCCCATTCCGTCCGAAGAGCAGGCGCCGCCCCTGCTGGCCGTAGATGATGCTGCTGGAGACCGTGGCGCCGGCCTCCACCTGTTTGTTGGGCCAGATCTTCACGTTGGCCCGGATGATTGCCCCTTCCTCGATCGTGCTGCCATCGCCGATCACCACGCCCTCGAAAATGACCGCGTTGCTCTTGACGCTGACCTGGCGGGCCAGGAGGGCGCCGCGGACCTCCGCCCGTTCCCCCACGTAGCAGGAGCGCCAGAGGATACTCCGTTCGATGGTGGCCCTGCGGTCCACGATCACGTTATCGCGCAGCACGCTGGGGCCGATCACCTCGGCGCCGGGACCGATTTTCACCTCGTCGCCGATCCAGAGCGGCCCGACCAGACGGGCGTCGGGGGCAATATCCACCCGTTCGCCCATCCAGATCCCGTTCCCCATGTCGCGGCCGACCATTTCGAGCCCAACATGGCCCTCCAGCATATCGCGGGTGGCGCGGGCGTACTCCTCCAGATTCCCGATATCACACCAGTACCCCTCGGCGATATGGCCAAAGATCGGATCGCCGTTCCGCATCAGAATGGGGAACAGATCGCTGCTGAAGTCGAAGGGTTGGGAGGTGGGGCAATAGTTGAGGACTTTTGGCTCCAGGACATAGATGCCGGTATTGACCGTATCCGAGAAGACCTCGCTCCAGCTTGGCTTCTCCAGGAACTGGCGCACCGATCCGTCGTCGTTGGTGATCACCACCCCGTATTCGAGCGGATTGGTCACGCGGGCCAGGGTCAGGGTGGCCATGGCGCCCCGTTGCCGGTGTTGCTCGATGATCGCGGTGAGATCGTAGTCGGTGAGGGCGTCGCCGCTGATCACCAGAAAAGTCTCGGTGAGCAAGTGCTGGGCCTGCTTGACGCTCCCGGCGGTGCCGAGCGGCACATCCTCCACCGTATACTCGATGTGCATCCCCAGTTGCGAGCCGTCGCCGAAATAGCTCTGGATCACCCCGGCCAGGTACTGGACGGTGACGATCACCTCGGTGATCCCGTGCCGCTTCAGCAAAAGTAAGATATGCTCCATGACCGGCCGGCTGACCAAGGGCACCATCGGCTTGGGCCTTCCCACGGTCAGCGGACGCAAACGGGATCCCTCGCCACCAGCCATCACCACCGCTTTCATCCATCTCCTCCTTCTTGCCGGCCGCCCCGGAGGTCCGGGCGCGGCGAGCCATGTGCCGGAAGGACGTCACGCGCGTAGCGAGGGTACCGGGATGCCGCGAAGGCAGCGGCCACCGAACTCGGAAAAGCATCCCGCCGCCTCGCCCGCCGCCCCGCGCCGAGCCAGACGGTATCGCGCGTGATGCTATCAACCATCATACCAGTAGGGGCCGGTGCGGTGGAGGGAAAGAATTGCTACTTGCCGCTCCTCGGCGCCTGCATTATAGTAGAAACGCAAATGGCCCCGCCCCCGATCCCCGGCGGCCATATCTTCCTCATGCCGGCATGTCCGCGGACTACCTGGCATGGCCTTCGGATCAATGATGAACTATCCGCTGATCGCTCGTGGGCGGCGGCTCTGTATGGGAGTACCATGTCGCGACAACTTGCACCACACGCACGGACTACACCCGGCTCACACCGGCGACGCACCTGGTGGGCCGCGATCGCCCTTGCCGGCATCTCGACGGCGCTGCTGGGCGGCCCGGTCGGGCCAGTCCACGCCACCCCTCTCCCGCCGCCCACTACCTGGACCGTAACCGACTGCGCCAATCCCTACGGGCCGGGCGGCTTCGTGACCGAGGTCGGACTCGCGGGGCCGGGTGACACGGTCGCCTTTGCCTGCTCCGGTAGCTTCAACCTGACCAGCACCCTGGCCATTAACCAGGACTTGACCATTGACGGGGCTGGGCACTCGGTGACGATCAGCGGCGGCGGCACGGTGCAACTCCTATCGGTTAGCAGCGACATCACCCTGAGTCTCAATGACCTCACCCTCAGCGATGGGAATTCGTCGGGGAACGGCGGGGCCATCGATAATGCCGGGTTGATGAATCTCTCCCTGGATACCTTCGTCAACAACACGGCCGGCGTGAGCGGCGGCGCGATCAACAATACGGGATTCCTGGCTGTCGGCGGCTCTACCTTCACCAACAACACGGCTACCACGTACGGAGGGGCGATCTACAATGCCGATAGCGGGGCGGTGATCACTATCGCCAGCACCTTCAACAACAATACGGCCGGTGGGATCGGCGGCGCTATCGAGAATGACGGCGATCTCTTGCTCGCCGACAGCACGCTTGCCAATAATCAAGCCCTGATCAAGGGGGGCGGCGTGGATAATAATACCATGAACACGGCGGTCCTCCTCAACGATACGCTCAGCGGGAACAGCACGAGTGTGCCAGGGGGCGGAGGGGGGCTCTATAACAATGCTCCGCTCACCCTGATCAACAGTATCGTGGCCGGCAGTTCCCCTGGAAGTGCTGACTGCGGCGGAGCGCCCGTCACCGATAACGGCGGCAATCTGGACAGCGATGGCTCCTGTGGGTTAGGGCCCGGCCACACTTACGCGTCGCCCGGCCTCGCCCCCCTGGCCGACAACGGCGGCCCTACCCAGACCATGGCCTTGCTCCCCGGTAGTCCGGCGATCGGACTGGGCCTGCCGGATATCTGCCAGGGGTTTCCGATCAGTGGCCTCGATCAACGCGGTGAGCCGCGGCCCACCGCGACCTGCGATAGCGGCGCCTATCAGACCATGGCCGCGTCGTCGCCCCCGGTTCGGTCCGCGCCGGTGCTGATACCCCTCCTTGCCTGGGCCGCTCCCGCCGCCATCACCTACGGCACGACGCTGGACAGCACCCAACTCGATGCCGTGGCCACCATCAACGGCGCCCCCGTGGCCGGAACCATCGCCTACTCACCCTCGGCTGGAACCATCCTCCACGCGGGAGCCGGCCAGCAGTTGGCGGCGGCCTTTACTCCGCTCGACGGCGCCGGCATCACCGCCACCGGCCTGGTCACGATCACGGTCAATCCGGCGCCCACCACTCTCACCCTGACCGCCGATCAAACAGCGGGTGACGGATCGGTCACCCTGTCGGCAACTGTCGGGACCACCGCTGCCGGAGCCGGCACCCCCAGCGGCACGGTCACCTTTTCCAGCGGTTCGGGTCCGCTTGGCCCACCCGTGACCCTGGTCAATGGTCTGGCCGGCCTCGGCACCTCCAGCCTGGCGGGGGAGAACGCCGTCATCTCGGCGGTCTACATCCCCAGCGCGAACGGTCAGGGCGGCAGCGACTTTGCCGGCAGCACGGGCAGCGCCGCGGTAAGCGTGGCACGGGCCGGCACGACCACCAGCCTGGGGAGCATCCATCCCACGGGGACAATTGGCCAGAGCCAGGTCTTCACCGCCAGGGTGATCGGGAATCCAGACGCGATTCCTACCGGCACGGTGTCGTTCATGGATCTAGGCGCCGGCACGGCGGCCCTCCTGGGTACCGTACCGCTTGACGACAACGGCCAGGCTCAATGGATCTCCAGTACGTTGACGGTCGGCCCGCATTCGGTGCGGGCGGTCTACAGCGGCGACAACCGATACCAGGGCAGCCAATCCACCCCCCTCACCCAGAGCATCCGCTCCTGCACGGCGGCGGCCCAGCTCAGCAAAGCAGGGGTGACGGTCGTGCAACTAGCAACCGGCGCCAGGGCGTGGCTGAGCGTGAGGGTGGGCAAGACCATCCTCACGGTGTCAAATCCGGCCGTCACCTTCTGCGTCAATCCGGGCCGGGCCGCTGCCCAGGCCGTGGTCACCGGAACCGTGGCGAGCGGGGTGGCCCAGTTTCCCCAGGGCCACCCGATCACCCTGACGCTGCTCGCGTCCACCAGCGCCCATGCCACGGAAGCGGTGCTTCAGGATCGAACGACGGCGCGGCGTCTGGCGATTACCGGCCCCTTCGATTCAGGGTCCGTGATCCAGGTCACCACGCCGTAGAAGCAAGCGTGGTCCTCTCGACTTGGTCGTCACGCCCGTTTCCTTCGCCGGCCGGCAAACGGTGAGGCGGCGCGGCGCGTAGCCGCGTCCTGCTATGATCACGACGTAGGTATCCCAGGGATCAGGGGGAAAGGCGACACCATGAACATCAAGCAGTTAGGGCGAACCGGCCTCAAGGTAAGTGAGATTTGCCTGGGCACCATGACCTTTGGCAACCAGGCCGATCGGGCGACATCCTTCGCCATTATGGATGTGGCCGATCAGACGGGGGTCAACTTCTTCGATGCCGCCGATGTCTATCCGCTGGGCGGCGATCTCACCATGGTTGGCCGCACCGAGGAAATCGTCGGCGCCTGGATCCATGAACGGGCGGCCCGTGATCGCATCGTGCTTGCCACCAAGTGCCGGGGGAGGATGGGCCCATACGCCAACGATGAGGGTCTGTCGCGCCGTCATATCATTGCCGCCTGCGAGGCCAGCCTCCGTCGCCTGGGTACCGAGTATATTGACCTCTACCAGGTACACTCACCCGATCCCAGCACCCCCATCGAGGAAACCCTCCGCGCCCTCGACAGCCTGGTACAAAGCGGCAAGGTGCGCTACATCGGCTGCTCGAACTATCCAGCCTGGCGACTGGGCGACGCGCTCTGGACCAGCGCGGCCCACAATCTGGCCCGTTTCGACTGCGATCAGCCGCGCTACAATCTGCTCTTCCGCATGATCGAGGATGAGATCGTGCCGCTCTGCCAGGCGCACGGGGTAGGGATTATCGCCTACAATCCGCTGGCGGGCGGAATGCTTACCGGCCGCTACCGGGGCATGCGCGCCACCCAGGAGGGCACCCGCTTCACCCTGGCCCACGCCGGAGAGTTGTACCGGAAACGCTACTGGAACGACGAGGTATTCGACGTGGTGGATCGACTGGCGACGTTCGTCGAAGGGCGCGGCAAAGCACTGGTGCAGGTCGCCCTTGCCTGGGTTCTGGCCCAACCCGGGATCACCAGCGCCATCGTGGGAGCCAGCCGGCCGGAGCAGTTGCGCGAGAGCCTTGGCGGCCTGGATCTCACGCTGGACGATGAGGAGCGTGCCGCCTGCGGGGATGCCTGGTATAGCCTCCCGCGCGAGCGCGATCCACAGGTGGCCCAGCGATAGGGAGGGCCGGAACCAGACTATAGGAGGAGCGAGAGGATGAAGCCCTGGGTGCTTCATCCTCTCGCCTGGCACCCACCGCCCCGCGGTTCACCGGGTGATCGCCAGCCTCGGAGTAGCGCGCAGGACGGCCGCCGCCACGATGACGGCGGTGACCGCGCACCCGCCCGCGACCAGGAATCCCAGGTCGTAGCCGCTGGTCAAGGCATCCCTGGTCGTATGGCCACGCGCGAGTAAGGCATTGGTGCGGCTACTCGAGAGACTGGCCAGGACCGCGACCCCGACCGCCCCGCCAATCTGGGTGGAGACATTGGCCAGACCGGATATGAGGCCCGAGTCGCGTGGGCCGGCCCCGGCCATCGCCAGGGTCACGCTGGACATGAAGGCGAGGCCGCCGCCGGCTCCAGCCAGGAGAAAGACCGGCAATACCTCGGTGACGTAGCTGCCATCCACCGTGGCGCGCGCGAAGAGGAGCGTGCCGGCGGCGATCAGGATGCAGCCGGTGATCAGGGTAGTCCGCGCTCCCAGGCGGGCCATTACCTGCCTGGTAACGAAGAGCGAGAACCCGGCGACCATCATGGTCATGGGCAGGAACGCGAAGCCGGTCTGCAAGGCGCTGTAGCCTTGCACGTGCTGCAAGTAGAGGGCTCCCAGGAAGAACAGTCCGAACAGCCCCACATAGAGGAAGGCGCGGATCAGATTGGCGCCCACGACATTGCGCGAGCGGAAGACGCGGAGTGGCACGAGCGGATTGGCGATGCGCGACTCGAGCAGCACGAAGAGCAGGGCCATGACAAGCGTGGCGGCCCCAAGCCCGAGCGTGCGGCTGGAGACCCAGCCGCTATCGCTCGCCTGAATGATCGTATAGACGCCAAGGGCCGGCGTGGCGGTCACGAGCGCGGCGCCGAGGGAATCCACCCCCTGCCGGAGACCAGCGCCCTGATGGCTGGGAATAAGCCTCTGGCCCAGCACAAGGGCAACGACCCCGATCGGGAGGTTGATAAAGAAAATCCAGTGCCAACTCAGCGCTTGCGTTAGCGCGCCACCGACCAGCAGACCGAGCGTCCCCCCGGCCACGGCGACAAAAGTATAGATGCTCATTGCCCGTGCCGTGTCCCGCGGATCGGGGAAAATGGTGACGAGGATGCCCAGAATCATCGCGGAGTCGCAGGCGGCGGCGGCACCCTGGAGGCAGCGCGCGCCGATCAAAAGCTCCCGCGTGGTGGCTAGCCCGCACAGAACCGAGGCGAGGGTGAAAACGACCAGACCGATCAGGAAAACCCTGCGGCGCCCGAGGAGGTCGCCCAGCCGACCGGCAAGCAGCAACAGGCCGCCAAAGGTGATCAGGTAGCCATTCACCACCCAGGCCAACGAGGACTGGGAGAAATGGAGATCGCGCTGAATCGCGGGCAGGGCCACGTTGGCCACGGTGGCGTCCAGGGTAAGCATGAGCTGGCCCAGGCAGAGGACGACCACGGCAATCCAGCGCTTCCGGTCCAACAGCGCCGGAGGCGACCACGATTCAAGGTCCGGGCCGGCAAGGATTCGTTGTTCCGCGACCATGAGGCGCTCCTTCAGCTATACTTTCTCTAGGGGCTGATTCCGGGGTCCTCGTACGCGGGCCGGAATCTAAGCGGAGTTAGGCTCCGGTTATTAGTATACGGAGTATTCCTCCGTTTATCAAGGGTTGTCCGGGAGTGCTCGTGAGCAAGACCGAGATTTCCGACGCTTCGCCGCGCGCGATGCGAGCGGACGCGCGCCGAAACGAGTCCTTGCTGCTGGCAGCCGCCAACGCCGCGTTCGCCGAGCATGGGTCTCAGGCATCGCTGGATGATATTGCCCGGCGGGCTGGAGTTGGGATAGGAACCCTCTACCGGCACTTTCCCACCCGCCAGGCCCTGGCCGTGGCAGTGTACCGGGACCATGTCGAGGCGCTGAGCGCTCAGGCCCGCGACCTTCTCGACTCGCCGGATCCGGAAGCGGCGTTGGGCACCTGGCTCCGCGCGGTAGCGGCCTATGGGGCTACCAAACGCGGGCTGGCCGAGTTCTTACAGGCCAGCATGCGTGAGGGCGAATCCGAAATGGCCTGGTGCAAAGAGACGATGCGTGCCGCCGGTGAGGCGTTGCTTCAGCGGGCCCAGCAAGCAGGAACCGTGCGCCCTGACCTCGGTATTTCGGATCTCCTCAAGCTGGCGCACGGGATCGCCTGGGCCTCGGATCAGGGGTCCGACGGCATCGACCGGACGGATCGCTTCTTTTCGATCGTGATGGATGGCTTACGGCGCCGCGAGTCGTCCCCGAAGTAACGGGACGCTCAATCAACTTCGACACCCCACGCAGCGAGCGGGGCAATGGAGGCGGATCCGGGTAAAGTGGCCGCGGATTCCTCAATCATGAGAGGAACGTGTCACTCCTGATGCTCTCGTTCCTCTAGGCTTGGTCGTCGCGTATCGCTTCCTTCACCATCCGCGCAAGGAGGACGGGCGGCCGAGGATCGGCAAAGAGGGGATCCCATCGATCCTCATCGCCCATCTCTTCCAGAAGGAGCGTCGCCAACCCTTTCCGCTGCTGCTCAGGCTACCGCGCGGCCAGGGAGAACGCCTGGCGTAGTCGATCTATCATCCGCGCTTACCTCACAAACTAAACAGCAACCGCCCTGCAATTCGGACGCATACGAGTGTAGCACGGACGCGGTTCGAGACTGCTTCTTCCGAACAATAGCCCCGCGATGCTCCTACACATCAGTCCGCCGTTCGCACCCGCGGATCGATCCACCCATAGATCACATCGACCCCCAGGTTGGCCACCAGGATCAGGCAGGCGGCGAAGAGCACGGTGCCCTGGATCATGGGGAGGTCTTCGTTCAGTATGGCTTGCCAGGCCAGGGAGCCGATCCCGGGAACCCCGAACACCTGTTCGATCACCAGGACGCCGCCCAGGAAGGCGCCGAGATCCATGCCCGCCATGGTGACCACGGTCCGAATGGCGTTGCGGAAGGCATGCTTCAAGACCACCTGCCGCCCGCTGAGTCCCTTGGCGCGGGCGGTGCGCACGTAGTCCTCGCCCAGGGTCTCCAGCATCGCGGTTCGAGTCATGCGCGTGTAGTAGGCGGCCCCGGAAAAGCCGAGGGTGATCGATGGCAGGATGATCCAGGTCCAGTGCTCCGTGCCGCCCAGGGGCACGATCGGCCACATGAAGCCGAAGACGTAGAGCAGAATGAGCCCTAACCAGAAGGACGGGACCGCGAGCCCGATCAGGGCGATGGTCATGGCGATCCCGTCCGTGGGCTTGCCCCGGCGGACGGCGGCGACGATGCCGAGGGCCACCCCGAACAGAAGCTCCACCACCAGGCCCCCAATCGCTACCGCCGCCGTGTAGGGAAAGTGGGTCCAGATAGCGGGGAGCACTTCTTGCTCGGTCCGGTAGGAAAGCCCGAAGTCGCCCCGAATCGCGTTCCAGGCGAACTTCCCATACTGGACGTAGACGGGCTGGTCGAGCCCAAGCTGATGATGAATGCTCCGCACCACCGACTCTGGAGCCTGGGGCCCGGCGATCACCCGCGCCGGATCGCCGGGCAGCAGGTAGGAGATCACGAAGGTGATGATCGAGACGCCCACCAGGGCGATGATCATCCAGAGCACCCGCTGGACCATGTGCCGTATCATGCGTGGCCCCGAACCTCAGATCCTTATTTCAGATACCACTGCTGGTATTCGTAGACGAAGTTTGGATCGATCAGGAATCCTCCGATCCGCGGATTGACGAAGTCGTACTCCACCCCGTAGTAGAGGGGCACGTAGCCGTATTCCGCCAGGGCGATCTTCTGTGCCTTTTTCCAGAGCGGGACCGCTTGCGGGATCGGTAATTGCTCCGCTTGGTTGAGCAGGGTATCCACTCGCGGGTCGGAAAACTCGGCCATATTGTTGCCGGCCTGAATCTCGTTGCTGTTAAAGGTCCAGTTCATGAAGAACGAGGGGACGATCGCCAACCAGTCGTTGATCTGGGTCGGCGCCCCACCCGGCGTGCTGGCCGTGGTTGAGTATTGGGCCAGGGAGACAATATGCAGGTCCGCCTTGATCCCCACCTGGGCCAGATCGTACTGGATCGAGGTCGCCTCCTGAGGGCCAGGCGGGGTGGAGAACATCATGATCGAGGTGGAAAATCCGTGCGGGAAGCCGGCCTCTTTCAGCAACGCGCGAGCTCTGGCCGGATTATAGACCGGCTGCGGGATCGTGGGATCGTAGCCAGGGACGCCCGGCGGCATGATTTGGCTGGCCAGCACCCCGCGCCCGTTCAAGAGCAGGACGATTTTCTGGCGATTGATCGCGTAGGAGACGGCCTGCCGCACCTTGAGATTCTGGAAGGGTTTGTCTTTCATGGAGATCACGAAGAACCAGGGTTCCGGCATCGTCGTGTGGTAGAGGTACGATTGCCAGCGCGGATTATTCTTGATCCCCAGGAAGAGCGAGAGGGGGATCCCGTCGCCGCCATTCACGTCGCCCGCCGAAATATCAGCCGTCCCCTGCTCCACTTGCAACACGGCCAGATTGGAGGGGACATCAGTATGCATGATCAGCTTGTCCAGATGGCCGGCGGTGGCGGGGTCGAAGTAGCCGGGGTTCTTCACCAAGACCATCTGGACTCCGGATGACCAATTTTGCAAAATGTACTGCCCGTCGCCCACGACCTCGTGGCCGAACTGGGCCCCATCCCGCGCCACTACCTTCTGGGGGACCGCCGCCATGGCGGTGTAGGTGATGTCATAGAGGAATGAGTTGTCGGGCGCCGTGAGGTCAACTTCCAGGGTGAGCGGGTCCAGCACCTTGATCCCGGCCACCGTCCTGGCCTTCCCCGCCGCGAAGTCGTTGGCCCCTACCACCCCGCTAAGGGTGCTGGAATAGGGGGATTTGGTGGCGGGGATTAACAGCCGCTCGAACGAGTATTTGAACGCCGCCGCGTCCGCCGGCTCCCCGTCGGTGAATTTGATCCCTGGATGGATATGGAAGACGTAGGTCTTCCCCCCGTTGCTGACCGCCGGCATGGCGGTGGCGCCCCAGGGGACGATCTTGGTTGAGCCGGGCTGATTGGTGAGCAGGGTCACGAACAGGACATGCTGGATGGTGAGCGAGTAGCCGTCCGCCGCCAGGGCGGGATCGAGGGTATCGGGATCGGTACTGAAGTCCAGGTTGGCGGTGCCGCCGTCGTGGGCACCCACGCGGACGGCGGCCCCGGCGGGCGGGGTGGGCGAGAGCAGGCCGCCGATCAGCAGGGCGGCGACCGCGGTGAGCGAGGCGAAGCGTCCGGGATGTCTCATCTGGGGGATTCCTCCTTGTCCGCTACTCTTGTGTGTCAACCATGATTGTGCATGGTAAAAACCTAATGCCGGGGATCCAGGGCGTCACGTAAACCGTCGCCAAGCAGATTAAAGCCGAGAATGGAGATCCCCAGCACGATACCGGGGAAAATGACCAGCCAGGGAGCTACCGAGAGATACTGCGAGCCGTCGGAGATCATGTTCCCCCAATCGGCGGTGGGTTGCTGCACCCCGATCCCCACGTAGGAGAGCGAGGCGACGAACAGGACCGTGGTGGCCACGTTCAGGGTGGAATAGACGATCACCAGTCCCCAGACCTGGGGAAGGACATGGAAGAGGAGAATACGGGGCGGGGAAAGCCCGATTGCCCTGGCCGCGTCCACGAACTCCCGCCTCCGTTGCGCCATCACCTCGGCCCGGACGATCCGGGCCAGATAAAACCAGTTGACGAAGCCGACAATGATGATGATAATGCCAATGCTCGGGCGGAACACGGCTGCGAGGAACGCGGCCAGCAGCATGGCGGGGATGGCCATCAACATATCGGTCAGACGCATGAGCAGCATGTCAATCCGCCCCCCGAGGTACCCGGCAAAGGCCCCCACCGCCACACTGATCACGCCCGAGATGATATTCGAGAGGATGGCGATCTCCAGCGAGGTGCGAGCGCCCCAAATGAGCCGGCTCAAGAGATCGCGGCCAAGGTCGTCGGTCCCGAGCAAGAATGGTCCTCCAGGCGGTTTCGGTCCTCCTTCCAGACTCAAGCCATTGGTAAACTGGGTGGTGGGATCGTGGGGCGAGATCAGCGGCGCTAGAATAGCCGCCGCGAGCATGAGCACGGTGAGCGTGAGCCCCAGCAGCGAGGCTTTATGGCCGGCGAACCCCCGAACCGCCCCACGCCAGCCTGAATTGCTCCGAGGGAAGACGATCTCTTCCACGGCGCTGGGGTCGGGCGCCGTGGACGCCATCAGACGGACCATCAGAGGGATCCTTCGCGCCGCGAGTGAGGTCCTGGGCCGATCATGCTCACTTACTCGACGCCGCACCAACGGGCGATGGTAAGAGCCATCACCTTGGTGGCCGCCACCAGATCGTCGATGTTCACGTACTCGTCCGCTCCATGGGCGTTATCGCCGGACGGGCCAAAGATTACGGTTGGCGAGTGGCCGTACACATGGCGCACGTAGGCATCGCAGCCGCCGTTCATCCCGGCCAGGGGAAGGTTGGCGCCGGTCACCTGCTCGGTCACCTCTTGCATGATCGTCACGAAGGGATTGTCCTCGGTCTCGGCGTAGGATTCATACCGCTCAGTCACCTCAAGCCGGGGCAGGTGGTCGCGCAACCAGGGATCGGTCGAGGCTACCGCGTGGAGATAGGCGCGGAACTTTTCTTCCCAAAAGTAGGTATCGTGCCCCGGTAAGGTTTCAAGATACCCCTCAATCACGCAATCCGGGGCCACCATGCCGCGCCAGGCCCCGGCGTGAATGGCGTCTGGAGTAACCGGAATGCTGATTGGATAGCCGTCATATAACGGGTGCGAATGGACGAGCGACATGGCGTCCTGAAAATAGCGCAGGGATTGCCAGATCGCCAGCCCCTTCTCGATCCCATCCACCCCCTTCCATTTCTCCACCCCGTGCGAGGATTTCCCCTCCACGGTGATTTTCCAGCGAATGGCGCCCCGCATCGAAGGTTGGAGGGCCAGGTCGGTTTGCTCGGTGACGATACAGGCGTCGGCGGTATAGCCGCGGAGCACGCTGGCCAGCGTGCCGTTGCCGACTCCTTCCTCCTCCTCGATCACGCACTCGATCAGAACGTCACCCTGAGGGCGCAGCCCCGTCGCCAGGACGCCGCGGAGGGCCACGATCATGGCGGCGATCCCGCCCTTCATATCGATGGCGCCGCGGCCGAACAGTTTGTTGTCCACCACCTCCCCGCCCCAGGGATCATGCGTCCACTGGGCCACCGGCTCGGGAGTGACCACGTCGATATGGCCGTTGAGGAGCAGGGACCGCCCGGCGGCGGGGTTGGCCCCTTGGTAGCGCCCGACCACGTTCGGCCGCCCAGGATAGGGAAAGGCGGAGCGGTTGGCGGCGGGGTGCGCCCGCAGTACATCCGGGTCAACCTCCCACTGATCGACCTCCAGGCCAAGGTCGCGCAAAAGTTCCGCGCAGACATCCGCGCACGGTCCTTCCGCCCCGGTAACGCTGGGCGCCTGGATCAGTTTTCGCAAGGTGTCAATGAGAGCCGGCCGCTGATCGTCGACACTCCGAAGAATGCGATCTCGGGTAACTTCCCACTCCACGGTCACGGTGGTGTACCTCTTTCTCGGTGCGGGGAACGCGGCGGGAGGATGGAAGGGCGCGGAGGCTCATGAGGCACGGAAGCCGGCCTTCCCTTGACCTCGCGGCGATCCGCGCTAGCTCCTTATAATGACATACAGAATAGGTCTAGCTTGCCGGATTGTCAAGCAACCCATACACAGTCGCTTGGGCCTCAACATCGTGGTAGATGTCGGCCACCATGACGCCTATTCGGTTCCGCGGGGGATTCTCCCCAACTGTGCTCGGCAATTGAAGGATCTCCCAGTGTTATTCGTTGGCGTACGTTGCCCACGAACGCGGAAAAGGGGGCCGGTCCCTGGAGACCGGCCCCCCTCCCGTTCCTGATGATCCTGAACGGTTCGCCTGTGCCGCGAGCCCCGGTACGGTCTGCCCGGAACGCTCCTCACGGAGCCTTCCTTCGCCCGAACCCTGTTCTTGCGAACTGGTTCGGTGGCGCGCTATCCCGGAACCCCGAGACTCTGTACCGTCCTCGTGCGTTTTGGGACCGAGAAACGGTGTGCTGCCTCGTGCGGCGCGGCATTTGGTCGGGTTCGACATGACGATCCGGCATCCCATGCGCCTGACCGCCCGTATCTGGTCGACAGTGCCCCCTTCCCTGGCTCCCCTCGCGTCCCGCCGCTTGCGCGATCAGCCCACGACTGGAGTGGTCAAGAAGCCCCGGTGCGGATCTCGTACCTCCTGCGCGAACTCGTCATCGCCATCAGGTGAGACGGAGTATACGCCGAACCAAAAGCGGATTCCAGCCAGTTATCCACCACAAAGGAGACAGTGGAGGACCAGGGCCCGAACCGCGAGCAGATGAGACGCTCGGTAGAAATCGCTCACGGTGGTCGGGTCGATGCCGGCGATCGCGGCCATCTCCGCGAGCGGCATCCCGATCAACTCCGGCAGATCATCGCGATCCGCCATCGCGGCGGTGACGCGGCCCGCCGCCAGGGCCGCGCGCACCCGCTCCTCCACGGCATCAAAGTAGGCGAGGTTGCGGGTAAGCAGATCGGGTGCACTGGGGCCGCCATGGCAGGGAATGACGATCTCCGGGCGCAGGTCCACCAGATCCTGGAGAGTCCGCCGGAGTTGCTGGACGGTCGCGGGGTTGCCGACGTAGGGGATAGGATGCTCGGCCGCGTCGGTCGCCAACAGCACACGCCATTCCGGAATCCAGACCACGATCTGGTCGGGGCTGTGACCAAGCGCCGGGATCAAGCGCAGGGTCAGGTCCCCGCAGTCGAGGCGCAACTCCCCCGCGAAACTGATCGTGGGCGGCACCAGTCGGACGGACGCGAAACGTGGCTCCTCGGCTTGCCGTTTGGCCAGGGAGGCGGCGCATTCCGGGCCGACCAGGCGCTCGTAGGCCGCCTGGGTGCCGAGAATCGGGGCCGGATAGGCGCCGCCCGGACTGGCGAAGACGGCGTTGCCCCAGCAGTGGTCGTAGTCGGCATGCGAGTTGATCACCAGCAACTGGCGGCCCGGCAATTCTCCGGCCACGTGGGTCATGATCGCGGCTGCCTGCGCGGGCGTGCACATCGTATCAATCAGCACCACATACCGGTTGGTGATCAGGACGGTGGTATCCACTTCGCCGGCGGCCCGGAAGAGGCGGAGGCGCGGATCCCAGCCGCCGTTGGGAACCTCAACCACCAGGTCGGGATCGGGCGTCGAAGGCGGATTCATGGATTGTTCCTCCACGGTAAGGTCATCGGACCTATCGGAGCACCAGGCCATTTACATCATTCTTGCTGGGAACGGGCGAAGCGGGCCAGTTCCATCTCCTCCAGGCGTTCCATCATCCCGGCAAAGAGCGGGATCGCGGCGCAGATCAGGATGAAATCGCCGGCCACCATCATGATGGTGCCGGCGAACGACTGGTCGGTGACCACCGACATATCCCACATCCGGGGCAGCGCCGCGTAAAAGGGATAGATGGCGGTGCCGGCAAAGATAAACAGCATCCCCAGCGCGGTACCGGGCACCATGGCCGCCAGGATATAGAGCACGCGCCACCCGTAAGCCACTCGTGGACGCCCTGGGTAGGGCTGCACGATCACCCACCAGAACATGATTCCGGTGACCAGAAAGCACAGGTGCTCCAGGTAGTGCACGCTATCATTCCGCAGCGCCGCGTCGTAACAGGCCGGCAAGTGCCAGACCAGCATGTTGCCGATAAAGGCCAACCAGGCAACGTAGGGATTGGTGAGTAGGTGAGTCAATCCCCGAAACCATCCCCGGCGCGCGTGGCCCCGCGCCAACCAGCGCACGATCGGGCGGGGGGCGCCCACCACCAGCACGGGGATGGGCTTGCCTAACAGGAGGAACGGCGGCGCCAGAAACAACAAAAGCATATGCTGCGCCATGTGCGCGGTGAGCAACCGGCTGCTCAGTGCGTCTATGGGAGACTCCAGGGCCAGGACGATGGACAGCAGCCCCAGGGTGAACAGCAGGACATGCCGCGGCGCTACCGACCGGCGGAGGCGACCACGCCGGCTCAGTTCCCGCAGGCCGGCCAGATAGATCAGGGCGGTCAGCACCACCCCCAGGACCACGTTCGGGTCGAACGACCAGGCGGCCAGCACGGTAGTAAGGGATGGATCGGAGGACATGGCGACATCTTTCCCGGAACGACAGGCGGCTGCGTGGGGCTCGGACCCAGTGTAGCGCAATCCGGTAAACTGGATCGCGACGGCGATCAGCCATCCAGAAGAAAGGGAATCCACGGTATGACCCCGCCCGCGCGCATCGCCTTCACCAATCCACCCACCCTGCCGACCCCACCCGGGTACACACAGGTCGTGGTAGTCACGGGCGGCCGCACGATCTACATCGCCGGCCAGGTTGCCCTGGACCCGCGCGGCGTCCTGGTTGGGGCGGGCGACCTTCTGGCGCAGACGCGGCAGGTCTTTATCAATCTTCAGGCTGCCTTGACCGCGGCCGGAGCAACCTTCGCCGACGTGGTCAAGCTCACCTACTATCTGCTCGATGCCGGTGGTTTACCGGTGCTGCGTGAAGTGAGGGATAGCTTCGTGAACACGGCGAGCCCGCCCGCGAGTACGCTGGTCGAAGTCCGGCGCCTCGCCCGTGAGGAGTTCTTGATCGAGATCGAGGCCATCGCCAGCGTGTCGCTCTAAGCCAAGGCGACCATTGGGTCCGCGGACCTGATGCGGAAGGCGGGCAGCGGCTACGGGCTAGGGGCGCGGGTCTGGAGACCCGCGCCCCTAGATCACAGCCTCTCAGCCCCGCAGTCCGGTCGCGGCCAGCAGGGTGCCTGCCGTCCACGTCTCTTCGCACGACCAACGGTACCCATGCAAGTCGGCGGGCACATCCAGGGTGGTGACGATGGTGACCAGTTTCCGGTTGAGTTGCACCCGCTCGCGATGTTCCTCCAGCAGGGCGGCCTGGCGCACCGGGATGTTTGGTAGGGCGGCATAGAGGGCATCGAGATCGCCGTGCTTGGCGAGCAGGGCGGCGGCGGTCCGGGGTCCGATCCCCGGTACGCCGGGAATGTGATCGGAAGTGTCGCCGATCAGCGCCTTGAGATCGGTGAATTGGCCGGCTCGCACGCCCCAGCGCTCCTCCACCAGGGCGGGAGTCCAGGTTTCGCCCTCCTGGCCCTTCGGCATGAACACGTCCACTCCCGGACCCACTAGTTGCAGCAAGTCGCGGTCACCCGAGACGATCGTGGTGGGCAGTCCGCCGGCCGCTGCCCGTCCCGCCAGGGTACCGAGCACGTCATCCGCCTCGTAGCCGGGGATCATCGGGTGAGTGATCCCTAGATGATCCAGCACATGCAACACCTGGGACACCTGGGCATCGAAGTTCGCGACCTCCTCCTCCGTGCCGCGTGGCCGTCCAGTTCGGTAGTCGGGAAAGAGGACGCGGCGGAACGGCGGCTCCGGCGGGTCGAAGGGAATACTGACGTGGGTGGGCGCGAAACGGCGGACCAGGCGCAAGAAAGCGCCCGCGAACCCATGCACCCCCTGGATCGGCGCCCCGTCACGACCCACGATGCTCCGGGGCAGCGCGTTATAGGTGCGGTGGAACAGATGATGCCCATCGATCAGTAGGAAGCGTTCCTCGCTCATGCGCCCTCCGCCTTTCAGGATACAGCGGCGTGCAGGTGAACGGGGCCTCGCTTACTCCTCGCCGATCGTGCCACTGGGTACGAAGACGATCACTCCGACCAACGCCGGCAGGCAGAGCAGCGCGGCCGCCAGAAACATGCCGGAGGCATGCAGATGGTCGTAGAGATGGCCGAACAAATTGGCGCCGGTGACGGTGCCCACCCCGAACAGGGCGGCATTGAAGAGCGTCTGGCCAGTGGAGCGCAGGCGGCCCGGCACCCGGTGCTCGATCAAGGTGACGCCCGCCACGTAGAAACCGGCGAAGCCCAGGCCATGGAGCGGCTGGAAGAGAAGGGCCAGCCGATAGTCGTGGATCACGGCATAGGCGATCCAGCGCGCCACATCCGAGGTCAGGCCCACGATCAGCAGCGGCTTTACCCCGATCCGCTTGATCGCCCAGCCGGCCAGAGCCATTACCGGTAATTCGCTCAGGGTGGCGATGCCCGCGGCCAATCCTATTACTCCAGTGCCGGCCCCCAATCCCTTCATATACAGACTGAAGAAGGTATTATAGGCGGCGAAGGTGCCGTAACCCACCACGGCGCAGATCAGGAACAAGACCACCACGCGGTCGCGCAATACCGAGGTGATCCCCTCCCCACGGGCCAGCCGCACTCCTCGGTCCTGGGCCGGTACGGCCAGGCTGACCACGAAGGTGCTGAAGAGAAAGACGCCATAGACGGGAAAAAGGGCCAGGATGTGCCGGCCACCGAGGAATTGGCCGGCGATCAGCGAGGAAAAGAGGAACCCCAGCGAACCGTAGAAGCGCACCGCGCCATAGCTGCCACCGTGCTGGCGCAGCCATTCCAGGGTCGTGGAGTCGGCAAGCGGCACCACCGGGCTGAGCGCCACCGCCAGAAGGGCCATAAGGGGCACCAGCGATCCCATGCCGCCGGCCAGGGGAATAGCCGGCGACGCCAGCGCCGCCACCAGGAGGGAAATCGCCAGTACCGGCTTGCGCCAGCCGAAGTGGTCGCTCAGCACGCCCCACACGGGCGGGAGGGCCACGCCCGCCACGGCGGGTAGCGAGGCGAGCAGCCCAATCTGAGCCCCATCCAGGTGAATCGCGTGCAGGTAGAGAGCAGCGTAGGGGGAGTAGATGCCAGTGGCGATATAGAAGCACAGGTAGAAGATCTTCATGCTCCAGGGGCCGGCCAGCCACGAACGCATAGCTATCCTTCATGGGTTCGGATCGCCGCCGGCCAGGATGCGGGCGGAGTGCGAGCGGACAATCTGGGTGGGTTGGCGGGACGGCCCGTTATGGGCGGCGCCGGCTCTCGCCACGAGATGGTAGCACTCCCGGCGCCTCGCCAGCCAGTTACTGGGAGAGTCAAGAGGGCCGAGAGTGGCATACTTGCGTCTACCGTGGGCGCTGGCATCGGGTGAGTGCCATGGATCGTGGATCCCCTGGACTTCGGGCGCATGCTACCATTCCCCAAGCCCGCTACGGCGGCGCGCGAGGATAGCGAGGAGCCTGGGGCATGGTCGGGAGCGACAGCGTGACGTTTGGTTCCCTGCTGCGCCGCCACCGCCTGGCCGCCGGGATCACCCAGGCTGGCTTGGCCGAGCGCGCGGAACTCAGCACGGATGCGATTGCCGCTCTTGAGCGCGGGCGCCGGGTAGCCCCGCGTCTGGAAACCGTGGCCCGTCTGGCCACCGCGCTGGATCTGAACTCCGCTGACCGCGCGACCCTGATCGGCGCGGCGGTCGGCGCCCCGGTCGCGGATGCCGTCAGGCCGGCGTCCGCCGAGGGGCAATCGTCCGCCCCGCCCGTTACCGTCGCCCTGCCCCTACCGCCGACCACCCTGCTGGGCCGCGAACAAGAGGAAGCGACCGTGCTGCATCTCCTGAACCGGGCCCGTGATTCGGGCGCGGCCCGGCTGATCTCGCTCATCGGCCCCGGTGGGGTGGGCAAGACGAGCCTGGCCTTGCAGGTGGGCGCGACCGCGCAGCGTACCTTCGCGGATGGCGCTTGGTTCGTCGATCTTTCGCCTCTGGACGATCCGGCGCTGGTTCTCCCGGAATTGGCGCGAGCGCTCGCGCTGCGCGAAGCCGGTGAGCAGGGTTTGCGTGAATTACTGATCGCGCATCTGCGAGATCGCCAGGTGCTGGTCGTCCTGGACAACGCCGAGCAGGTGATTGAGGCGGCCCCGCGCATCGCGGAGTTGGTGGCGGCCTGTCCCCGGCTCGTCATGCTGGTCACCAGCCGGATCGCCTTGCGGGTGCGCGCTGAACAGCGTTTCCGTGTTCCGCCCCTGACCCTCCCTCCGGCGCGGACACGGGCGACCATGGATGAACTGGCCGATAACCCGGCGATCCGCTTGTTCGTGGCCCGCGCGCAAGCCGTGGAACTGGACTTCCGCCTCGATACCACCAACGCGGAGGCAATCGCGGCGATCTGCCATCGGCTCGATGGTCTCCCCCTGGCGATCGAATTGGCGGCGGCGCGCGTCTCACTGCTGTCGCCACGGGCCCTCCTGATCCAGTTGAACCAGGCGACCGGGGCCCTGTCGCTGCTCAAGGGCAACGCGCAAGACCACCCGGCCCGCCAGCGAACCTTGCGGGCCACCTTTGAGTGGAGCTTCGGCCTGCTCACCGTCGCGGAACAACGACTACTCCGGGCACTGTCGGTATTCATGGCTGGGTGTACCCTGGAGGCGGCCGAGGCCGTGTGTCTCGTCCATATGCCCGCTGATTCGGATACTTCCTTCGAAGATGTCTTCGAGGGCCTGGCATCGCTGGTGGACAAGAGCCTGCTACGCGCGGAAATCGTCTCGGAGACAGAGACCCGTTTCGTGATGCCGCGGACCATACACGACTACGCGCGGGAATCGCCGGCGGCCGGCGGCGAGCAAGCGATCCTTGAACAGACCCATGCCGCGTTCTTCGAGGCCCTGGCGGCGGCGGCGGAGCCCGCGCTCACCGGTCCCGAGCAGGGCGAGTGGCTGGCCCGGCTCGAACGAGAGCACAATAACCTGCGCGCCGCCTTGCAGTGGACGCAGGAGGTGGGAGCGCCAGCCCGCGGAGTAAGGCTGGCCGGCAGTTTGTGGCGCTTCTGGTACACCCGCGGGCATTTGAGCGAGGGCCGCGCCTGGCTCGAAGAGTCGCTTGAGGCCGCGCGCGGGAGCCGCGAGGCGATTCCAGCATTGGACATGGCGAAGGCGCATACTGGGGCGGGGGTGCTGGCCACCATGCAAGGCGACTACCCGCGCGCCGGCGCGCACTGCGAGGAAAGCCTCCGGCTCTATCGCGCGCTGAACGATAGGCAGGGGATGGCGGTCGCCCTCAATATCCTGGGGAACCTGGCGATCAATCAAGGCCGGTACGATCGGGCCCTGGAACTCTCGGAGGAGAGTCTGGCCTTGCAACGAGAACTGGGGCATCAGCGAGGGATCGCGCTCGCCCTCAATAATCTGGGCTTCGTGGTGCTCCAACTGGGCGACTATCCCCGCGCCGAGGCGCTCTGCCAGGAGAGTCTGGAAGTGGCGCGAACGCTCCAGGACAACCTGGGGATGGGGTGGGCGCTCAGCAACCTTGGTGACGTGGCCCGTGAACAGGGCCAGTATGAACTGGCGTTGGCACGCTACGCGGAAGGGATACCGCTATGCAGGTCGATGGGCAGCACGGACGGGGTGGCAAGCTGCCTGGAGGGGATCGCTATCGTGGCTGGCGCCCAGGGACAACATGAGCGGGCGGCTCGGCTGTGCGGCGCGGCGGCCTCGCTGCGTGGGGCGATCGGCGCCGCCTTGCCTTCCGCCGGACGCGCGGCGTATGATCGAGCCCTGAAGGCCGCCCGCGCGGCCTTGGGTGACGAGAGATTCACGGCGGCCTGGGAGAGCGGTCAGAACGACGGACCTCCGGCTGAGGCGATCGCCTCCGGCTGAGGCCGAAGGTGATCGCCTCAGCCGGAGGTCCGCTTACGGAGCGGTCTTGCCGATCGAGTCGAGTTCGGCGAGCACGGCTTCCGACAGCGAGAGCCGGGCTGCCGCGAGATTCTCGCGCAGGTGGTCGAGCGACGAGGTGCCCGGGATCAGGAGAATGTTGGGCGCGCGCCGCCACAGCCAGGCAAGCGCCACCTGCATCGGGGTCGCGCCGAGCCGCGCCGCCACGTCGGACAGCGTCGACGACTGGAGCGGCGTGAAGCCGCCGAGCGGGAAGAAGGGCACATAGGCGATGCCCGCGATCGCGAGTTGATCGATCAGCGCGTCGTCGTCGCGGTGGGCAAGGTTATAGTGGTTCTGCACGCAGACGATCTCGGCGATCCCACGCCCCTGCTCGACCTGGGCGGCCGTCACGTTACTCAGGCCAAGATGCCTGACGAGGCCCTGCCTCTGGAGCGCGGCGAGCGCGGTCAGCGGCACCTCGATTGAGCCCTCGCTCGGACCGTGGCCGTCACCCATCAGGCGCAGGTTGACGACGTCGAGCACGTCGACGCCCAGGTTACGCAGGTTATCGTGCACCGCGCGCGTCAGTTCGCCGGGTGCCATCGCCGGATTCCAGGAGGCGTCCTCTCCCCGCGCGGCGCCAACCTTGGTCACGATGACGAGATCGGATGGGTAGGGATGCAGCGCCTCGCGGATGAGCTGGTTGGTGACATGCGGGCCGTAGTAGTCGCTGGTGTCGATGTGGTTGACTCCGCTCTCTACCGCCTCGCGCAGCACGGCGAGCGCGGTGTCGTGGTCCCTGGGAGGCCCGAACACGCCCGGACCGGCGAGTTGCATGGCGCCATAGCCCAGGCGGTTCACGGCGTGGTCGCCGAGCCGGAAGGTGCCGGCGGTGGTGAGGTCGGTCATGGTCATTCTCCTCTTTACCTATGGCTGTTTACAGCGATAACTATATCACGTTATCGATGGAAACGCAACCAGCGCTAACATGATAGTGTTACCATTGAGACAACCAAGGAACGCGCCCGTGGACACCCCGGCGGGCTGAAAGGACCGTGGCCGTGCACACTACCGATGATACGTCCTCCGCGCCGCCGAGTCCCCGCGACCGGATCTTGTGGGCCGCCGCGACGCTGCTGGCCGAGGGCGGGCGGGAGGCCGTATCCACGCGGGCGGTCAGCGCCGCCGCCGGAGTGCAACCCCCGACCATCTATCGCCAGTTCGGCGATATGCGGGGCCTGCTCGACGCGGTCGCCGAGGACGGGTTCACCCGGTACCTGCGGGGCAAGGTCGCGCTGGGCCGCACCGAGGACCCGATGGCCGATTTGCGCGCGGGGTGGGACGCGCACATCGGCTTCGGCCTGGCCAACCCGGCCCTCTACGCGCTCATGTACGGCGAGCCGCGGCCGGGGGCCATGCCCACCGCGGCCGCCGAGGCGCGCGCGATCCTGGAAGAACTGCTGCGCCGCGTGGCCGCGGCCGGCCGGCTGCGCGTCGGCGTGGACCGCGCGACGCGCCTGATTCACGCCGCCGGGGTCGGCGTCGTCCTTACCCTCATTGCCGTCGAGGACGCGGATCGCGACCGCGCCGTGGCGACCCTGACCCGCGAGGCGATCCTCGCGGCGGTGACCACGGACTCGACCCCTCCCGGTGGGCCGGCCGCGGGGGGCGGATCGGGCCACGTCACCGCCCACGCCGTCGCCCTCAAGGCCCTGCTGCCCGAGGCGCCGGTCGCCTTCACGCCCGCCGAACGCGGCTTGCTCGCCGAGTGGCTCGACCGGTTCATCCAGGAGCCGTGAGGTGTGGCGCCGGTCGCCTAGGCGGGCCGTTTGGCGTACTTCAGAGAGTAAGTCCGCGGATGCGATCGCGCCTCTCGGAGTCGCTTGCGGACAAAGATCGAGGGCTGTAGCCACAAAATCGCGTCGGCGGCGGCTGTACACTTGCTGATTTCCGAATTTCCGGACTATCCTCGAAGTACCATTCTGGCGCGGGTGAAGGGTGATCTCTCTCGTGCCCTTCCGCGCTTGCGCGAGAACCTGCTTGACGGCAAGGGAGCGTATCATGCATCAAATGATCGGCCGGCGGATGGGATTGGCCTGCCTGCTCGCCGTTGGGCTGCTGGCCGGATCGGCAGGGGTGGCGCGTCCTGAAAGGAGTGCGGCCCGATCAGTGGCCGGCGCCGATACATTATCCGTGTATACCTGCTGCGGCTCGCTGACCGGCTTCAACGACCTGGCGCCAAATGATCTGACCTCCATGCACGCTCTCTACGCCAGGCGTCTAGCTGGATTGTTCCCCCAGCTTACCTGGAAGGAGACCGCCTTTACCGATCAGGCGACCATGGAGAGTGTCCTGGCCGCCGCGATCAAGGCAGGCGATCCGCCCGACATGATGTTCGTCCAGGGCGGCGAGATCGGGACGCTGGTCCTCCGCCGGCTGGTCCAGCCGCTTGACCTGTATTACCAGCGCGACCACATCCTCGACACCGGCTTCCTCCCCGGGATGCGGCACTGGGCCCGCTTCGGCGGCCATTGGTGGGCTATTCCCGCCGTGAGCGGGCCGCTGGGTGGGCAGGAAATCTATCTCCCCAAATACATGAGCCAGTTTGGGTACGACAACCGCTCGCTGCGTAGCTTCGCCGACTACTACGCCATGTCGCGGAAGGCGGTCCAATTTGACTCAGGGGGAAATCCAACCCGCATCGGCTACTGGCCGGGAGTGGATTCCTGGGAGACCACGGGAACCCTGATGTGTCCGGTGGGGCACGGGCTCTACAACGCGGCTGACCAGCCCACCGCGACCGACCCCTGTAACGTTGAGTATCTCCAGTATCTCGCCCAGCTGGCCAGGTTGTATGGCGGCTATCCGAAGTTGTCGCGCTTCCTGGCCGGCGATCCCGACTTCCTGAACGGCAGCGCCCGCAGCTACGTGGTCACCGGGAAGGCGGCGATCACCGCCTCGGGCGGCGCGTACTGGAACCTGCAGCCGTTCGATCAACATCACTTCGGGGCCTCAGGCGGCCTGACCTACCAGCTTACCCCGCTTCCCCCCACTCCCGATGGCACCGCCGCCAACGCGGCGAACTACCCCAGCACTATGCAGGAGATCGTGATCCCGGTCGGGGCGCGCCGGCCCGCCTATGCCTTCGCGGTGAGCAAGGCCATCTTCTGGGACAATAGTGCCCTCCTTGGCGGATCCTTGAGCGGATCGCCTATGGTAGGCAACCAGCAACCGTGGCTACAGCAGGTGACCGCGGGCGAAAGCGCGCTGCGCCGTCTGGCGAACTTGCCGGGCAACCCCATCGCGGCGCTGGCCGGGGTCAAGATGCAGCCAAAACTGGGCTTGGAGAGCAAGGCATCGAACCCGATCAACCCGGTGGACTCCTATTACCAACAGCAACTCCTCCTGGCCACCACGAGCGTCCTCGCGGGGCGCCAATCGCCCGAGGCGGCGCTTACGGCGGTGCAAGGGAAGGTGCTGAATGAAGAAGCACACCTGCGGAGGGAATATGGCGCCTGGAAGTGGTAGATGAGCGATCAAACCACGATCGTCTTTCTCGGTGACAGTATCACCGCCGCCTCGGACGGCTACACGCGCATCGCTACCGATCTCGCGCGCGCCTTACGCCCGGAGGAGCCCCTCCGGACGATCAATGCCGGGGTGGGCGGCAATCGCTCGGTCGATCTACCCGCGCGGCTCGATCGCGATGTCCTGGCCCATAGGCCGGACATCGTGACGGTCTCCATTGGCATTAACGATGTCTGGCGATCCCTTGATTCGCCGCGCCTCGGGGTACGGCTGCACGACTATCAGGCGGCGGTCGCGACCGTCCTCGACCGGATCGCGGCGGTGGACGCGCGGGCAGTCGTGCTCACGACCTCCGTGATCGGCGAGCAATTGGACAGCGAGGGAAATCGGCGCCTCGTACCTTATAATGTAGCCTTGCACGCCCTCGCCCAGGAGCGCGGCCTGGTGGTGGCCGACGTCAACGCGGCCTTCCAGCGGGCCATGGCCGCGTCCCATCTCCCCGCTCTCACCACGGATGGGGTGCATCTCACCCATCTGGGCAACACGATCATGGCCCTGGCGGTTCTCCGGGGATTGGACTATACGCTTCCTTGATCCGAATCGAGTTCCTCGGGGGCGAGATCAGGCGATCATGCGCAGCAACGCATCGGCGATGATCTCTGGATTCGTCTCGCCGGCGAGGGTCAAGACCTTGACGTGACTGTTACGCTGCTCGATGGCCTGGTAGGCGCTCAGGGCCCGGTCGTGCTCCTCGCCAAATCCAATGAGGGCGATGGCGATATACACGCCCCCGCTCGCCGCCGCGATTGCGTTGGCAAAAGCATCGGTGTCCCGGGCCTCGCCATCGGTAATGATCAGGGCCAGCAGAAGGGGACGGCGCTCCGGCGGCGTGGCGCCGAATTCTTCCTGATAGACATCGATCAAGGCGTTCCAGCCCGGCATAATAAAGGTGGCGCCAACCCAGCGGATGTCGCCCCAGCGTTCGGCGAGGTTGGCCGGATTCAAGTCTCCCTGATCGACGGCCCGCCCATCGGCGAAGGTCACGGTGCGCAGTCCACCGCCTTCTTCCTCGCCCGCCGCCTGGCTGTCCTCGGCGCCCAAACGATCGACGAGCAAGCCGATCGCCTCGCGAATGGTGTCTCGCCGCGGCGTATCATCGGTCTCGCTGGTCTCGTAGTTCATGCTGCCCGTGGTATCCAGCAGCAACATGGGCTCTTTCTCGATGTGTGGCAAGCCCGCGGTCGATCCCGACATTGGCCGGTCCCCTTTCTTCCATGCGGCATGGGTCGTCCATCACGGGAAAGGGTAGCACAATGGACCGATCCGACCGATCGGACTAATTGGTCGGATCGGTCGGATCGGACTGATCCTTCCCCACTGCTCTACACTGGAGGGAATGGACCTGCCCCAAGCAAGGGAAAGCGATGATCGAGACGAGCAGCGCCGCGGAGGCGGTCAAGGCCATCTCTGCCTTTGGCCGGAGACTGACCGACAATGTGGCCCGCGTGATCGTGGGCAAGGACGAGGTGATCCGCCTGGTTCTCGTGGCCTTGCTCTGCGACGGGCATGTCCTGCTGGAGGACGTGCCGGGGACCGGGAAAACCATGCTCGCGCGGGCGGTCAGCGGCTCGTTGGGCTGTGCGTTCAAACGCCTCCAATGTACCCCGGATCTGCTGCCGAGCGACGTCACCGGGGTCTCGGTCTATAACCAGAAGATCGGTGAGTTCCAATTCCATGAAGGACCGGCCTTCGTCAATATCCTCCTGGCCGACGAAATCAACCGGGCCACCCCGCGCACCCAATCCGCCTTGCTGGAGGCCATGGGTGAACGGCAGATCACCGCCGATGGGATCACGCGCGTCCTGGCGCGGCCCTTCCTGGTCTTGGCCACCCAGAATCCCATCGAGTACGAGGGTACCTTTCCCCTCCCCGAGGCCCAGATGGATCGCTTTCTGATCAAGCTGCGCCTGGGTAATCCCTCGCTTGAAGAGGAGAAACGGATCCTCCGCGACCAGCAACGTGGGCATCCCATCGAGCAGGTGCGGCCGGTAGCCGGATCGGAAGAGGTGGTGGCCCTGCAACGCGCGGTGTGGGAGATCCATGTCGATGACTCGTTGGTCGACTACATCGGCCGCGTGGTCGGCGCCACCCGCGCCCATCCGGATCTGGCGGTGGGCGCCAGCACCCGCGGCTCCCTGGCCCTGTTCCGCGCCGCTCAGGCATGGGCCGCGCTCTCCGGCCGGGCCTATGTGACCCCGGATGACGTGAAAGCCCTGGCCCCCGCGACCCTCTGCCATCGGGTAATCCTGAAGGCCGAGAGCGAGTTGCGCGGACGCACCGCCGATCAAATCGTGGGCGCGGTACTGGATGCCGTCGCCGTGCCGATCGAGGAAGGCGCCGGTCTTTCAAGCGAAGGAGACATCGGAGAGCACCTCCCAGACGCGCCCAGGGCGGCCCGGTGAGGACCGGAACGGCCTTTTTACTCATCCTTGCCGCCTACTTTCGGAGTGGGCCACTCTTCTTCGCCGTGGGGGTGGCGCTACTTTTGCTGATCGGCACCCACCTCTGGCTCCGGGCGGTGTGCGGCCGGTTGCGGGCCGGTCGGATGCTGGAGACCAGAGTGTTCTTTGGCGAAACGGTCGCCATCCGTCTCACCTTCAGCAACGGCAGTTCCCTGCCCATTCCCTGGTTGGAGATTCATGAATCGATGCCGGCGGCGCTGGCCCTCCCGAATGTGCTCTCGCGGGTGTCACGACTGTCGCCCCGGCAAGACACGACCATCACCTATACCTTGAACGGGCGGCGGCGCGGCTTCCATATGGTCGGGCCGCTAACCGCCACGGTGGGCGATGTCTTCGGCCTGGTCCGGCGCGAGCTGCGGTTCGCCCGCCGGCAACATCTCCTGGTGTACCCGCGGATCCTCCCCCCCGAGGAACTGGAACTACCGGCCCTGGCTCTGTTTGGCGTCGTCCGAAGTCGACGCCAACTGCTCGGCGATCCCTCGCGCCTGGCCGGCGTGCGCCAGTATACCCCTGGTGACCCCATGCACGACATTCATTGGCCGGCCACCGCCAACACCGGCATCCTGCAAGTCAAGCAGTATCAACCGGCCACTACCCATCAGAGCATGATCTTCCTGGATCTACAACGGGATGGCTTTGACGCGGTTGAGGTTCTGGGCGCGGCGGAGTTCGCGATCAGCGTCGCCGCCACCCTGGCGGCCCGCCTGATCGAACAACGCCAGGAGGTGGGATTGGCCACCAATGGGCTGGTGCCCCTGCCGCCGGAGGAGGAAGCGGTGATTTCTCCAACCGAGATGACTTCTCCGATCCTGCGCTTGAAAGCGCATGGAACGGATGACGGGCCGGATAAATCCGGTTCAGCGGCCGCCGCCCCGATAGGCCCGGCCAGGGGCCGGACCCAGTTGATGCGCGTCCTGGAGCTTCTGGCGCGGGTGGAGTTGAGCGGCCACGGCCGCCCCCTGACCGGACTCCTCACTGAACGCGGCGTGGTCCTGCCCTGGGGATCCACGGCGATCGTGGTAGCGGGGACGGTCAGCGACGAGCTGTTCCTGGCTCTGCACAAGCTGCGGCAGGTAGGGCTCCTGGTGGTGCTGTTCCTGATTGAGCCAAGCGGGGATGTCGCGATGATCGAGGGGCGGGCGCGGGCCGTGGGGGTGGTGCTCCAGCCAGTTTGGCGTGCCACCAGCATGACCGGGACGCGGCCATGACGGTCCCTCCCGCCGGCCCTGCTGCCGGAGCCGAGGACGTGGTGCTCGGCGGAATCGCCCTGGTCAGCCTCTCCTTCGGGGTCGGATTATTGGCGGCCACCCTGGCGCTCCCCTTGCATTGGCTGCCCGGTCAGCTTGCCGGGCTGAGTCTGCTTCTGGTCGGGCTGGCCGGTGCCGGCGTGGTGACCGCCCGCCGGCTGGCTGGGATGGTCGGCGGCGCGGCTGCCGACTTCGCGACTCGCGTGCGGCTTACGCGCTGGCTCGTGGTGGGATTGTCGATGGTGGCATTTCCACTTTATGAGGCCCACCGCATGGGGCGCTCGGGCAACTCCGGCGATCTGCCGCTCACCATCGCCGTCGCCGTCGCGGCCTGCTGGGTGGTCAGCGCGACCGCGACCGGGCTGACTCGCGCCTGGGCCAATCTACTCGTGCAGCCGTGGGAGACCACCGAGGCGCCGGAGGGCGGCCCGTCCACGGTCAGCCTGGAGCGGGCGGGGCGCGTGGATCGGGGAAAGATCCTCCACGATCTGTGGCGCGGCTGGCTGGCCGGCGAGCTGATCCTGGCCCTGGCATTGCTGGTTCGGAGCCAACTCACCCAGGGACATGAGGGATCCACCTGGGCCGGCCTCCTGGCCTTCCTGGTCTACACTTTGGCCGGTTTGCTGGTCTTGAGCCAGGCGGCGCGGACTCGGCAGACGATCCAGTGGCAACTCTCGGGCTTCGCCGTCCCAGGGGAACTGGAAGGCGCCTGGACCGGGGCGAGTCTGTGGATGATCGCCCTGGTTCTGCTGGGGATTGGCTTCCTCCTCCTCGCGCATGCTCTGGATCTGGCGCACGCCCTGGTGAACTGGGCGGCGGTCACGCTCCTGCTGCCGTTGGTCGGCCCATTGGAGCGCTGGCTGGAACAACTGGGGAACCATGCCCTGGGCAACTGCGCTGGTGGGGGATGCGGTGGTCTCTCGGGACATCGGAGTAGTCCGCCGCCGCCGCGCCCGACCTCGCTTTCGAGGCATCAGGCCGGCGGCCCAGATCTGAGTTGGTTCGCCCATGTCTGGCCGGCGGCCCTGGCGATCCTGGTGATCGGGTTCGTGGTCCACGTCTATCGGCAAACCCGCGGCGGCGAAGCCGGACGCGGGATCTGGCGGGAGATCCTGGCGATCCTCCGCCGCGACGCGCTCCGGCTATTCCGCCTCCTCCGGCAGCCGGCCAGACTGATCGCGGCCCAGCTCGGCGAGCAGGGACTGAGATCCGGTGCGCGGCGGTCGCGGCGCCGCGACCGGGATACCTGGGCGACTTCGCGCCAGGCGATTATCGGCCTCTACCTCACGGCGCTGGCCTACGCCGCTCGTCGCGGCCACCCGCGGCGTCCGGGCCAGACGCCGGACGAGTACGCCGCCGAACTGGCCGCGCAACTGCCGATCGCCGACCCAGCCCTGGACCGGATGACCGAACTGTTCGTCGCCGTGCGTTACGGGAAGGAGCCGGTGGCGCGCGAGGCGGTGGACCGCATGCGGGAGTGGCGGGCGGCGTTCCGGAATCTCCTCCGGCTATGGCATGGTGGCTCCGGCTGAGGCATCAGGCATCCAGCTGAAGCCAGGTGCATGGGGCCGTTCGCATCCTGGATCCACTTTGCCCTAGCACCACCGTTGTGGCATTGGTATAGTACTCCTTGGCTGGGCCGAATGGTTTTCCTGGGAGAAGCCCACCATATAGTGAAGGATGGGCCCGTGCCCTTGCATGACGCCGCCACGGTGCTCAATCGCCGGCGTGGGCCGCGAATCCAGTCGTACACGGCGGAAGAACTCTCGGCTGATCCAGCCTTCCTGCACGATCTGGTTCGGACATACCGCGACATATTTGGCGCCGAGCCCTGGAATGAATGGAAGGTATGTCCCTCGTGCCGAACCACATACGGCCGCCTGGAGTATGAGACTCGAGGGTCGAATTGGTGCGGACGGTGCGGGCTTGGCGCCCTGGTGGACTACCATGCCCCCGAACAAGTGGTCGAGCGGCTGTACGCCGAGCTGGGGATGTCCCATGGTTCACCCTTTATGTTCACGGCCCAGCCCGCGGATCCGGCGAGCGTCGGCCGCGTCTTGGGGTTCACCTGGGGATTCGGCCTGCCCATGGAGCAGGTCGTCACGCATATACTGCGCCACTACTTCACGGATCTGCCGGAGCGGCTTGCCCGGCACGCGGAAGCCAGGATCCTGCATGGGCTGGCCGCCTGCTGTCCCTCCGGCAACGCCACCTACATCAGCGAGGTCGCGGTGGCCGAGGGCGCGCGGGGGAGTTCCATGCTGTTTGCCCAGATGCTGCACGCCATGGCCGAGCGGCAAGTGGCGAATGGCTATCCCACCTGGGTGCTCTGGACCAGCCGGAAGTCGAGAGCATACCAACTCGCCGCCTTGCTTGGCGGCGCGCCGCTCTATCATCTGGACGAGGACGTCAAGGGAGACCACCGGCTGCTCATAGCCGGTGATTGTGCCGAGTTTCTCGCGATCCGCGAAAAGTATCCGGCCGAAAAGCTGGTGTCGTACTTCGTCAAGACCGCGCGCGATCTCAAGGCCGCCGCGAAGTAGGGGCGCCCACACCAGTTTGGGTGATGTACTCCATCCGGTACGTGCCGCATACTTGTTCCCTGTAGGGGCAAGGATGCTGGAGTAGGAGCCGTGAGCGCGATCCAAGAGTTGGCCATGTCTCGCAAAGCCATGGTATGAAGGCGCCCGCCCCCGAAACGGCGGACTCCGTACTCAGGTGGGATACCGGACTCGCGCTACTCTACGGCGCGGCCTTCGAGGCGATCCTGCTGTGGCTTCCTCTCCCGCGCGGCGTCCTCACGCTCGTGGACACCTGCCTGACCTTGGCCGGTATCCTGCTTGCCTTTGCCCTATGCATTGGCCGGCCGCCCTGGTTCTGGCTAGCCCCTCTTCGCCGCTCGGCCGGCCCATCCCAGTCAGGCCGGGCCGCGCGATGGGCTCCCGTGTTGCTGGGCGCGGCAATCTTCATCTATATCCTGGTAAGTATCCTTGAGGCCGTCTTCGGATCGGCGCAGGCGCCCGCCTTCACCTCCTGGCTCGATGCCGGATATTTGGCGGTCTATCCACCGCTGCTGCTCGGCATCCTCTTGCTGCCGCGCCGGCGCCTTACCATAGCGGCGCGGCTCCGCACGGCTCTCGACAGCATGATGATGAGTACCGCCTTGCTTACCTTCAGTTGGTACTTCGTGATCGGCCCCACCCTCTTGCGCGGCGATGCCGCCGCCTTCACCAGAATCCTGGGCACCGCGTTACCTGTTGGCGATCTGATCCTGGCGTTTTGTATGCTCGGCGTATGGCTGCAGGCGCGCGACCGGGCCATGAATCGGGTCATCGTGCTTTTTGGGATGGGTCTCTTTGGCGTGATTGTCGGCGATGCCGGCCTTGACTACCAACTGCTCCACGGTACCTACGTGGTTGGCGCCGCCATCGATCCGCTGTGGCCCATGAGCTACCTGGTGGCCGGGCTGGGAGCCCGCGAGTTGCGACGATTGCTCGCCTCGGGCGAGATCGCCGGTGAATCGCAAGCGGCCGGTCAGTCCGCGCGCGTGAGTCCGGCGCGGGCGCTTGCTCCCTACGCCTTTCTTCCCCTGGTCGGCGTGCTTGTCTGGTATACCCTCGGTCAGAACGGCAATCAAGATGTGCGGCATGGCGTCTATGGCTGCGCCGCGCTCCTGTGCGGTTTGGTGCTGATCCGCCAGGTTATCGCGCTGCTTGACAACGCCCGCTTGAATCGGGAGCTGACGGACCACACCCTGACCCTGGAGCAGCGGAACACCGAGCTACAGACGATGCTGACCACCAACAGCGCCCTCACCGCCGCCAATGCCCAGCTCGAGATCCTTGCCAATACCGATCTGTTGACCGGCCTGGCCAGCCGTGGCGTGCTCTACGATCGTCTTGGGCAGGGCCTGCTGATGTACCAGCGAGAACATACGCCTCTGTCGCTGCTGCTCATGGACCTCGATCGCTTCAAGGAAGTCAATGACAGCCTCGGACACCTGGTGGGAGATCGCCTGCTCCAGCAGGTGGGGACTCGGCTCAAGACGGCGCTGCGCCGGGTCGACACGGTAGCGCGCCTCGGCGGCGATGAGTTCGCCATTCTGCTCCCGGCAAGCGACCAGGAGGGTGCCCTTCACGTAGCGCGAACCGTGCTGGATCTCTTCGACCCACCCTTCGAGGTCGACGGATTCATCCTTACCGTAAGCATCAGCATCGGGGTTGCCGTGGCATCCGACGCGGTGGCGGATGCCGGCGCGCTGGTTCGTCATGCCGACGTGGCAATGTATCTGGCCAAGCGATCCCAGCGCGGCTACTTCGTCTATGATCCGGCGCTGGACAAGCAAAGCCCGGAACGGCTCGTGCTGATCAGTGATTTGCGGCACGCGGTGGAGTCCGAGCAGGTGCTGGTCTACTACCAACCGAAACTCTCCATGAAAACAGGGATGATCCATGGGGTCGAGGCGCTGGCCCGCTGGGCCCATCCCAACCTGGGCTTCATTCCTCCTGATCGGTTTATTCCCCTGGCCGAGCATGTAGGGTTGATTCGCCCCCTGACCACCTGGGTTCTTCGCCGCGCGCTCCGCCAATCCCGCGAGTGGGCAAGAGAGGGATTGGCGCTGGACGTGGCGGTGAACCTGTCCGCGAGTTCCTTCGACGATCAGCGGTTGGGCGAGACCATCGCCGCCTTGCTCCGTGACGAGGCAATCCCGCCGGCGCGGCTGATTCTGGAAATAACCGAAAACACCTTGATGACGGACCCCGAGCGCGCGCTTGGGATCATCCGGGAACTCAAAGCCCTGGGAGTGCGGCTGTCGATCGACGACTTCGGCAAAGGCTATTCCAGTCTGAGCTATTTGAAGCACCTGCCCGTGGATGAAATCAAAATCGACCGCGCCTTCGTGCGGGGATTGAGCGGCGACGGTTCAACCGACCGGGCGATCGTGAGGGCGATTGTCGATGTAGGGCACGCGCTGCGGCGGAGCGTCGCGGCGGAGGGCGTGGAGGACCGAATAACCTGGGAAACCTTAAAGATGCTGGGGTGTGACACGGCGCAAGGATTCTACATGGGCCGTCCCATGCCCGCCTCGGAGATCGCGGAGTGGGTGAAAACCTCACCCTGGGGCGCGTACGCCCGCGTTTTACGGGACGCATAAGGGTTTTCCAGTCTGCTACTGGGCTGGCAGGTCAGCCGGCACCGTACCGACGGCGTAGGCATTGCCCTGAGAGTCCACCCGCACCGGCACCGCGGGAAGTGGTCGCGGGGCAGGGCCGGCCACTACCCGCGCCCCGTGGCGCGGATCGTAGATCGATCCGTGACAGGGACAGACCAGCTCCGTTCGCGCGCTATCGTAGGCAACGATGCAGCCGGCGTGTGTACATACGGCGCTATAGGCGACGAACCGTCCACTGCTCAGGTGGATCAGCATGGCGGGATCGCCCGTACGCGGGTCGGTGAACGGCCGTGCTCTATTGATTGGTAACGCCCTGACACTCCCGATCGGCACACCGCCGGCGGGGATGCCTTTGCTTCCACCGCCTGCGTTCGCGGCAACGCCGGCCGTGCGGGGGGCCGTGCTGTCGCTGTCGACTCGCGTGGGCGTGAGTAGCCTGGCGATGCCGGCGATGAGGCCGCCACTCACCAGCAGCGTGACGGCCGAGGCGATCCCGCTCACGAATGATCGTCTCGCCAGTAGACGCCGTTCTGGCAGCCCGGCGTGCCGCACGCGCCTGTCTGGTTCGGGCCGGCCTGAGTGAGCACGTCGCACCGCGCCGAAGAAGTATGCGTCAAGGCTGAACGCGGTGGGGCCGGCGAGCAGGAGCGTGAGCCAACCCATGGCATACGGCAGGTCCGGACCCATGAAATACGGTTGGATCGACCAGGACGAGGTCAGATAGAACGTCAGGCTGAGCGCCAGGCCGCCCAGAGCGGCGACGCGCGTCAGCAGCCCCGCGAGCGTCGCCAGACCGACCCAGAGTTCACCCAGGGCGATCAGGGCGCCGAAGAAGGTAGCATGTGGGATGGCCAGGTTAGTCAGCAACCAGGACAGCGGGGAGCCGGTGCGCACGTAGCCGGTCATCTGTTGCCCGATGAAGGTGGGCGCCCTGGAATCGAAGAACGTTGGGTCGGTAAGCTTGTCCAGCCCTGCATAGACGAAGGTAGCGCCGATGAACAGGCGCAGCGGCAGCAGCGCCGCGGTGATGGCACGATCCGGCTCGCGACGCCAGCGAATGAGATGGTTGAGCATGGCCCCTGTACTTTCATATGGAACTGTCGATGGACAGCGTGGAGGAGGACCGCGGGGCAGGGCTGGACGCCCTCAGCCCTCCTCCATGCCGACCTTTGCTCGCTCGGCCAGGCTCACGTGCCGGCCGAAGCCCTCATGGAGTACGAGGAGGGTCACCACGGGCAGTGACCCCCGCTTTCGTACTGGTCAGCCGCCCTGCGCCCCTGCCACCTGCCGCGTCGTGACGTTGATGCGGTTGAAGGCGTTGATGGCGGCGATGCTGAGGATCAACGCCGCCAGGGCCTGCTGATCGTAGTGCTTGACCGCCTCGTCGAAGATGGCGTCGGGCACGGGGTCGGCCCGGTCGCTGAGCCGGGTGACGGCCTCGGTCAGGGCCAGGGCCGCCCGCTCCGCCTCGCTGAAGAACGGCGTGTCGCGCCAGGCCGCCACCGTGGCCAGGCGCTCGTCGGTCTCGCCCGCCTTCTTGGCGTCGCGGGCATGCATATGCGCGCACACGCTACACCCGTTGATCTGACTGGCCCGCAGCACCACAAGCAGGCTCGTCTTCTGGGGCAGACCGCCGCGTGCGGCTGCCTTCCCGAGCGCTACCAGCGCATCGAGTGCGCCGGGTACGATCATCACGGGGTTGTCCATCCGAGCGTTCATGGTGTCTCCTTATGTCATATGTCACATCACCGGTGTGCGGGGGGTCGTCTTTGTGAGGCCCCGTACATATGACACCTGGTAAGGGGAGGATGTGACCGATGGACGAGAACGAGTGGCTGGCGGATCGCTTCGAGGAGCACCGAACCCACCTGCGGGCGGTTGCGTATCGGATGCTGGGTTCGCTCACGGAGGCCGACGACGCGGTGCAGGACGCCTGGCTTCGGCTCAGCCGATCCGGCGCCGGTGAGGTCGAGAACCTCGGCGGATGGTTGACGACGACGGTCGCCCGCGTATGCCTCAACCTGCTGCGCGCCCGCAAGGTTCGACGCGAGGAATCCTTGGAGGTGCGCCTCCCCGACCCCATCATCAGCCGAGACGGAGCACTCCAGCCGGAGGAGGAGGCGCTGCTGGACGACTCGGTCGGCCTCGCTCTCCTCGTCGTGCTCGATACCCTCGCACCGGCCGAACGGTTGGCGTTCGTGCTCCACGACGTGTTCGGGTTGCCGTTCGAGGAGATCGCCCCCATGGTGGAGCGAACCCCCGCCGCGGCGCGGCAGCTCGCCAGCCGGGGACGCCGCCGCGTGAAGGGCGCCACCGCATCGGCTCTAGACCCCGACCCCTCACGTCAACGAGCGGTGGTCGACGCCTTCTTCGCGGCTGCCCGCGCGGGCGATTTCGCGGGCCTCGTGGCCGTACTCGATCCTAACGTCGTGCTGCGAGCCGACTTTGGGGGCAAGCGCCCCGGAGCCTCCCGGGTGATTCGCGGCGTCGCGGCCGTTGCCGAAAACGCCCGCCCGTTGCCGGGGGCGCAGCTCCACCCCGTGCTGGTGAACGGGACGCCCGGAGTGATCATCACGGTACGTGGACGACCCTTCGCCATTATGGGATTCACCGTCGCCGGGGGCAGGATCGTCGAGATAGACGCGATCGCCGACCCCGAGCGTGTCCATAGGATCGCGGCGGCGGTCCTCAACGACGAGTAGCCGCCGGACCAGCGGTCATTCGCCCGCGGTCACGGCTTTCAGTTGGTCATCGGTCCGTAAGCGAACGCACCCGCGCCAATAACGGCCACAGCCCTATCACTACCGCCAGAGGCACCGCTGCCGCGCCCAGGGTCACCAGGCCAAGCATCGGCTGGATTCCCAGGCGCGCGGCGAATATCCCGGCCAGCAAGGGGCCGCCGATCGGGCCCAGGGTGCCGGCGGCGGCATACACTCCAAGGGCCCAGGCGCGCTCGCTAGGCGGGGTCAGGGTAGCCAGGAGCGCCACCCCGGCGATGGCGTACACGGAGAAGCTGACCGCGTCGAGGCACTGTACGGCCATTAGTTGCACCGGGCTATGGACGAGGAGGTAGAGGGCGAAGCGCACGGGAAGGGCCAGCAGGCCAACCGCCAACACCAGGGCGCTCCACCCCCGATCGGCCAGACTGCCGGCCAGGATCATCAAGGGGATCTCCGCCAACGTCGAAACGGTCCCCACCAGCCCCACCTCCGCGAACGAGCCATGGAGCCCGCGCATGAAGAGGGGAACATAGGTATCACTGATGCTGCCGGCGGCGTAGAACAGTAAGGAGACCAGGGAGAGCGCGATCAGAACGCGGCGTGGTCCGATCCGGGGAACCGGCGGGGCGCCGGCGGACGGCGGAGCCGTCGGGTGCGGCGCATACGCCGGTAAGGCCAGCCCGCATACCCCCGCCAGCAGGTAGAGGAGGGCGCCGGCCATGAAGAGGGTGGTGAAAGCGATGCGCCCGAGCAGCACCCCGCCGAGCACGGCCGTGAGCGTATAGCCGATCGCCGGGCAGGCGCGAAACCGCGCGTACATGGCGGCTCCGTGGCCGGCCCGGGTCACCACATCGACCGTGGTCGCGGTGATCACCACCCGCGCCCCATAGAACCCGCTGGTTCCCAACATGGCGCAGATCACAATCAACCAGGCGGGGCGTGCGTGACCGAGCGCGGCGAACCCCAGGGCGCCGATCAGCGTACCGGCGAGCATGATCAACCGTCGCCTGCCCGTCCGATCCACCAAGCGCCCTATCAGCGGCTGGATCAAGGCGCTGCCACCGGCGCTACAGGCGCCGAGAATCCCGATCCCGCCGAGGGTCAGGCCGCGCCCGGCGGCATAGACAGTGAGGAAGGGCAGGACACAGCCGTAGGCACCTCCGGTAAAGGCCCACAGCGCGGCGAGGACCAGCACGGTCCGGCGCGAACGGGTCGCGGAGGCGGCAGGGAGGGCAATGGGCGCGGCGGCCAGGGTTTCCACACTCTACAGGATACCCAACCAGGCGGGGGTGTCGGCCTCAGCCGGAGGCTGCCGCTCCTCCCACCAGGGTCGCCCGCATCCAGAACACACTGTAGGGCCCCCATTCCGACATGACGAAATAGATCGTCCTCCCCTGATCGGCCAGGAAATGAAGGTTCATGAAGGCTCCGTAGAGGCCGGGAAACTGGCTGTTGGATGCCAGGGTGGCCGGCGCCGACCACGGTCCCCAATAATGCGGGGCGCTCCGGATCACGATGTTGTCGCTGCTCGGCCTGACCTGATCGTTCCCCCCTTGCAGGTAGGTCATCAGCCACTGCTTCACGCCCGGATCGTAGATCACCGATAGCTCACCCACCGGGGCCCCCGCCACGGTCGCCGCCTGGGCCGAACTGGCGCTCCACTTCGGTTTGCCCGCCGCGTCCAGGCCGGTGAAATACTGGTAGGCGTGGGACGAGAGGACCGATCGCCAGGTGTTGGCGGTGCGCATCAGCTTGACCGAGCCGAAGCGCCCACCGGGAATGCCGTAGAACAGCAGGTGCGTGCCGTCTGGATCGGGGACCACCGCGACCTGGGCGAAGTTGCTTTTCGCGCCCCATGTCACCTTGTCGCGCTCGTTGGTCCAGCTCTTGCCGCCATCGGCGGACATGACGAGACTGGAATAGTTCACGTCCCAGACCGAGGCCGGACCCCAATGGTGGACGCTCATATAGGCGAGGAATAGGTGCCCCTGAGTGGCAAAGCCGTAGGTGGGGATGATCGTGACCTCGCAGCCGGGGGTCTCCGTGTTCTGGCAATCGCCGGCGTTATGCTGGGAAGGGATTGGCTCCGCCGCCGTCGTCCCGTTGTGGCTGTACCATTTCGTGATCCGCAAGCCATGGGCGAAGTGGGTTGGGTCGGGAACGATCCCCACCGCATTGGAGCGCCAATCCGGCGGCCCCAAGCCCCCAGCCGGGCCACCGGTCCCCGGCGGACAGGTGGTATAGTTGTCGCCCAGGGTGAGGTACGCGGTGCCCCCGGAAACGATCAGACTCCCCAGATCACCACCGCATACTCCCCAGCGGGTAGTATCGCTGATCGAATGGGCGGAGGCGGCGGTGTCGGCGACCGGGCTGTTGGGGGTGGGGCCGATCAGTTGGGCCACCTGCGTGATCCCGGTCACGCGGAAGGGGAACCGCGGATCGGAGGCCCCGCGTCTGGCCGCCGCGCCCTGGGCGGGCGCCACGCAGCCGGCGATCAGGCAGCCGGCCACCAGCAGATCGAGTCCCGCGCGACGGAGAGACAATGGTTGAGCCATCACACCACCCGAGAGAGGTTGAGCGGTAACCGCTCCTCCACCGCCGGCAGGACGGGGAACGGCGCGTGC
>DATLQX010000218.1:0-2373 GCA_035534995.1 Chloroflexota bacterium | reverse complement strand
AACGTCGACTTGCCCAAGGTCCGCGCCGCCTATGGCGGTGGGTACGTTGGCGCCCAATTGACCCCTCAGGGCACGGCGTTGGGCGTGCAGGCAATCAAGGAATTTGGCCTCAAGAAAGGTGACCGGGCGATCGTGTTCGGTTCCTGGGGTCAGCCGGGCCGCTACTTCCGTGAGGAAGGGACCGCGAAGGCGTTTGAAGCGATTGGCATGGTAGTACAGCGCATCGTGTCCCCGCCCGCCGACGCGGCGGACCCAAACCTGCTCACTCCCCTGGTGTCGGGTGCTTTCCTGAGTCACCCGGAGACCAAGATCATCGTCTATCCCGGCGGCCAACTGCTCGGCGCGGTGCCCCAGTACATGCAGGCGATTCACAAGAAGCCGGGCCAGGTTCTCGCCATTGGCTTCGACACCAGCCCCCAGGTAATTAGCGCCTTCCAGCAGGGATACGTCCAGTTGACCTCCGACCAGCAGCCCTACTTGCAGGGCTATATTCCGATTGTTAGTCTGTGCATGGAGAAGAAATTCGGGTTTGCCCCGATTAACCTCGACACCGGAAACGGCTTCATCGACGTACACAACTACCAGTCGGTCGCCGCCCTGGCGAAAGCCGGCCTGCGCTAGGCCACGTCCCAGGACCATCCTCGGGGGAGAGAAGGCGCCTGTTATCGGGGCGCCTTCTCTCCCCCGAGGATGGCGGCGCATCCCGCGCGCCTGGTCGGCATGAGGACCTGGATAGCCGAAGGGAAGGACCAAGGTGAACGTCTTAGGGGGACCGCTGGTGGAATTGCGCGGAGTGTCGCACTCTTACGGCGGGAAGGGCTACGCGCTGCGTGACATCAACATACAGGTAGGACGACCGGAAATCGTGGGCTTGGTAGGCGACAACGGCGCCGGGAAGTCGAGCCTGATCAAGATCATCTCCGGGATGACCGTGCCCACCTCCGGACAGATCTACGTCAAGGGGCGCCAGATGCTCCAGTGGTCCACCCATCGTTCGCGGGACATGGGGATCGAAACCGTATATCAGGACCGTGCCCTGGCCGAACAACAGACCATTGCGCGGAACATCTTCATGGGGCGGGAAATCGTCGGCCCCTTTGGTAATCTGCGTCTCAAAAAGCAGCACGAGGAGGCTGAACGGCTGATGCGAAGCATCGGCTTTACCTCCAAGGCGTTCGCGCCCGATTCAATCGTAGGGAACCTATCCGGCGGTGAAAAGCAAGGGGTCGCCATCGCGCGGGCTCTCTATTTCAAGGCCGAACTCATTATCCTGGATGAGCCAACCAACGCCCTCTCCTTGACCGAGGTCAACAAGGTGCTCGGCTTCATCCGGCAGATCAAGGAACAGGGTGGATCGGCCATCTTGATCACCCACAACATTTTCCATGCGCACAGTGTCGCCGACCGGTTAGTGATTCTCGATCGGGGGCGGATCACGGTCGACATTCCCAAGGCGGCCATTACCGCCGAGGAGCTGGTCGAGGAGATGCACTCGGTGGCCCGGACGGGAAAGTTCGCCCTGGATCGCTACCGGAATCCCGCCGCTACCGAGGGGATGGTAGAGCAATGATCCAGTCGAGTTCACACGATCCGAGTATCGCGGGGGATCTGATCGCGGATCCGCGGCGGATCCGCGCCTCCGCCCTGCTGCTGGTCGGCAGAAATCGCGGGTTTCTCAGCAGCCTGGTCTTTTTTCTCCTGATGCTGGCGGCCTTTGCCATCTTTAGTCCGGGAGTCTTTCTCCATAGCGCGGTCTACACGGCGGTATTCGTTTCGCTGCCGATTTTCCTGATGTTGACCGTTGGCCTGGTATTCGTGGTCGTGGCGGGCGAAATCGATCTGGCCTTTCCCTCCACGGTGGGTATGTGTGCTTACGTCTTTAGCGGCGCCGTCAGTAACGGCTGGAGCCCATTCCTGGGACTCCTTCTGGCGGTGATGTGCGGCCTGGTCATCGGATCCATCAATGGGATTCTGGTCACGTACGTGAAATTGTCCTCGCTGGTGGCGACCCTGGGCATGCAGTTCCTCCTGTTTGGCATTATCAACGTGCTCAGCAATGGGAACGGGATCACGTTGGATGCCCTCGCCAGCACGCGCTTCTACAGTCTGTTCGTCGGCACGGTGGGAACCTTCCCCGCGCAGATGTTTTGGGGCATCGCCTTTGCCGGGTTGGCCCTCTATCTCTTCACCCACAACCGCTTCGGCTCCCGCGTGTGCTGCGTGGGCGATAATGCCGAAGCCGCCAAGGCGATGGGGATCGACGCGCGCTGGGTGAAGATCCAGACCTTCATGTTCATGGGTTTCGCCTCGGCCCTGGCGGGTGTCCTGGCGGTGTTGGTCGACAACTCCTTTTACCCGACCACCGGCCAGGGG
>DATLQX010000217.1:0-2233 GCA_035534995.1 Chloroflexota bacterium | reverse complement strand
AGGAAGCGCTCGAACACCTCCGCTCGTGAAGCTTGGTGCCTTTGGTACTGGCCTGGGTGGGCGAGGATGGAAGGGGCGACGGCACATTGTCCTCTTCATACTTCTGATCATGTGTTCGTACGGCGCGCTCATGCCCGCGCCCGCCGCGGCGGGCACGCACCCGCTGCCCACCACTGGGCGGCTGCATACGCTGACCCTCTACAGCCCCGCCTTGCACGGCTTTACGCGGGTCAACGTCCTCTTGCCGATAGGCTACGCACAGTCGCGCCGGCGTTATCCCGTGCTGTATCTCCTGCACGGCTTTACCAACTCCTATGCCTCGTGGGCGGCGAACACGGATCTGGTGCACTTCGCCCGTCCCTTCGCGATAATCATCGTCATGCCGGACGGCGGGAACGGTTGGTATATCAACGACGCGGACGGGGGTCCGCGATGGGAGGACTACCACATGCACCAACTGATCCCCTTTATCGACAGCCACTACCGGACCATTGCCAACCGCACGGACCGCGCGATTGCCGGCCTTTCCATGGGCGGCTTCGGTGCCCTGTCCTACGCGGCACGCCATCCCGATCTATTCAGCGCCGCCGCCTCTTTCAGCGGGGCCCTCGATGTCGAGCACTTGCCGGCCCTCGGCTTCGGGATCGCCGCCGCCTTCGGCGTACAGAACACCTGGCTCCGGATCGAGAACAGCCCGGCGGAACTGGCCCCGAATCTGAAAACTCTCCAACTCCTGTATATGGCCACCGGCACCGGGAACGCCGGCTTCCTAGATCGGGGCAAAGAGAGCCAGGGGACAGGCGCGGTGGAGGCGGCGCTCTATCCAGGGTTCCTGCGCACGGTGGCGGCCTTCCAGGCAGCGGGCATCAGGCCAATAGCCCAGGTGTTTTCGCCGGGAACGCATAGCTGGCCCTATTGGCAACGGGATCTCCACCAGGCGCTCCCCCTGATCGCGGCGGTATTCCGGCGCCATGTACCCGCTCCCTTGACCTGGACCTACAAGACAGGCGCCACTGTCTCTGGCGTGTGGGGCTATCATTTCATCATAGCTCGCAAGGCCGGCACGAATGGCTTCGTCACCATCAGCGGGGTCACGACCCACGGCTTTATGGTCACGGGCGTGGGCCGGCTCACCGTGACCACCGCCGCTGTGTACCAGCCGGGGCGCGTGTATCAACTCCGGTGGGATCGTCGCGTCCTCGGCAGAGTGACAGCCACCCGCGTGGGCGGCCTGACCTTCTCCTTGCCCGCCGCGAACGCCGGCATCACCGATATACTCAGCATCCAAATGATCGCTTTCGGATCGAAAGGCACTGGTTAGGAGGTCGGGTCGCCATTGCCTACCGGTGTGGCCAGGGATGCTTTTTCGCCAAGCCCTTGACGCCAGAGGGTCCATACCGATATTCTCTGAAGCGGGCCGCTAGCTCAATTGGCAGAGCAATTGACTCTTAATCAATGGGTTCCGAGTTCGAGTCTCGGGCGGCTCACGATACTTTCAAGAGAACGGAGGCGGCTATCGATTGTCGATAGCCGCCTTCTTCTACTCAGAGTTGTCCGAGAATTGTCCAGACGGTCCTAGACCGCATGCTGAAGGGCTTTCTGCATGGCCTCTGCGGCGCTCTCCTGCATCCCGGGCAGCAAATGCGCATAGGTATCAAGGGTGATGGCAATACTGGCGTGACCGAGCCGCTCACTCACGATCTTGACATTGATCCCTGAGAGCAACAGCAACGTAGCGTGTGTATGACGCATGCCGTGGAAGCTAATCCGCTGCACGCCTGACCTCGCAACCAGAGCGTCGAAGCGAGCACTGGCGTTTCGGGGCTCGATGCTCGTACCAACAGCAGAGGCGAAGACGGGATCAGTGTCTCGGTGAGCTGGATCAAGCGCGACAGGCCGCCTCGGGCGGCGGCCCTGGTGTTCCCGAAGGGCCTCGACACAGTCCCGTGGCAGCGCAATCGTGCGCCGCCCAGCCGCCGTCTTCGGCTCGCCGGTTATCAGGCGTCCGTTCACGGACACAATCTGTTGGCGGACGTGGAGCACAGCACGGTCAAGCTCCACGTCGCACCAACGGAGCCCGAGCAACTCGCCCTTTCGTAGGCCGGTCGTCAGGGCTACCAGCCAGATCGGTCCGTAGCCGTCGCCTGCGGCCGTCCCGAGGAAACGATGCATCTCCTGTGTGGTCCATGCCTCGATGCGCGGGCGCACCGCCTTTGGGGGATCGACATCGGCG
>DATLQX010000216.1:0-12726 GCA_035534995.1 Chloroflexota bacterium | reverse complement strand
TCCTCTAAGAGGCTCCGCGTGCGCGTACCGGCCTGCCGCCCCTGTCGCGCTACCACTCGCATCTCCTCGTTCATCCGAATGCTCCCTATACCGAACCAGACACTAGCTGTACAAGGTCACCTCTCCAGAGAACCTCTTTTCGCCCATGGCAACCACGAGTCGCTGACCATGGCCGTTCCGCAACTCTATGCTAGGTCGGCGTCAGTCACGTTCTTAGGGTGAAAGGTCACCATGGCGTCCTACTCCGCGCCCGAGTCGCGCCAGGCGGTAGGGGCCTGAAGACCTCAGATCACGAGAGGCTTCCGTCCATGAATAGGACGATCGGCCCCTGGCTGAATGTGCCCTCCGGCCCTGCCGCGACCCATGCTGGGGGAGCTACGGTGGTAGCAGCATGAGAGGCGGGCGCGGCTTACCAGCTTGCCGCCTACGAGTTGGCCCTCTGGCCCGACTACACCCTGCGCCATCGTGGCCTTCGGGATCAGGCGACAATCAGCTTCGTTACCCCGGAGGCGCACCTGGGTCACCTGGCCACCGATGTCACGAGAGCCGAGACGCTGCTGGCCAAGCGCTTTGCCCAACGCGGCATCTCGGTCAATCCCGCGACCGTGGTCGAGCGCGTGGATGCCGACGCCGTGCTGGGCCAGGGCGGTGTCCGACTGCCCGCCACGTTCCGCCTGGTGCTGCCGGCCTTCAGTGGCGTGCCTGCCGTCTGGCAGACCTGGGGCCTGACCGACACCCAGGGCTTGGCGCCGGTGGACGACCAGTACCGGCATCGCAATTTCCCTGAGATCTACGCCGCCGGTATGGCTGCCCGGCTGCAAGTAACCCATCCCATCGAAAGCGCGACGGGGGAAATCTGGGCGCCGTGTTCCTCGTCTCGGCGATAGTCTGGGCGGCCAGTTTCGTCCTTCCGCGCGCCCTCTCGCGCTATCGCGAGTACGCGGCCGACCGGGGCTCCGTGCTCTTGACCGGCTCACCCTCTACCATGCGTTCGGCCCTGATCAAGGTGGGCGGCTCGATGCAACGCATTCCCACCCAGGACTTGCGCACGACCCAGGCCATGAGCGCGTTCTTCATCATTCCCCCTCCGACCAAGAGCGCCCTCGGCGAGCTATTCGCCACTCACCCGACCCTGGAGCACCGGCTGGCGCGCCTGGAAGCGATGGAACGCGGCATGAACACATCGCTCCGTTAGGGCAGGCGAGAACAGTCGCCGCGGGCCGGCCCGCGGCTTGCCGGTGAGGAGGAACAGACGGATAGGTGGAACAGCGGAGTAGGGGAGCGAGCCGACGCGGCGTCGGCTCGGTGATGGGGGAGGGTGCTCATGCTGGGAGATGACGTCCTTCGCGAGGAACGCGCGCCCGCGCTCATGCTGAATGGCAGCACGTGGCCGGTACCGCCGAGCGGGATGCCTCGCTACAATGAAATGAGGGGCAGCAGGGTAGACTCCCGCGGCTGTCAACCCCGACACCGCGGTCCAGGGAAGAACGGATCCGGGGCCTGTTCGCAAGAACAGGATGGCGTACGGGAACCCTACGGTCGCTTTCGCGAGCCTCCCGATTCCGACCCGCAGCGGCGTTCGGACTCTCCTGCAATGTCCATATTTTAGCCGCCGGGCATAGGCCGAGCCGCTAGGGAAGAGGACGGGCCCATCATGAACGCTCCTCCCATTAAGCAGGCAGTCTAATGAGTGCCGTGGGACAGCCCCTGCTTCGCCTGACACAGATCCTCCGCGGACCACTCGTCGATCAGGCTGGTGAGACGATCGGCCGCGTTGACGATCTGGTCGTCCGGTTGGGCGCCGATAGCTACCCTCCAGTTGCGGGTCTGCAGGTCCGGATTGGCGGACGCCACGTCTTCGTCCCGATCAGCCAGGTCGCCGAGATCACCCCGGGCCGGGTGCGGATGACAGGCGAAATCGTGAACCCGCTGCGATTCGAGCGGCGGGAAGGCGAGGTGCTCCTCCGACGAGACATCCTCGATCATAAGGTCATCCAAGTCGAGGCTGGTCGGCTCATCCATGCATCCGACATCGCCCTCGGCTCCATCGGCGAAGCTTGGCGGGTGGCGGGGATCGACGTTAGGTCCAGCACCATAGTGCAAAGAGTACTGTATCGCGCCACCCGCCGCCCCCTCGACCCGGCGACCATGGTTGACTGGGCGCGCATCGAGCCGTTCGTGGGGCACGTTCCAACGGCGAAGCTCCGTCTGCCTCTCCACAGACTCAAGGGATTGCATCCCGCGCAGCTCGCCGATCTCGTCGAGGCGGCTTCTCATGACGAGGGGAAGGAGATCATCACGGCTGTAGGCGACGACCCGGAACTGGAGGCGGATGTGTTCGAGGAGCTCGATACCGAACACCAGCGCGAGTTCCTCCAGAGCCGCTCGGATAGCGAGGCGGCCGCCGTCCTCGGCAGCATGTCCCCTGATGACGCCGCCGACCTCATTGGCGCCCTTCCCCAGGAGCGGAGGGCCCCCATCCTCGCGCGCCTCCCCGCGCCACGGCAGGCTAAGGTTCGGAGTCTCCTCGCCTACAACCCGAGCACCGCGGGCGGCCTCATGACCCCCGACTACGTCGCGGTTGACCAGAACAGTCCGGTCGAGCAGGTGGTCGAACACGTCACGCAGGCGCCGACCACGGTCTTGGCGGTCTACCTCACGGACGCGGAGAACCACCTGGTCGGCTCGATATCCCTCCATGCCCTCCTACGGGCGCCACGCGGCGCCCGCGTCGGTGACGCAGTCGAATCCATTCCAGTACGGCTTCGCGTGAACGCCGACTTCACCAGTGTCGCCCTGCTGATGGCCGACTACAACCTCACCGAGGCCCCGGTGGTAGACGAGGCTGACCGTCTGGTTGGGGTCATTTCGGTCGACGATGTCCTCGAAACCCTTATTCCTGCCCAGTGGCGCCGCCGCGACGAGGGGAGCGTTGGTTGAAGGAGCCGCATGGGGCGCGTGGAGAGCCCGGTACCGGCGCCCCACCAGGTGTTCTCGCCGTCCTCGAAGAAGCCCACGTAGGTGATATCCGCGGTGCGCTGGGCCATATCAGTCAGCAGGACGTGATCCATCGTAGGTCGTGGCAAGCGCACCTGCGCACCCTCCTCGCGATCATGGGACCTGGCCTCATCGTCATGGTCGGCGACAACGACGCGGGCGGCGTCTCCACCTACGCACAGGCCGGGCAGAACTACGGGACCAGTATGCTGTGGGTATTGCTGTTGCTAATCCCTGTGTTGATCATCAACCAGGAGATGGTCGTCCGGCTGGGCGCGGTGACCGGCGTGGGACACGGCCGGATGATCTTTGAGCGCTTCGGCAAGTTCTGGGGCATCTTTTCGGTCGGCGACCTCTTCATCCTCAACTTCCTAACGATTGTCACCGAGTTCATCGGCGTGCGTCTGGCGATGTCATTCTTTGGGGTCAGCCCATATCTGGCTGTTCCGGTCGCGGCCGCGGTGCTGATCGGGATCGCTGTCACGGGCAGCTTCGCGCGTTGGGAGCGCTTCATGTTCGTGTTCATGGCCGTCAACGCGCTCGTCATTCCCATCGCCCTGCTCAGCCATCCGTCCATTGGCCAGTTCGCCCACGACTCCGTGGTCCCGAGCATCAAGGGCGGGATCACCTCGGCTTCCGTCCTCTTGCTCATTGCCATCGTCGGCACCACGGTCGCCCCGTGGCAGTTGTTTTTTCAGCAGTCAAACATCATTGACAAGCGCATCACGCCCCGCTGGATAGGGTACGAGCGAGTCGATACCGTGATCGGTGCCATCGTCGTGGTCATCGGCGCGGCCGCCCTGATGATCGCACCCGCGACAGCCTTCCGTGGGACTCCTCTAGCCGGACAGTTTATGGACGCGGGCGGGGTGGCCCTGGGGCTGGAGCAGCACGCGGGGCGTCTCATAGCGACATTCTTTGCCATTGTCCTCCTGGACGCATCGATCATCGGCGCGAGCGCGGTCACGCTCGCCACTTCGTATGCGTTCGGCGACGTCTTCGGCCTCCACCACTCGCTGCACCGACAGTGGCGCGAAGCAAAGCCGTTCTACGCCAGCTACACGGCGCTGGTCACCGTGGCAGCCGCGATCGTCCTCATTCCGAACGCGCCGCTCGGCCTGATCACCACGGCTGTGCAGGCGCTCGCGGGCGTACTCCTGCCCAGCGCGACGGTCTTCCTCTTGCTCCTCTGCAACGATCGGGAGGTGTTGGGACCATGGGTGAACCCGCCCTGGCTCAACGCCGTGGCCAGCGTGATCCTCGGCGTGCTGCTGATGCTCTCGGGTGTCCTCGTCGCCACCACGCTCTTCCCGTCTATTGACGTCGGGCGGCTGGTGGTGGGACTCGGTGCGGTGCTGCTCCTGGTGCTCGCGGCAATGAGTGTCGGTGCGCTGCACGGACGGCGGAGAGTGGTGAGCAGGCCGCGGCCGCGACCGAATCGCGAGACCTGGCGGATGCCGCCGCTGACGCTCCTTGGACGGCCGGCATGGTCGCGAGGACGACTCGTCGGCATGTGGGCCTTACGCGGCTACCTGATCGTTGCGGTCCTCCTGCTTGTCGTTCGGGCGGTGCAGATCGCGAGCGGCCATTCTTGAACAAAGCCGCGTGCGATGCGCTGGCACAACCGCGTGGCAGGCTACGCTATGGTGCTGGTCACTGACTGCCGCACGGGCCGCGGCGCCCTGTGGTCGGGATCCATGTACCATGCCCCACCTTCCAGCGGGGCCGTGTGCCGAGTACAGCGCGTGCACGGCAGGCGGGTGGTTCTTTGCCACACGTTGCCTGGGTACGCTCCACCACCCTCGGGACCATCGGCCCGGCCAAGAGGTACCACCCGGCCCTTTTAACCAGGGCACCTCTCGTCTAGAGTGCATATTGATAGGCGCCTTGATTGGTGTCCGCTCACAATTATGGGCTCCGCCGCGGCAGCAAATCCTGAGGAAACCGCCCATGACAGTCGTCGTTTCAGCCCCGAGAACGCCGCCTCCCGCGGCCAACCTTGGCCGCATTACGGCCGTGCGCAGCTCGGTGGTCGACGTGGAATTCCCCAGCACCCTACCGGCAATCACGGAGGCCCTCCGGATCACCCTGGCGGAGCGCACGCTTACCCTGGAGGTTGCCGAGCATCTTGACCCACACACGGTGCGAGCCATCGCCATGGCCCATGCCGAGGGGCTGGCCCGCGGCATGGGCGTGGAGAGTACCGGAGCGCCGATCACGGTGCCGGTCGGTCCCGCCACGCTCGGTCGGCTTTTCGACGTACTTGGCGAGCCGCTTGACGGTCTTGCGCCGCCGGCGGATAGCCCACGCCTGCCGATCCACCGTCCCGCTCCCCCACTGACCAGCCAACGGCGCGGCACCGAGTTCCTGGAGACGGGAATCAAGGTGCTGGACCTTCTGGCGCCCCTTACCCGTGGCGGCAAGGCAGGGCTGATCGGTGGCGCCGGCGTGGGCAAGACGGTGCTGCTTCAGGAGTTGATCCGCACCACGGTAAGCAAACGCTCGGGGGTCTGCGTCTTCGCCGGCGTGGGTGAACGTACCCGTGAGGGCACTGACTTGTGGCTTGAGATGGGTGAGACGGGCGTGCTGCCGCACACAGTCCTCCTCTTTGGCCAGATGAACGCCGCGCCGGGTGCCCGCTTCCGGGTGGGGCTCTCCGCGGTGACCATGGCCGAATACTTCCGCGACGTTGAAGGCGTGGAAGTGATGTTCCTCGTAGACAACATCTTCCGCTACGTGCAGGCGGGATCCGAGGTATCAGGCTTGCTGGGCCGACTCCCTTCCGAAGTAGGGTACCAGCCGACCTTGGCCGATGACCTGGCCGCTCTGGAGGAGCGAATCGCCTCGGTTGAAGCCGCCGCGATCACCTCGGTGCAGGCCGTCTATGTCCCCGCCGATGATCTCACCGACCCCGCCGTGGCGCAAACCTTCACGCACCTGGATGCCGCCATCGTGCTCTCCCGTACGCTGGCCGCGCAGGGCATCTATCCCGCCATCGATCCGCTGGCTTCCACCTCGCGGCTGCTCGATCCGGTACACCTCAGCGCTCGGCACTACGAGACGGCCTTGCGTGTCAAGGAGACCATTGCGCGTTATCGCGCTCTGCAGGACATCATCGCCATGCTTGGTATCGAAGAACTCTCGGCCGATGATCAACAGGCGGTCCAGCGTGCTCGCCGGCTTGAGCGCTTTCTGACCCAGCCCTTCTTCGTCAGTGAATCTTTCACTGGCCATCCGGGTAGCACCGTACCTCTGGAGGGAACCCTTGCGGGCTGCGAGGCGATCCTGGCCGGGAAGTTTGACAAGCGGGACGAGGCTAATCTTTATATGATCGGGCTGATCGAGGAGGCGGGCTCATGAGCCTCCAACTGGAGATTCTCGCCCCAGAAGGCGTGCTACTCGATACCCCGGTCACGGCCATACAGGCCGCCGATGCCGCCGGCAGTTTCGGGCTGCTGCCCAACCATGAGGATTTCTACACCGTGCTCGTGCCGTGCGTGCTCACCTATCGTCTCGAGGATGGGAGGCCCGCTTTCGCGGCAGTCGATGGCGGGGTGTTGCTGCTCGATGCCGGTCGAGTCTCGGTCGTCACCCAGGACGCCGTCCTGGCGGAACGCCTGGAAGAGGTGGCCGATGCCGCGGCGGCGATGTTGGCGGCGCGTCAGGGTCAGGAGCACGCGGCCCGCGAGGCATTTACCGCGTTGATGACCAGCCTGATCCGCACTATTCCCGAGATGGAGCGCCGGCGATGAGCGATCCACATCCGCGGGAGGAACCGCCCTTTGTGCGCGAGATTCGCCGCCGGGCCGAGCGATCAGCCCGTGCGAAACGCCTCGGCTTTTGGCGGGGCTTAGGCGTGATCGGTGTTGTGGGATGGACGGTGGCACTGCCCGCGGTGGGAGGCGCCGAACTGGGGCGTTGGCTTGATGAGCGCACGGCAATGAAGCCGTTCTCCTGGACGCTGTGCCTCTTGCTTCTCGGATTGGCGCTCGGTTGTTTTGCCGCCTGGCGACAGGTCGAGAGGGCGACACGCGCATGATGCTTCTTATCAGCGTCACCATGGGCTTCGTCCTGGGCCTGATCTACTTTACCATGCTGTGCCTAGGCACACGCCGTGCACTCGGGCATCCGCGGTGGGCCATGCTGCTCGTCGCGGGCCGAATCTCGCGATTGGTGCTCTTTGCCGTTGTCTTTGTTGCGGTGTCTCGCGGCGGTATCACCCAGGGCGTGGCGATGCTTGCCGGCTTCTGGGTCGGACGACAGTACGTGCTGACCCGGGTAAGGGGAGCCGACCATGGGTGGTGAGGGGATCGTACCGCGGGTGATCGTGCGCCTGGGGCCGGTGGAAATAACAGCTACCGTTCTTTACACCCTGATCGTCTCCGCCGTGATCGTCGCGGTGACGCTGGTGATGCGTCTCGGTCAGCGGCGAGGACTTTCCGTCTGGCAAATCGCCTCAGAGTTCCTGATGGAGCACCTTGAGGGGGTGATGCACGATATGGCGGGAAGCAACCCTCGACCTTACACGCCGCTGGTCGTCACCCTGGCCCTGTTCATTGGCGTTGCCAACCTGTCCGGCCTCGTACCTGGGTTGCACGCCCCTACCGCGGACATTTCCACCACCGCCGCTCTGGCCGTGATTGTCTTCCTCGCCGTGCCGATATACGGCATCCGCAGCCGCGGATTGGGCGGCTACTTGCGCCATTATCTTCAGCCGATGCCCCTTTTTCTGCCGCTGGAGGTCTTTACCGAGCTCACCCGCGTGCTCACCCTGGCGGTCCGCCTGTTCGGCAATGTGTTGAGCGGGGAGTTGATTATCGGCGTACTGGTGACCCTGGTCGGGTTGCTGGTGCCCATTCCCTTGATGCTGCTTGAGGTACTGACCGGGGTGATCCAAGCGTACATCTTCGCGGTGCTCACCATTGTGTATTTGAGCGCGGCCATTCAAGTACAGACAGACTAGGAAGAAAGGAAGAAAAGATCAATGGACGCTGGAACTCTCTTTGCCGTCACCACCATGGTCGTGGCCGGGCTCGCCGTCGCTGTCGGCACGATCGGACCGGCGCTGGGGCAGGGGCGCGCCGTCTCCTCGGCCCTGGACGCCATAGCTCGCCAACCCGATGCATCGGACAGTATTACCCGTACGCTCCTGATCGGCCTGGCGATGATCGAGTCGCTCACCATCTACACGTTGGTGATCGCCCTAATCATCCTGTTCGTCAATCCGGTCCATACCTGGATCGGTCATATCTAGAGAGCGGACAAATCAATGGCCTTCAACGTATGGACCTTCCTCTTTGAGGTGCTCAACTTTCTGGTGCTGGCCTTCATCCTCCAGCGCTTCCTCTATCGGCCGCTGCACGAGGCCATCGACGCGCGCCGGGCCGCGATCACCAAGGCACAGGCCGATGTTGAGGCGGCCCGAAAGCAAGCCGAGGAGCAGCAGGCGCAACTCACGAGCCGGCTGGCCGCGGTTGATGAGCAGCGCCGTCAGGTGCTCGCCGAGGCGCATACTCAGGCGGAAGCCGAACGGACGCGTCTGCTCGCCTCGTTGGATCAGGAAAGCCGGACGCGACGGGACGAGGCACGGGAAGTCCTGGAGCGGGAGCGACGGGACAGTGAGGAGGAACTTCACGGCGCGATGGTCGCCCTGGCCCTCGATCTTGCCGCGCGCCTGTTGGGCGAGGTGTGTACGCCCGACCTACAGCGGCAATTGGCGAGAAGACTGATCGACGCGCTCAGTCACCTGACTGGAGACGACCAGGTACGGGTTGGAGGAACACACGCATCAGCGGATACGAGCGCTACCGTGGAAACGGCCATGGCGTTGGATGATGTCACCCTGGCGGAGATCACTGCCGCGATTGCCGCCCTTCTTGGCTCCCCGACGCCGGTCGCCGTGAAGGTCAGACCCGAACTACTCGGCGGCTTGCGTGTATTGCTCGAAGGACATGTCTGGGACGGTTCGCTTGCCGGCAGGTTGGAGGAGGCACGCCATGCTCAAACAGCCGTCCCCGCCTGAGGCGGCGCGCCTTGACAAGGCGCTCGACGCGGTGCGAGAGCGTCTGTCGACCATCCATTGGCAGGTAAGTTCCGAGGAGGTCGGCACCGTCGTTAGAACCGGCGACGGTGTTGCCTACCTGCGCGGTCTCGCCTCGATACGGTATGGTGAACTTCTGGAAGGCGAGAACGGCCTCAGCGGGCTTGCATTCGACCTCTGGCCCAAGGAGGTTGGGGTGCTCTTCCTCGATCCTGCCGATCAGCTCTCGGCGGGAGACACGCTACACGCCACCGGTCGCGTGGCGAGCGTGGCGGTTGGCGCGGAACTTCTGGGGCGGGTCGTCGATGCCCTTGGCCGTCCCCTGGACGGAGCCGGTCCGATCCGGGCCGAGGCAACATGGCCGGTGGAGCGCGAGGCGCCGGGCGTGGTCGACCGCATGCCCGTACATGAGCCGCTGTTGACCGGGACCAAGGTGATCGATGCCCTGTTTCCTCTGGGACGTGGCCAGCGCGAACTGATCCTCGGCGATCGCGCCACCGGCAAGACCGCTCTGGCGATCGACGCGATCCTCGCTCAGCGCGATAGCCCGGTCGTCTGCGTCTACGCCGCGATCGGTCAGCGGCGGGCAGCCATGGTGGACATTGTAGAGACCCTACGCAGCCACGATGCCCTGGCGCGAACGGTGGTGGTGGTTGCCGACGCCGACTCTTCCCCCGGCCTCCAGTATCTGGCGCCCTACGCCGCTTGCACGATCGGCGAATACCTGATGGGGCAGGGCCGGCACGTTCTGATCGTCTATGATGACCTGACCAAGCATGCCGATGCCTACCGGCGTATCGCTCTCCTGTTTGGCCGTCCTCCCGGCAGGGAGGCGTATCCGGCTGATGTGTTCTACCTGCACGCGCGGCTGCTGGAGCGGGCTACTCGTCTGCACGATAGATTGGGCGGCGGCAGCTTGACGGCCTTGCCCATCGCCGAGACGCAGGCCGGCAACATCGCGGCCTACGTCCCTACCAATCTGATCTCCATCACCGACGGGCAGATCTACCTGAATACTCGTCTCTTTAACGAGGGGGTGCGACCTGCCATCGATATCGGTCTCAGCGTTTCCCGCGTGGGCGGTAAGGCCCAACCTCCGATCCTGCGCAGCCTGGCCGGAGATCTGCGACTTACCTATGCCCAAGCGCAGGAACTTGAACTCTTTACGCGCTTCGGCGCCGCACTGGAGCCGGAGGCGCGCGCTCGCCTGGAGCACGGTCGGCGGATCCGCGAGGCATTCAAGCAGCCGCGACTAGCGCCGCTTGGGTTAGCACAGCAGGCAGCAGTCCTCCAGGCATTGAGCGATCACACGCTTGACGCGCTCCCAACCGAGCAGGTCGGTTCCTTCTTGGCTGCTCTGCTTAAGCGCATGGATCAGACGGAGACCGACCTGTCGGCGATTCTTGCCCTGGGCGAGGACGTTTCCTCGGACACGCGGAGCCGCCTGCACCAGGTAATCGCCGCCGTATCAAGCTCCTCCGCGCATGGAACAGCACCATGACGCTTGCGCGGGTGCAACAGGAGCGGAAGGGGGCGCAAACTATCCATGACATCGTCAATGCTACACGCGCCATCGCCGCCGGTCGCATACACGATGCACAGCAGGCGTTGGCCGGCGCGCGCCGATACCAAGCAGTGGTCATGCATGCCGCCGAGATTGCCCTAACCGATCTGGGGGCCGCGCAGTCTCGCCTCGACGGGCATCGTACCGTGCTGCTGGTGGTGACCGCCGAACAGCCGCTCTGCGGATCTCTGAATCAGAACGTTCTCACCCTTGCCGAACGGCGTCTGGAAGAATTGGATCGGGAGGGACACGTCGACCTGCTGGTGATCGGCACGCGCGGGCTACGCCAACTCGCGGCCCACAATATTGTGCCCGCGGGCGGCGAGCCCGCCGCAACCTCGCTATCGGGCGTTCGCGACGTGGTTATGCGCGTTGCCTCGGACCTCAACGCTCGCTACAGTGCAGGTAATGTGAGTACGGTTCGGGTGGTCTACAGCCGATACGTTTCGGTCAGCGAACAGGTGCCGACAGAAGAGGTGATCTTGCCGCCGGATCTTTCGGCCCTTCGGCTGGCCGCCTCGTCAAGGCCACACCATTACTACCACTATCTTCCAACGCCAGTTCTCCTGGAAGGGATTCTGGCGGAGTATGCCTTCATCACCCTCTATCGCATCGCCGCCGAAGCGTACACCTGTGAGCAGGCCGCCAGACTGGTGGCCATGGACGCGGCTACAAGAAACACCGAGCACCTGCTTGATGATTTGCGGGATCTCGAGCAGCGTGAGCGACAGGGTCAGATTACCCGGCAAGTGCTGGAGTTGATCGGCGCGCGCTTCGCCGCGCGAACGTCGGCGGGCGCTACGTTCGCCTCCACGCACTGACCTGCCATGCCCGGCGTATGCAACTCAGAAGGTCACAGTGCCGAACATTGTGCGGGTCAAGGTGTCGAACGGGGGTCAGTCTTTCATGTGCTGTACGGCTCGGCCCGAGCATGGAGCAGGTCTCGATCCGCTCCGTCCCACTTGGTCGGGGGTCGCGGGAGCCCGATGCCCCGTCGCGGCTAGCCCTACCCAGATGGAGTTCCTCAGCGGGTAGTCACCGCCGCCTGTTCGGGGCCTGTATCGTGCTCCCTTCCTCCACGATGGTGAACGATGTGGTGATTGTGGCGCCGCCGCGCAGGGTGGCGGCCACTGAGCAATACTTCTCCTCGGACAGGGTGATGGCCCGTTCCACCGCGGCCTCGACGATGTCTTGCCCGCGCACGTCATAGTGCACCGCGATCCGCTCGAAGGCGCGCGGGTACTCCCGCCGCGCACCGTGACGCGCGGGCCGCTCACCCGCTGTCGCTTCTGGCGTAGGATGTCGACCACGTCCACCGCCGTGCAGCCGCAGAGCTGTCTCGTGATGCCGTCCTGCTTCGCTCGGGCGCAACAACTAGCATCAGCAGCGCTGCAATCGTCCAGCGGTAATCGGCCAATCCGGTCACCAGCGTGGACAAGCACGGCAGGCTCGGCGCGTCTCGTCGGTGGTCTGTACCCGGTGCGTCTTAGGCCAGCATCAGTGGTGTGCCGTCTCGTCCCGGGCACACGCCACGACGGGTGTTTCACCTGATGCGCATGGCCTAAAGCGCGGCTATGCTGAGCATGCCGGGCGACCTCGCCGGGGCTGCCGCCGGCTTCCACGAGCAGCTGGTGGACGACGGCTGCCATCCCTCTATCGAGGTGGGGTTTGGCGCCGCCAGAGTAAGAGCGGTCTGGAACACCGGAGCGGGCATCACGGTCGTGGATAGGCACTTCATCAGGGAGCAGCCGACCTTTTTCGCCGAAGCAGGGCGCGCGCAAGGGACCGATGCGACGGGGGAGCGCGTGGAAACGCCCATATTCACGAAGGGCACGGTCGTGATCGGGAATCACGCCTTCCCGCCGCACAGGGTCGCCGGCGTCGATTTGTCCCCGGTCAACGCTGCCCTTGGCATGCCCATGAACATGATCGTGGGGTTTAGCACCATCAACAAGGCGAATTGGGTGTTTGACTTCCCTCGCCAGAGGTGGGCTATTACAAAGCTGAACGCCGGCTGCAGCGAGTAAAGGCCACCCTCGCCACCATACCGACACACGGATGAGAGGGGCGCGGGTCTTGCGTGTGGCATTAGGTGACAACGCGGGACGACCGCGCATAGCAACCG
>DATLQX010000215.1:0-3147 GCA_035534995.1 Chloroflexota bacterium | reverse complement strand
CGCCGACTATGTCGCGCCCCACAACCCAACGCCGCCAGCCGAGGATTGAGGCGATCCCGCTTTGTTGGGCCACAATCCCGGCAAGCCGCCGAACCGCTCACGGACGAGGCGCTCGCCGCGGCGCTGGGCATGGCCGGCAGCCCCGATCCGGCAGATGCGCCCTATGCCGAGATGCTGATCGCGCCGGTCGCCCGGCTTGGACTCGCAGCCGCTGTGCTCGACCGGGTGATCCGGGCACATGAGGGCGGCTGGAGCGGTACCGTGATCGCTCTCGTTCTGCCCGCCGTGGCTGTGCCGGCGCGCGGTGGGACGCCTCCACGACCATTCACACCAGGAGGAGAAAGCGCCGGCACGCATCACCGACGAAGCCGCCCTACTCATCGGTGCCTTTCGCGATCCGGCGTGTCGGTCGGCAGGGCCTGGCATGAGCCGCTGGAAGGAGGAGCAGTTCCGTGCCGCCTCTGCCCGCCTCGTCCAGCGGCACTCCGGACGCGCAGTATTGCCTATCGAAATGAGGAATACTTCTGGGCCGGTCGGCATGGCACCCCCCGTGGTGTGTAGGCACAAGCCTGCTCCTGCATCTGATCGCCGTGCTCCGTCAAGGGATACCACGAAAACGGCGATCCACCGGTTGATCGCCGCCGTGGGTGGACTCAACGAGCGGTGGTATTCGCGCATCCACGGCCGTACGTTAACGGCCCGAGGTAGGCGACTAGGCGGCTGTATGGCGGCCTGTCTCGCCCAACGCGGTACACACAAGCCGCGCTGCGCGCGGTAAAGAATCGCGTCCGCCGGTGCGACCAACCATGAAGACGTACCTCATTTTATCGCCGGTTGTGCTCCATTTTACTCCTGAAACCCCTTGACAACACAACTATATCATTGTATTATTAGAACAGGAAGAGCGGGATGGACTCTTCCGACCAGCCGAACGGTTCCCCCGCCTTCGAAAGTAAGGGAACCGTTCCAGTCGAACCCGGAGGAGCAAACCATGGCCAACCAGGTAGCGGCATATGTCACCGAGCGAATCATCGCCCAACTGCAAGCAGGCGTCGTGCCCTGGCGCCGGCCGTGGGTATCGGACCCCGCGATCAACTATGTCTCCCGGAAAGCGTACCGGGGCATCAATACCCTGCTTCTACCCGAGGGCGGCGAGTACCTCACCTTCAAGCAGGCGACCGACCTTGGCGGCAAGATCAAGAAGGGGAGCAAGTCCCATATGGTCGTCTACTACAAGATACTGCCCGCGCGTGAAGCCACCGCCGATCGGGAAGAGCGGCGCTCCCTCCCCCTGCTCCGCTACTACAACGTATTCGCCCTAGCCGACACCGAAGGTATCCCTAGCAAGCTGGTAACCACCACCCACCAACCGTTGGCCGAGGCGGAGGCGATCGTGACGGGGTACGCAAGCGGCCCCACGATTCTGCAGTTGCATCAGGATCGGGCCAGCTACTCGCCAGCGCTGGATCGGGTGGTAACACCGACGATCAACCAGTTTCCCGAGGTTGATCACTTCTACGGCACGCTTTTTCATGAACTTCTTCACTCCACAGGCCACAAGAGCCGGCTGGACCGCTTTGACGGCGCCGACTCCACCATTTTCGCCAGCGAGAGCTACAGCAAGGAGGAACTGATCGCGGAGATTGGCGCGGCCATCCTGGCGAGCCGGTGCGGGATCGACCGGTCAACCATTCAGCAAAGCGCCTCGTACATCGGCTTCTGGATTGGCAAGCTGCAAGACGACCTGACCTTGATCGTCAGTGCAGCGGGCAAGGCGCAGCGGGCCGTGGATTGGATCACCGGCGCGGCCCAGGAGCAAAGCGCCCACGACGATCTCGCCGCGTAAGCGCCGAACGCGATACTGAGGCCGGGCCCGGCGGCGAAACCGGGCAGGATGGGTGGGCGATGGCGTACCGAGTCAACGGCAGTAGATCCACGGCACGGACCCGTAAGGCGCACGCGCACCCGAAAAGCCGAACGGCTCCCCCGCCTTCGAAAGTAAGGGAGCCGTTCCAGTCGAACCCGGAGGTTCACGACCATGGTAACAGCAAAGAGCACTGCCTGCAGTTCGGTCGGCCAATGCTGGCTTCGCGCTTGGGAGCGCGCCAAAGCCGAACGCCTCATCCCTTATCGGGAAACCCCGACCACCTGGACGGTGAAGCACTACACGGTGACCGTAACGGGCGCCGGCTGGAGCGACCTGGCCTGCTCCTGCCCTGCCGGGCGTTCGCGCAAAATCTGCAAGCACATGGCCGTGGTGGCCAAGGCGATAAGTTCCCACGTCCTACCCGTGAAGGGTACGGCCAAGCGACCCACCGTGTCCGCCGCTGCGTCGCCGGTGTGGCGCGTACCGTCGCCATACGGCACCGGCCGGCCCGTGCACGACATTGGGTACAATCCGGTCCCTCCTTCGGTGGCCGGGCCCTTGGCGTAGCGCGTGGGACGGCAGGGTAGATATGGGATGATTCAGATTACGAATTACAAGACGCTCGCGAGCGCGTCGCGTGACCAGACTCAAGCGAGAGAGCCGGATCCGGGGCTGGTCCGGATCGGCTCCGCGAGACAAGTGGAGAGACATTGATGGAACTTGAAGGACCAGATGAGCCGATCACCTTGCACCGAGCGTCCGAAATCTCCGGCTTGGCGCCGGGCAGCCTGCGTGACGCGGCGCGGTCGGGGCGGCTCAATGCAGTGCGCCTAGGACATGATTGGTTGACAACGCGGCGCAAGGTGCATCAGTATCTGAGTGCACGGTCGCGAGGCCCGGTCAAGCCACTGCCGCCTGACTACCAGACACCGGAAGGTGAGGAGCCCGCGCCACGGCGATAACGTCTCTTGTACTTCGACACCGACGCATCGCCCATGGTGCGGGTTTCGTCTTCGCAATCGGTTCGTGGGAGCAGGAGACGCTTGCAAGGCTGTCCGGCGGACAATCCGTATAATGGGATTTCCGTTCGCATTTGCAGGCGTACACTTACACTGGACTGCGGATCATTGCAGCGCGCTGTGGACTACATGCCGGAGGGCCCGGGAGGACAAGAAATGAACGAAGCGCAATCGGAATTGTGCCTGTATTGGTTGAATCCGGCTGCCTGGGATGAGCTTGAGGTTGAGATCATTCAGGCCATCCCCCTCGATCAGTGGCTG
>DATLQX010000214.1:0-4869 GCA_035534995.1 Chloroflexota bacterium | reverse complement strand
CCGATGATGCATCGCCTAAACGCGGCGATCGCTCCCAAGATTTTGTGCGTGGATGATGACACCTACCTTACCGACCTTCTCCACTATGCGCTTACTCGCGATGGCTACAAGGTTTCGGTCGCAAACAACGGGGCGGACGCGCTCCGCGCGGCCCAAACCGATCCGCCGGACGCCGTGGTGCTTGACGTGCATCTCCCGGACATGAGCGGCCTCACCCTGTGCGGCCAGTTGCGCCGGCAGTGCCAACTGCCGGTGCTTATGCTCACCGCCAGTCACCTTGACGTTGACGTGGTCGCCGGTTTCCAGCACGGGGCGGACGATTATGTTTCCAAACCGTTCAGCATGCAGATCCTCAGTTGCCGCATCCAGGCCGTCCTGCGCCGCACCCGAGGCGCGCACGGACAGGGCGGCCCGATGAAAACGCTCTACCACTTAGGCAAGGGCACCTTCGATGCCGAGCAGCACGAGATTGCCGGTCGGGACGCGCGGATCAAGCTGACTCCGATCCAGGGAAAGATTCTCCGCGTGCTGCTCGAAAACGAGGGCCGGGTCATATCGGCGGAGCAGATCATGAACCACGTCTGGAACTACGAGGCGGAGAGCGATGTCTCGGTGGTGAAAACTCACATCAGTAACCTCCGCAAGCGCCTGGCGGGGGCGTTGGATGCCGATGATATCATCCGGACCGTGGCTGGGCTGGGGTATATGCTGCGCACCGCCGAGGCATAAGCAGCCCCATCCCATGCTCACGGCCTCCACCGCGCCGGCCCCCTTGCCGGCATGGGGTGGCGCGGAACCGGCATCCGAACCGCATGGACCACCGAATCCGCCATGCGCGCGCCCGGCGCCTGCATGGGCTCCTCGGTCACCGCGTCGCGGACCGAATACACCAGGTACTCCAGCCGGCTCACCCCCTCGCGCAGGCCATCGAGCGCGCGGCGCTGCGATTCGCTGGGGCTTGCGGTATCCTGAAGCAGAAGTTCGCTGTAAGCAAGGGTACCCGAGAGGGGTTGCACGAACTCACGCGCCACGGCCTGGCAGACCCGTGCCACCGCGTCGTTCTCGATCTGGATCGCCTCCGCCGCGCGTGCCTGGCGTTCTCGTGCTTGTACGTGCCGCCAGGCTCGGCGCTGGAGCGCCATACCTGGCGCCGCGACCAGGAACAGAAGAGCGGCCAGGAAGGCGAGGTCGGTATCACTCAGAGCGAGCGCGCGGAGAGGATGCCAGCCGCCGGCCTGCCCGCGCACGCGCACGACGACCAGCGTCACCGAGATAGGCAAAACGAGAAGGAAGCCGGCGAGCACGGGGAGCCAGGGAGCGAGGCTGGAGACACGCCCTCGCCGCGCGCGGTTCAAGGACCACATGGCTAGTAGGCACCAGTGCGAGCGAGAACGGCCACGACGGTTCGGAGCAAGATACGGAAGTCCAGCGCCAGAGACCAATTATCCACGTAGTAGGTGTCCATGATAATGATCTCCTCGAAGCTCTCGATGTCGCTCCGTCCGCTCACCTGCCACAGGCCCGTGATCCCGCCCGGCACCTCGAATCGCTTGAAGTGGTGCTTCTCATAGAGAGCCACCTCCATGGGGAGGGGCGGGCGGGGGCCCACCATGCTCATGTCGCCCCGCAGCACGTTGAAGAGTTGAGGCAATTCGTCAATCGACCATTTGCGAATGAATCGGCCCACGCGGGTTCGCCGCGGATCACGCCGATCCTTGAAGATTCGCGGGGCCACGATGCCCTGTTGTTCCGCCAGAGCGTCGCGTTGGCGATCGGCCCCCACATGCATGGAGCGAAACTTGAAGAAAGGAAACTCCCGCCCGCCTTTCCCCACCCGTTGCTGGCGCACCAGCACTGGGCCTGGAGAATCCAGCTTGATCGCGAGAGCGGTTGCCAGCAGAAGCGGTGACGCCAGGACCAGCACCGCCCCCGCGAGGACCACGTCGACCAGGCGCTTTACCGCCCGGCTGCCGGCACCAAGACGGGCCTGGCGCACATCGATAAGGGGAATACCGGCCAGATGATCCATGCGCACGCGGGAGAGACTGAGTTCGAAGAGGTCCGGCACCAGCTTGACCGCTACCCCGGCCGCCTCGCAGTGCTGGCAGAGGCTGGTGATATCGGCGTGCGAGCTGGCCGGCAGGGCGCAGATCACATCATCAATGTGCTGTTCGCGGACCACGCGAGAGAGATCCTCCACCCCGCCCAGGCATTTGAAGCGACCAAAATCGCCCCGTGGCCGCCCCGGCGCCGCCAGTTCGCCCACGCCCTCGCTCTCCGCCCGCAAAAAGCCAATCAGATGGTAGCCGTGCCGCCGGCGCCCCAGCATTCGCTGCATCACCATTTTGCCGAGTGGGGTGATCCCCACCACCAGCACTCGGCGCGTGTTCCACCCGGAGCCATGAAGACGGGACAGGGCGCTATAGAGGAGGACGCGGCCGATCAACAATATGGGTACCAGCACGATCCAGGTATACACCACGACCAGTCGGGAATATTCCACGATGGGGAGAAAGGCCCCGAGCACCACCATAGCGCCCACCGCGATCAGGGTAGCGCGGGCAAGGGCGGGTAATTCGCCGAGGATGTCGCGGCCCAATCGGGCCCGATAGAGCCCTGAGACGGCGAGACTCGCCATGGTCACCAGGCAAAACACCACCCCAAAAGGCGCCCAATCGGCGAGCGAGACCGGAGTTGTGCCGTACTGTCCGGGCACCAGGCGCAGGATATAGCGAAGGTAGTAGGCGGTACAGAAAGCGAGCCAGGAAAGGGCGCCATCCAGCCCGATACTGGCTGCCTTCCCGAGGACGCGGGATCCGGTACTGGATCGAGTACGAGGATCCTCGGCAAACCGCTCGGCACGAAGCGAATCACTCTTCAATGCCGGGACGGAAGAAGCGGCGCGCTCCTGCACGGTTTCCCCCCATTCCTTGCATGGGCGCCACCAAAGCCCCATGCCGCTCAACCGCGAGTATTTCCTGGCCGAGTCCGCTCCTCCCCATCCACACTGCACAACGTGAGGAGAGGAGGGAACGGCCCAGGCAACCTGAAGCTACAGTAACACCCAACGGTCAACGGTGGGTTCAGAGAGTGGTTAAGGTCCGGTGCAAAATATGGATGGGGCCGGTCGCTGACGGACACCGCCGCGCCCGAGCTCGGGAGCGAGTTGAGCGTGCGTCATGCCCTAACGACACGCTGCCACGGAGAGGGCGCGAGGCATATTGTATCGTTCTCCACCAATAATTTACCTCCTCTCCAACCGACTCTTAACCGCGTCTTGTTACGCTCAGATCATTCGATTACCGAGTGCCCGTGGCTCTGGCAGGTGAGGCACGGGTCACGCTCTCGCCCAATGACGGTGCGCGGATCCCATGGAATAGGTGGGCGGGTTTAGTGTTCGCAGCTGAAGGTCCAGATGGCCATGGGCGACAGTAGGATGGTTGGCGGGGTTGGCCGTTCCCACGGCTGAACAGGGGAAGGAAATGCGTACCAGGGTAAATCTCCTGGACACCTTGATTGACTGCGTGGACGCGGATCAGGCGATGGCCCAGATAGACGGTTTCGTGCAATCGAAGCGACCGCATCATGTAGTGACCGCGAACGTGGATTTCCTCCGGCTCGCCAGCCAGGACGCCGGCTTCCAGAGTATCGTGAACGACGCCGACCTGGTCCTGGCGGACGGCATGCCCCTGGTGTGGGCCTCACGGCGGCAATTGACGCCGCTCCCCTGTCGGGTGACCGGAGTGGACATGATCCTGGCCTGCGCCCAACTGGCGGCCAGACGCGGCTACAGCATCTTCTTGCTGGGGGCGGCCCCGGGCGTGGCATATCAAGCCGCCGAAGTGCTCCAGCAGCGATTCCCCGGCTTGCGGATCGCCGGTACCTACTCACCGCCTGCCGCGGAGATGACCGAACAAGACGATGATGCCGGCGTGCGCATGGTGCGCGCCGCCCGGCCCGATATGCTGTTTGTCGCCTTCGGCGCCCCGAAACAGGAACATTGGATTCGGGCGCACCAGGAAACCCTAAACGTGCCCGTGTGCATGGGGGTAGGCGGCTCGTTCGACATGTTGGCCGGGAACGTGCGCCGGGCCCCGGTGTGGATCCAGCGACACGGCCTGGAATGGCTCTATCGCCTGGCGCAAGAGCCGCGCCGCCTCTGGAAGCGCTACATCGTGCACGATCTCCCGGTCTTCGCCCGCCTGATGCTCCAACCGCGCGACGGGGCAGCCGTCTCCCAACCGGCAAGCCGGCCCTGGCTGGTCGAGGAGGCCCTGACCGATTCGGCATTCAGGGAACCGGCCCGTAAGGGCGACTCGGGCGCCAAACGGAGCGAGATGCCGGTGGGAGCGGGCCGGTCTGCGTGAGGTGGCCAGGAGTGTGCGATCCACGAAGGAACGGTGCCCCTGCACCCAACCGCACTCGTGTTTGGTGGCAGGTAGGGAGCCGACGGGTCAATGCCCGGCCCGGTTGAAGCACGGCGGAATCCCCAATTGTTGCCTCACCCGAACCGCCTGACTCCTCCAGGGAGGCCGTACCAGGTAGTATGTATGCCTGCGCTCCAGTCACGAGACGCCAAGGCAAGCGAAATTCTTCATGCCTCATCATGATTCCAAGCAAGCGATTGATCTCACTACTCCTAGATAACACTCACCCCAAACAGTAAACAGGCTCGAAAGGACGGTTCGAACCATGGCGCCTCAGCCAGATCTAGTGACTGATCCACAACTTGCCGTCCATGTGGCGGATTACCATCTCGCCCGTGGTAATATTGATGCTGCCTATGCGGTGCTGGAGCCACTCATATCGGCTCTGCCGACTCAGTCAGCCGAGCAGGCAGCAGTAGGTACAGTGTGGTGCAACCTAGCT
>DATLQX010000213.1:0-8135 GCA_035534995.1 Chloroflexota bacterium | reverse complement strand
CGCCGCTGGGGCCGAAGGGAGGCATATTCCGCGACGAGCCGATGGCCGCCCTGATCGTCCACATCAACCGCGAGGTGATGCATCATGGCGGCGAGATCTGTCTGCTCCGCGACCTCTACCGCGCTACCGGGGCCACGAACCGACACAGCTCATTGACACGGGCGCACTCGCTAAGCGATACCTTATGAAAGCTGATACCAGGGGAGTAGCGCCGGGCATGACAGTGAAGGAAAAGTTGCATACACTGGTTGACCAATTGGACGATGCTCAGGCGGCAGCGGCACTGACCCTTCTCGACCGCCTCGGGGTGGCCAGTACCCGTACTGAGGCACCTCTGAAAGATGTCCCGCGAAACGGACCGCCGGTGATGTCGGGTCAGACGTTTTACGCTCAATCCCAAACGGATCTACCAACGCTCGCGGCATCTCAGGGCGTTCAGCCGATTACCAACTTTAGTGATCTCCTCGGCGATTTCTGGCCGGAGGATGAAACGGCTGATCAGTTTGTCGTCGCCGTACGAGAGTGGCGGCGCGATGGTGATCATGTCTGACGCGGGTTGCGTCGTCGATACTGATGTTATCTCCTAGCTCTTTCGCCACGACACCCGCGCCGAGCACTATCGTCCTTACGTAACGGGGCAGATTCTCGTGGTCTCTTTCATGACCATCGCGGAGCTGGAACGCTGGGCGTTACAGCGTGATTGGGGGTCGGCTCGCCGGGAACGGATGACGGATTTCCTGAGCCAGTTCGTAGTCGCGTTGGTTGACCGTGATCTGTGCCGGACCTGGGCTGCTGTCGGCGATCAAGCTCGACGAAATGGGCGTCCAATTCAGGTTGCCGATGCATGGATCGCAGCCACCGCCATTGCTCTCAACGTCCCTCTCATTACCAACAACCGGGGCAACTTTGCCGGGGTTGAGAAGTTGCAATTGTTGCCCCAAGCTTAACGCCGGTGCGCTCAATCATTCGCGGTGTTCAACCCTAGGGCACGGATCCGAGCGCGACATCGTATTGACCCCAATGGAAAACGCGGTATAGGTCAGATGGGCCTCGGCACGCAATCTATCAAGAAGCGAGAAATGGACGGGCCGTTATGAGGATGCTCACGGGCACGGAAAAGAGCCTACTCGGATGCGCTCTCGTGATTCCCGTTGCGGTTATGGGCGTGATTATCCATGCGTTGTACTCCGCTTCATCCGGCCAGCCTGCCCTGACCCCGGAGACCTTCGCGATTGAACGGTTGGTGGTACGCGCGGAGGCGGCCAAGGAGACGCTGTACCTGGCCCCCAACACGGCGCCCGGAGTCGCTTTCGCCGCGTCCGAGGTGCGGAAAGCGGATGCGAGAGCCGACGCGGAACTCGGCGCCCTGTACAGTCCTGGATCATCCCTCTTAACCTCTGAAACCCAGATGGTGGCGCAATGGATGGCCGCCCAAGCGAATGGGGGCAACAAACTGATTGCCGGCGGCATACGCGACGTCACGTTTGGGGCGGTAGCAATCACGGGGGCGGTAGCTACCGTGCATCTCACCTATACCAATTACGCGGTGTATGCCGTCCGGCAGCCCAACAGACCGATAGTGACGCTCACCCCGTCAAACCAAATAATCGCCGATCTCACCCTCAACAAGACCGACCGGGGTTGGCGGATCACCGGCGATTCATGGCGGTTCGCCCCCGGCTCCGAGCCCTAAAGGTGCTATTCCTATCCCTGGTTCGCCACGTCCGCCCGAATCAGCGCCCGCAGGCCGGCGATCGCGGTACGGATCAGGGGATCGAGGGCGTTGCCCGTCCCCTGTTGCTGGGTGATTTCGGGATCGCCAATCGCGTTGACCACCAGGAGGACCGTCCCGGTGCGCAGGCCGCGGATGGTTCCCACCACGAAGAGAGTGGACGACTCCATGTCGGCGCAGAGGACACGCGCCTCCGACCACATGCGGGCCGCGTTGCCGCCGCTCAGCGCCTGCAGGGGGATGCTCTGCGGAGCCAGATCCACGTAGAGGGCGTCGCCCGTGCGCACGATGCCGGTGTAGGCGCGGGCGCCCGCCTCGCGTGCCCCCGCCTGGAGGGCGTGGATGGTGTCGAGATGGGCCATCGCCGGGTAGCTGATGGGGATATACTGGGCGCTGGTCCCCTCGTCGCGCACCGCCGCCTGGGCGATGACTAGATCGCCGTTGCGGAGAAAGTTCTGCATGGCGCCGCAGGTGCCGACCCGGATCAGGGTGTCGGCCCCGATCGCGCACAACTCCTCAAGCGCGATGGCCGTGGAGGGGCAGCCGATTCCGGTTGAGGTCACGGAGACGGGCGCCCCATCGAGCGAGCCGGTGTAGGTGGTATATTCGCGGTTCTGGGCCACCAGACGCGGCTGGTCGAAGTGCTGGGCAATCAGGGTGGCCCGGCCAGGGTCGCCCGGCAGCAGCACGTAACGGCCCACGTCGCCCTCTTTGCAACGGATATGATACTGTTCGCTCATCGTCCCCACTCCTCGTGCGATCCCCACCTATGGCCAAAGGCAAGGAAATCCCTGCCGGCCGCTCTCCTACTTGTCTCTCAGCGCTCATTCGTTCCCAGCCCCCGACCTCAGTCGGGGGATCGGGGGTATATGAAGGGAGTATTCGCTGACACTCTCCCGCGCCGCCGAAGCGGCAATCTTTGTACAGTACAGAGGAGAGCGCGCCCCGCACAAGGTCCGGTGGCGCGATACCCTGAATGAGGGAGATGGGTTGCCATGATTACCGCGATTCTGCTCTGCACGGTGGACCGCCGCCATATTCCTCACACGGCGCAGGCGCTGCTGGAGATCGCGGAGATCTCCGAGGTCTATTCGGTGGCCGGGGACTACGACCTGGTGGCGATCGTCCGCGTGCGCCGCCACGAGGATCTGGCCGAGGTGGTAACCACCAAGCTGGCCCCTCTGGAGTGGATCACCCGGACCAATACGCTGATTGCCTTCCGCGCCTTCTCCAATCACGATCTGGAGCGCCTGTTCTCGATCGGTAGCGATGAGAGCGGGGTCTAATCTCATGTCACGCCGCCGAGCCCGCGACCGGAGCCGCCGAGCCCAGAAGATTATCGCCGTGATCGTCCTGGTGGCCATGGGCGGTAGCGGCCTGGCCTTCTATGCCGCCGCTAATACCGTACAACAGACGCCGGTCACGGGGCAGGGGCATTGAACCTGCCCCACCTGCTATCCTGATCGGGCCATGGAACAATTTTCCGACTATCCCACCAGTATCGCCTACCTGGAGGATCTGGTCAGCCGTCCCCTCCGCTCGCGCGAGGAGGTAGGACTCGTCCGCGCCGATACCTTGCTGGGGCTTCTGGATCACCCCGAACGAGCCTTTCAGACGATTCAGGTTGCTGGAACCACCGGGAAAGGCTCGACCACGACCATGGCGGCGGCCATTCTGCGCCAGGCCGGCCGGCGCACCGGCGCCTTCGTCTCCCCACATCTGCAGCATTACCGGGAGCGGATCGCGGTGGATGGGACGCCGATTGATGAGGCAAGCTGGGTGCGGCTGTTGCAGGCCATGCAGCCGGCTCTCTCCCTGATGGAGACCAACCAGGCGCCGGACTATTCCTTCGGGCGGGCCGCCTTCCTGGAGGTGCTCTGGGCCATGGCCTGCCTCTACTTCGCCGAGCAAGGAGTCCGGTGCGTGGTGGTGGAGACGGGACTCGGGGGCCGCCTGGATCCCACCACGGTAAACGCGGCCCGCGTGGCGGTGATCACCAATGTCAGTCTCGACCATGTGGAACGGCTGGGCTACACGGTGGAGGCGATCGCCGCCGAAAAGGCGGGCCTGATCAAGCCCGGCCAGATCGTGGTCAGCGCCGCGACCGGCAGCGCTCTGGCGGTAATTGGCGAGTTCTGCCGGCAGCGGCAGGCCACCCTCTGGCCGGTGGGACCGGATGGGGTGGTGCGGGTAGAATCAGTGAGCGCCCTTCTCGATGCGCCCTTTACGGTGATCACTCCGGCGGCTACTCACCCCGATCTGGGGCTCGCGCTCCGGGGGGCGCATCAGCGCCTGAACGCGGCCTGCGCCGTGGCCGCCGTCGATGCCCTGGCCCTACAAATCGGGCTGGTAATCCCGGAGGAGGCGGTGGCGGCGGGACTGGGCGCGGCCCGGATCGCGGGGCGGATGGAGCGCGTTCCCGGCCGGCCGGAGTTGTTGCTGGATGGGGCGCACAATGCCGCCGGGGCCGGCGCGCTGGCGGCCGAGCTCCGAGCCCGCGAGGAAGGGCGGCGGATCGTGCTCCTCCTCGGGATCCTCGGTGATAAGGATATGGCGGCCATCACCGACCAGCTCAGCCCCCTGGCGGCGACGGTGGTGGTGAGCGAGCCCCCCTGGCAGGAACGGGCCGGCTTCGGCGCCCAGGTGGCCGAGCATGCCCGCCGCCATGCCGCCGAGGTCGAGGTGGTGGCCGATCCGTCCGCCGCGCTCGCTCGCGCCCGTGCTCTGGCTCGGCCCGAGGATCTGATCGTCGTGGCCGGATCGCTCTACCTGGTGGGCGCGGTACGAGACACGCTCGGTCCGATCCTTACGGGGCCGGGAACCGCATGATTGAGGGGTTGGCGGGACGGCGCCGCCCGTTCCGCATCGGCCACATGGGCGCGGCGGGGCTGGCGCCCGGCAATTCACTGGCAGCGATCGAGGCGGCGCTGCGGATCGGCGTGGATCTGATCGAACTGGATGTCTGGCGGACCAGCGACGATCACCTGGTGTTGGCGCACTTCCCCTGGGTCTCCCCGCATCCGCCGGCCGCCAATGGGCGTCTGGCCCGTGGACGGGCGCTGCCGCGGATCATTGGCACCTGGCCTCGCTGGCCGCGCATCCCCGCGAGCGACCTGGCGGTCCTCCTCCGCCTGCCCGCGCCGCCGCCGACCCTGGAGGAGGCGCTGGACCTGATGCGAGGCCGCGCTCTGCCCTACCTGGATCTGCGGGGAAGCGGTCCAGTCATGGCCCAGCGTGTGTGTGACGCCCTGCGGGCGGGCGCGCCCGACGGTGCCTTGCTCGGATCGGGACCGGGGCGTTCCTTCGTCCCCGAAATCACCCTGCTCCCCACCGTACAGGCCACCAGCGGGATGGCGGTCCCCCTGTTCGGGCGGGCCATTTCGGACGAGAGCCTGCGCGCGCTTACCCGCCGGGCCATTCGGGGCGCCCGCCGCAACGGGGCGAGCGGTCTGGCGGTGGAGTATCATCTGGTCCGTCCCCCACTCCTGGAGATCTGCCGCCAGGAAGGATTCTTTGTCTTCGCCTGGACCGTGGACGCTCCCGTCACCATGGCTCGACTGATCGCCCTGGGGGTCGATGGGATCACCACCAACCGGCCCGACCGTCTCTCCGCCCTGCTTGGATAAAGTCGCACTGTCTTCCAGGCTGCCTGCTACACTCATGGGTAGGCAGGAGGCGGCATACATGACGGCGGAACGGCTGGTTCAGCTTGATGATGTAACCTATGAATCGCCCAGGCGGATGCGGGTGGAGGACTATGTGCGCCTCTCCGCCACCCTTCCCGGTCGCTACGAATACTGGGACGGCCTGATGTATCCCCAGGGCTGGCCGCCAGGCAGCCACTGGGCCATGGCGGGTAACTCCCAGACCCATAGCAGACTCACGGTACGCCTGCTCGCCGCGTTGGAGGCCCATCTTTCCGATGGCCCGTGCCATGTGTACAACGGTGACATGCGCGTCTATCTTGATCCAGCGCGCTACGTGTATCCCGACGCCTACGTGGTATGTGGGGAAGAGATCGCCTCCAACAAGTATGATCTGCACGATGCCGTGATGGTCTGCGAAATTCGCTCGCAAAGCACCGAAGGCTTCGATCGAGGTGACAAATTCGAGGGCTATCAGGGGCTACCGTCTCTCCGTGAGTATTTGATCCTGGACAACCGGAAGATCCAGGCCACCGTGCTGCGGCGCGGTGACGATGGAGTATGGCGCTATCTGATCGTGTCGGCGGGGGCTGATCTCGAACTGGAGACCATTGGGCTCCAGATCTCGCTTACCCACCTCTATAGAGGTTTGGCGCTCGACAGCGACACGCGGTAAACCGGCGGACGACAGAGGTATTCTGGCGGAGAGTCCAGGCTCAGGGCCGCTGTGAGAGATCGGTATACACCACCAATTCCTCCCAGGGAAAGAGCGCCGCCGTGAGGTGCTCGGCCTGGAGCCTGTGGCGGAACACCTGGTCGTCATGGCTCCCCGATGCGAAGATCCAGGCCAACCGCTCGGCCGGAACCCTGGCCGCGAGAGTCAGATAGGCGGGCATCCGAATCATTCCAAGTTGTCCTACCGCCTTAATCGGCAGCCCGAGTACTCGTTCCCGCGTCTCAAAGGAGATCCGATTGGCCAGCCAGTAGCCCGTATAGGCAACTCGAACCCGCTGGGCTTCCAGTAGCTCCGTCAGGCCGTTTATCGGCGGCGGGCTGAGCGCCGCCCCCGCGACCGCCGTGGTGGATGTACGGGGCAGCACGGCGGTGGTTGCGACCAGGATGCCGCAGGCCGCCAGGGTGCCAACCGCTCCCGCCGCCAACAAGCGGCGCCGGCGCCCAGAGCCGCTGGGCACAAAGCAGTCGAGCACCAGCGGCGCGGCGGTATAGAGCGGGATCAGGTACCGAGGCATCAGGGTGGCCGCGCGTGCGGCCCCGAAGCTGCTGCCGATAAAGAAGAGCAAGCAACAGAGCACGAAGAGTGCCAGCATGGCGTCACCGGGAGAACGGTTGTCCTGGTCGGGTATTCCCTCGGCGTCACAGTCCTTCGTCGGTCGGAAAAGGGTGGCGATCCGCTGGAATAGGCTATGAGGCCCCAGGGTCAGACGCGCCACGATCCCGATGCCGCAGCCCAGACCCACGGTGTACCAGAACCGGTGGAGGGCCACGAGGTGGGCGAACAGGCTCGGCACGGCGGTAGGGGTGACCAGGCCGGTGAGCACCGGCAGCGCCTCGGTGACCAGGCGCCCTGCCGTCACGAGGTGGTTTCCGCCGGGGCTACGGGTCGTGAGATAGGTGAGGGTCTCCCAGTGCCGGCTCAGGTTATCGGCCAGCAGCGGCGCGGCGCCAAGGGCGGTCCCGAACAGAAGGGCGCCGAGGGAGAGGGTGATCCGCCGGCCGCTGCCTCGGTTGCCGTATCTCAACCGGGCCGTCAGGGCGATGCCGGCAGGAAGCGCGTATTCGACCATCAAGGGCTGGGTCCACAGACCAAAGCCGATCAGGAGCCCGCAGACCAGTCCGACCGGCATAGGCATGCGCCGTAGGTCTGGGTAGCGGCTGATCAGGAGAAAGAGGAGCGTCCCACACACCATCACCTCGATATAGCCGAAGCCGCAGGCGGTGCTGGACGAAATAAGGATTGACGGCCCCAGGGCCAGAAAGAGCGCCGAGAGGACTGCGATGTAGGGACCATAGAATAGGCGTCCTAGCCAATAGACGGCGCCCACGAAGGCGATGGAGAAGAGGAGGGTCGGTAGTCGCGCCGCCCAGGCGCCGGCGCCCAAGAGGTGAAAGAAAAGAGCGGCTCCATAGGCTTCGGCGCTCCCCTGATAGGGCTGGCCATAGAAGAAGACCGGGCGATCGCCCGCCTGAATATGGAAGGCCATCAAGCCAACGATCGCCTGATCGGCGTCCAGGCGGGTAAACGTGGTGGCCAGCAGCGCGATTCGGTAGGCGGCGGCCATGACCATCACGATCGTGCAGACGAGCCAGGCAGGGGCGGCTGTGCACCATACCCACAACCGCGCCATCCCGTACTCCTCCCGCCCTGGCGGCCAAAAGCGGCCCGCCGGTCCAATCGTTGATCCTACCCGATCTTCTGGTTCGATCTCCTGCTATACTCCAACTATCGACCGTTGTAAGCGAGGGTGTCATGCACGGAACCTATCGGGCAGCGTGAGCGCGGACAGGGCGGGGCCATCCTAACGGCCTCTCGTTATCCCTGACTCGTTCCCCCGATCGTTCCAGCGGTGCCGCTTCCGAAGCCGCCGCGTCCGCTGCCTTCCACCGTGACCCGCGGGCCACGCGCGCTGGTCACCCCTTGATTCCAGTTCTCGCCCCTCTGGGCGCTGACTCAACAGGGAGAATGCGTATGCTCCGCGTGCAACATCTCAGCAAATATTTCGCCGATGTCCCCATTCTGC
>DATLQX010000212.1:0-4787 GCA_035534995.1 Chloroflexota bacterium | reverse complement strand
AAGCCTGACCAAGGAGGTTGGCTTCGCTATCGTGGCCAGCGCCGCCGTAGTTTCCGCCCTGCCCGTCGAGTTGGCGGGCCAGGTGTCGCCGCGCGACCTCGGGGAGATCACGGTCAAGGGCAAGACCGAGGGCGTCCGCGTGTTCGGTCTTGGGCCGTCGCTCGGCTGAAGGTATGCCTCTGGCTGAGGCCGGATGGCAGCGACGGCGGCCTTTGTGACCCAATTAGCCGCGACCAGCGTATTACCTTCCGGGTTGGCGCATTGGGCGCCAGATTCACCTTGAACACACCAGGAGGGCAACATATGGATTCGGTCTTTCGCGATCGGGCGAGCCGCGCCTCGTTCATCAGGAAAGTCGCGGCGGCGGGCGCTGGGCTGGGCGTGGGTGGCTTTGCCGTGTCGTCGGCTCGGGCCGCCGGTCAGACGGCAGCCAGCACCCCAGACACCGTGCAGTCGATCATCAACACCGCCTTGGTGGCGGAGCAATTGGCCACTACGTTCTACTACACCGTGCTGACTACCCCGGCGATCATGAGCAACAGTGCCCTTGGCGGCTCCTCGACCGATCCCAATAACCCCGGTATGCCGCCGAACGGGAATCCCGGCAACGTCCGCTACTTTCAGGCCGCGTTGGACTCGGAGATCAAACACGCGGCCACCCTGTCCAAGGCTGGCGCTACCTCGCCGGCGACTCAGTTCTTCTTCCCCCAGACCACATTCACCACCCTTACCGGCACCGGCGGAGTGCTGGCTATCCTGGATACCCTGGAAACCGCATTCATCGCCGCCTATTTGGCGGGGATCAGTGCGTTCGTTACCCTGGGACATCCCGATCTGGCTGAGTTGGCGGCGGAGATCATGGGCGTGGAGTCCGAGCACCGGGCCATGGGCCGGGTGATTGGCAACAGCAATCCGGCGAACAATCTGACCCTGGAGAAATCCCTCTTCACGGCGGTAAGCCATGCCGGTACGGCCCTGGCGCCTTTCCTCTCCGGTCAGGGCTTTAGCGGTCGGGCTACCGCCGCTATCCCGCTGCCCACCGCCGATAAGACAACCCCGGTGATTGGTACCTTCGGTACCCGCCTGGTCACGATGTTCCTGTAAGATGAAGGAGGAAACCATGACGAGCGATCTCAGGCACGGGCTGGGAACCTCAACCACCGGCCGGCGCCAGTTTCTCAAGGGCGCCGCCGCGACCGGGATTGGCCTGGCCCTGGCCGGCTCCCTGCCGCTCAAGGCGTTAGCGGCCGCCGGTACCACCACCGATACGGTCCAGAGTATCATCAACACGGCGCTGATCGCGGAGCAGTTGGCTACCACCTTTTACTACACTGGGCTGACCACGCCGGCGATCATCAATACTCCCAATCTGGCCGGCAAGTCGGGTAGCCTCAACAGTGTCGGCAGCGACGGGAATGCCGGGAACGTCGCCTACTTCCAGGCGGCGCTCGATCAGGAGAACAAGCACGCGGCGGCGCTGGCCAAGGCCGGTGCCATGTCGAGCCAGACGGGCTTCTACTTCCCCGGCACGACCTTCCAGAGCATCGGCTATACCAGCCAGGTCGGCACCTTCCTCTGGGTGCTCGACCATCTGGAAACCGCGTTCATCGGCGCCTATCTGGCGGCGGTGAACAGCTTCGGTACCCTGGGCCACGCCGACCTGGCGCAACTCGCGGGACAGATTCTCGGGGTGGAGAGCGAACACCGGGCTCTGGGCCGCGTGGTAGCCGGCGACGATCCGGCGAACAACGTGACCCTGGAGGTTGCATCGTTCACGGCCGTGGGCCAGGCCGGTGCCGCGCTTGCCCCCTACCTCACCGGCAAGGGTTTCACCGGCGGCGTCACCTCCTTCATCCCGCTCCCCACGCAGGCGCAAATCATCACCGCGGTTGGCACGAACGCCAGCAGCTAGGATGTTGGAAGGGAGTTTCCGCCAGAATAGGCGGAAACTCCCTCGGCTGGGAAATTATTCGCTGGATGCCGCGCAGGAATGCGTCTGATCGGACGGATCCGACCGATCGGTCCGATTCCTACACCTCCGATTCATGACTATCATTAGCTCAGAGGCTCCACGATCGAGGGCTGCTTGGGGAAGAGGATGTCGATCAAGAGCCGTTTGTCATCTTTTGCCCAGACATCGGGAAAGATCGCGCGCAGTTCATCAAGGCTACGATAGCCCAGGAGCAACTGGGGGAAGGTGAGGGGTGGGCACCCCAACTCCGTGGCCTCGTCGTCGCGTGCCGGAGCTTGCCAGGGTTCCACTCCCAGCAGCTTTCCCTGCCCGAAGCGCATCCGAAGGCCCTCGCGATAGAGATCGATTTTGAGGTCGCCCGTAGTGCCGGCCAGGATCGAGCGAGCCAGCCGTTCCTCCAGGGCCGGGGCGATATGCTGGAGAAAGGCCCGGAGATCGGGGATGCGGATATACCAGGCATAGGGCGGCTCAAGGCGCGGAGCGAGGGCATCGCCCAGCAGGTCGTGAAGGGAGTGCGTCCGCCCTAGATGAAAGTTGATTTCGCTGCACGGCGGCGCGTCCGCCTTTACGGCTGGGGTCGCCAATCCCAGGTCGCGCAGGCAGCGGAGTAAGGCCGGAATCAGCCTGGGCAGGTCGCCGCCCGGAGCCAGGGCCACTTCGCGCACGGACAAGGTTGGTCCCCAGCGCCGCGCCGCCACCCAGGCATAGCCGCGGACGGCCTGCTCCGCGTCCAGAATCAGCCAATAATGCCCGTTCAGTCCGACTTGCGTCGGATCCTGATCGCGGATTGCCGGATCGTTCCAGGCATTAATCGCGTACCGCCAATGGCGCTCCGTCCCTTCATGCCAGACCAGGCTGCCGGCACGCCGTCCGTTATACATGGCCATGATCCGGTCAACATCCTCCAGGCGGGCAAGGCGCAAGCTACACGCCTCCGGCTCATTGTCCTTCTTTGCCGGGATCAGGGAAAAGTAGGTGGTGCGCCCAGCATCGAGATCCAGGACATAGTCATAGCCAAACTGGCGATAGAAATACGGAATGCCGGTAATAGCCTGGAGCAGATGACCCTCCGCCACCCCCCGTGCATGGATCATCTCGAAGACGGCCCGCACTAACCCGCGCCGCCGGTAGGCCGGATCGGTAGCCACCGATTCGGGCCGGCTCACCCCGAAGGGGATGCCGGCATAGCTCCATGTGTGCCGCCAAAAGGTGGTGCAGGCAACCAGCGGCCGCTCCGGTTTGCTGGTGTCCTCCACCACGGCCACGTCCGCCGGCGTCATGTAGGGGAACCCACCCCCCATATTCAGCCGCGCCTCGCTTATGGCCCGCGGATTGGGCATCTCATCATCCTGGTCACGGAAGACGGTGCCCAGTAACTGGGCGAACTTCTCCGTATCGGCCGCCGTGGACCAGCGGCGGATCAGGCCGCCGCCAAGAGGGCCGCTAAAGGTCGGGGACGCAAGGTCGTTGGGCATGCGAATCCTTTCTCCACCCCGGATCGAGGGTAGGAATGGGCGCCACGCTGGGCAGGTTGAAATCAGCCAGGGTTCGGCGCAGGGCCGCCGCGTCGCCCTGGCTCACCGCTTTCATGATTCCGTAGCCGTACGCGGTATGCTCAACCTTCCGACCTAGGTGGCTGGGATCGGGATCCTGGCCAAATTGGCGCTTGCTCCGGCGGATCAGGGCCAGGGCCGCGTGCTCGCTGATCGGGCCGCCAGGGTACGTGGCCTCGGCCCGTTTGATCGCGGCTACCACCGGCTCACTCACGACGCTACTTTCTCACCAGGACACATCCCACTCTTGTATAGCCTGGCCTACGTTTCCGCATCCGTATGGGCACCCGGTACCCCTACGGAACCATCAATGCATTTGGGCCAGGCTGTACTAGAGATCTTCCAGCAGATGTTGATAGGCCAGACGCGAGACTTCGCCCACGGTCAGCGCGGCGGGGTTCTCCGGGGTCCAGAGCCGACCATCCTCCACCCCGTTGGTACAGACGCTGACAATGTAGGGGCGAGGACCCTTGGCGGTATGGGCGGTGATCAGCCCTACGTCGTTGCGGACCCCATTCACCGCTCCGCTTTTGCTCGCCAGCAAAACCGGAGATTGCCGCCTACCGTCCTCCTCGCTCAAATCATCCACCGGCAGATAACGGGCCAGGCCCATGAACTGCTGCCGGCTCAGGATATCGAGCATCTGGGCCGACCCCTCGGGGCCAGCTATCGCGCCACGCCAGAGCAACTCAAACAACCGCAGCATGTCCGCCGGGGTGGTCTCGGAGCGGTCCTGGCTCGCCCGGTCCCCCGCCATGGCGCCGGCCACGCGGGTACGCGCCAGGCCAAGATCGCTCATCCGGGCGTTGACCGCCGGAGCACCGACCAGGCGGACCAGCATGGCGGTGGCCGTATTGTCGCTGACCACGATCATCAATTCGGCGAGATCCCAGAGCGTCAGGGTCAGCCCTGGCTTCAGAGAGGCGAGGATACCGGAGCCCTCGCGGCGATCCTCGTCGGTGACGGCAACTCGGTGGTTGAGGTCGAGCCTCCCTTCATTCGCCTGACAAAACACCTCGGCCAGGATCGGCACCTTGATCACGCTGGCTGGATAAAACGCTTCATCGGCCCGTAGCCGGTAGGCGGGCCCATCTGGGAGGTAGCGGATCGCCACGCCGAGACGGCCAGAGACGCGAGCGGCCAGAGCGGTCAGCGCCGCTTGCAGGTCCATGGTAGACTCCTCACGATCCGCTGGAACAGGGATGGGGCTTCCGGTACGCCCGACCGGTGCTTAAACCGGCTGACTCTTGCTCTGCTCCGGG
>DATLQX010000211.1:0-3056 GCA_035534995.1 Chloroflexota bacterium | reverse complement strand
TGCCCAGGGAAGAGGTGCTCCGGGTGCTGAAGGATCTGGAAACGCAGATGAAGACCGCCGCGCGACAACTGGAGTTCGAGCGGGCGGCTGAGTTGCGGGACCAGGTGATGGAGTTGCGGCGGCGTCTGGAAACGGAAGCCGGCGCCCGGAGGAGGTGAGCTAGAGAAGATACCAGGGGCTGGGTCCGCCGCCACCATGGGTGGCACACGAGGAACGGTTTTTACCGAAAAGTTCTGTCTTCGCGCGACCGCGCGTACATACCCGAAAAGGAGATCCGCGCATGTCCAGTGTATCGCTCCGGCACATCTATCGGAAGTTCGGCGACGTGACCGCCGTCAACGATGTCAATATCGAAATCCTGGATAAAGAGTTCCTGGTCCTGGTCGGCCCCTCGGGCTGCGGCAAGTCCACCACCCTGCGGCTGATTGCCGGCCTGGAGGAAATCTCCGGCGGTGAAATCTGGATCGGCGACCGAGTGGTGAACGACGTTCCGCCCAAGGATCGCGACATCGCCATGGTCTTCCAGAGCTATGCGCTCTACCCGCATATGAACGTGTTTGACAACCTGGCGTTCGGCCTCCGCCGGCGCCACACGCCCAAGGCCGAGGTGGATCGCCGGGTGCGCGCCACCGCCGCCTCCCTGGGGATCGAGAATCTCCTGGCCCGGAAGCCCAAGCAGCTATCCGGCGGCCAGCGCCAGCGCGTGGCGGTGGGCCGGGCGATCGTGCGCGAGCCCAAGGTCTTCCTGATGGACGAGCCGCTCTCCAACCTGGACGCCAAGCTCCGGGTAGAGACCCGCTCGTATCTGATCAAGCTCCATCAGCGCCTCCAGACCACCGTGGTCTACGTCACCCACGATCAGACCGAGGCGATGACCATGGGCACCCGCATCGCGGTGATGAAGGACGGCTTCCTACAGCAACTGGCGGCGCCGCAGGAGGTCTACGATCATCCCTCCAACATTTTCGTGGCCGGCTTTATCGGCAGTCCGGCCATGAATTTCTTCGACGCCCGGATCGTTTCCGAAGGCGACCGCCTCTATGCCGATACCGGGGTGTTCCGGGTTGAGCTGACGCCCGAAACCCGCGCGAAGCTCGTGGGGCGGGAGGCGCAGGAAGCGATCCTGGGCATCCGCCCGGAGGACATTTACGACCGCTCATTGGCCCCCAGCACGGGGAACAACGCCAACGTGGCCACGGTCAACGTGGAAGTGGTCGAGCACATGGGCAGCGAATTGTATGTCTATTTCGTGGCCGGCAAGAGCCAGTTCGTGGCTCGGCTCGACCCGCGGAGCCACGCCACCACCGGCCAGCCGATGGAAGTGCTATTCGACGCCAGCCGCATCCATTTGTTCGACCGCGCCACCCAGGCGTGCATTAGCAACTAAGCGGGTCGGTGGTCAACGTTCGTAGAATCGGCTATGCTAGTACACATGTACCACATCATCTTAACCCCTGAGCAGCGGTGCGCGTTGCGCGAGCACACGCACCAGGCGGGGCTCGCCGCGAGCACCCGCGACCGCCTGGAGATGGTGCGCCTGTCGGATGCGGGCTGGAGCATCCCACGCATCGCGTGCCACCTGGGCCAGCACGAGCAAACCGTGCGCACCTGGATCAAAGCCTTTCTCGTCGGCGGGTTTGCGGCCCTGCCGAACAAACCACGTGGGGGCAAGGTGTCGGCCCTGCGCCCCGCCATGCTGGAGAGCGTCCGGGCCGAACTCGCCACCGGCACCCGCACCTGGACGGCCGCCCAACTGGCGGACTGGGTGGCCGCCCACCACGGCGTCCGCCTGAGTGCCGACCGGCTGCGCATCCATCTGCGGCGGGCGCGCATCTCCTGGCAGCGCACCAGCCGCACCCTGCGGCACAAACAGGATCCCACGGAAGTCGCCGAGCGCGAGGCCGTCCTGACGGACCTCGCAAAAAAGGGGGCGCGGGGGTGATCGATCTGTGCCATCTGGACGAAGCGGGTTTTGCCCTGACCTTGCCGACCACCTACAGTTGGTACCCGCGCGGCCAGCGGCTGCGCGTGCCCTATCAGGCACCGCAGGGGCGGCGGGTCAATGTCATCGGCGCCTACTTTACCCATGGGCCTGATGTCGGTCGCCTGGCGTATCGGAGTTGGGCCGTCCTGCCCAAGAGCCGCGCCAAGAAGCCGCGCATGACGCCCGAGGCGCGGGCCGCCGCGCAGGGCCTGACGGTCGAGGAGGTCGGCCCCATCGACGCGGCACGTCTGGTGGCGTTCCTCTGGCAGGTCGCCGGACGCCCAGCCGGTGCGCCGCCGACCTGGCGCCGGGTACGGCCCCTGGTGATCGCCCTGGACAACTACTCCGTCCACACCAGCCAGACCGTGATCGCCGCCCAGCCTCAGTTGAGGGCGGCCAACGTCGAGTTGGTCTATCTGGCGCGGTACTGCCCCGAGCAGTCGGGCATCGAACCGGTCTGGAACGACGTCAAACAGCATCAGATCCCTATCCGCAGCTTCGCCCAGGTAGCCGCCCTCAAACAGGCGGTCGACGACGCCCTCGCCCGCAAAGCCCAACTCCTGCACCACGCTCATGCTAAACCTACGAACTTACACCGCCTGGCCGCTTAGGATCCTTGACTGAAGCGGATGAGGGTCGCTGATTGAATAGATCCTCCAGAGATCCAGGTGCCAGATCACGGCGCCGCGCAAGAATATGCGGAATGGCACGCTTTCCCTGAAGTTTTTCGTCACCGATTTGTACGGCATGGTCCTGTAGCAGGGTTCGCACCGCCATCGCGAACCCCTGAAACGTCTGGAGACATTGGCTGATTAGGCGCGGGCCCGTGCACTCTTCACCTGATCCGCCGGCCGGAAACGCATCCCCGATCCGCCCGCGACCTTCCCGTCGCGGTGGCTAGCCTGCGAAGCCCGTCCGCTTCTTTCTGAGTGAGATAGACCGATAGCCTTTTCATACCCATCATAGAGTATCAGCCAGGGTCACTTCGGGATCCTTCCGCGTAGGGACGCACAGCCGTGCGCCTTTGGTCCGCCTCGTGAGCGCACGGCTGTGCACCCCACCAAAGTTGCGA
>DATLQX010000210.1:0-31784 GCA_035534995.1 Chloroflexota bacterium | reverse complement strand
ATCGTCGGCGCCCACGTCGGCCCTGACCGCGATTGCCCGCCCGCCCAGGGCCTCGATCTCGGCCACCGTGCCGCGGGCGTCGTGCTCCGAGCGCGAGTAGTTCACCGCGACCACCGCCCCCTGGCGGGCCAGTTCCAGGGATACGGCCCGGCCGATTCCGGTGCCGCCGCCGGTGACAATTGCCGTCTTGCCTTTCAGGTTCATGCGTGCTCCATTTGCCTCGGTTTCAATTCCGCAACGGCTTTCCGGTCTCGAGAGTGTACTTGATTCTCTCCTGGGTTCTGGCCATGCCGGCCAGGCTGAGAAAGGCTTCCCGTTCCAGATCCAGCACCCATTGCTCCTCTACCGGCCTCACCGGCGAACACTCACCTCCGGTCAGAACGAAAGCAAGCTTGCTCGCGACGATGCTGTCGTGCTCGCTGATTTTCCCAGTCTGCCGCAAACCCTCGACCTGCTGCTCCAGCACCAGCCTGCCCCCGATCCCCGGCAGCAAGTGGCTGGCGGGTTCGGGAGGCGTATAGCCGCTCTCCGCCAGGGCAATCGCGTCGGCCCGCGCGTCGAACAGGACGCGCTCGCGGTCCAGGCTGATCCGATCGGCTCCGCGGAGGAATCCAAGGGTCCGCGCCTCGGCGGCACTGGTGGACACCGTGGCATAGGCAATCGTCTCAAAAGCACGGCGGGCGGGCGGGAAAGGACCATGCCCCTCGCGGCTGCGTGCCAGGCGAAGGAGCAGTTCCTTGCAGCCTCCTCCGGCCGGCACCAGGCCGACCCCGGTCTCCACCAGGCCGATATACGACTCGGCGGCGGCCCGTACCGCCGCTCCGTGCATGACGATCTCGGCGCCGCCTCCCAGCGCTCGGCCCGCCGGTGCGACCACCACGGGGACAGGGCTATATTTGAGGGCCATATTGGCGTCCTGAAAGGCGCGGATCATCTCCTCGACTGGCTTCCACATTCGGGCATACGAGGCCATGAGCAAGCTGGCGAGGTTCGCGCCGACCGAGAAGTCCGCCGCGTCATTCCCTATCACCAGCGCCCGGAAGCGGGCGCCACCCTCCTCGACCGCTTCCCGAAGCATCCGTACCACATCTGGGTCGATGGAGTTCATCTTGGTCTGGAAGGCAACCAGGCCGACCCCCTCGCCCATGTCGAGGAGACGGGCTCCGGCGTTCTCGCGGATCGTGGCGCCCGTCCGGTGCAGGGTCCGCGCGGTGAGATCGGCTGGGGTCGGCGGCAGCGGCTCCGTCGAGCGCAGCGCGGGAACATACGCGGTGCGTTCGCCATCCTGTGCGCCATAAAAGCGTCCGCCGCCGCGATCAAGCACTTCCTGTACCAGCGGCGGAACCCCGCGTCCAGACGCCTCCAGCATCGCGGCGACGTCGGCTACTCCGAGGGCGTCAAAGGTCTGGAAGGGGCCGAGATCCCAGCGGAAGCCCCAACGCATGGCATTGTCCACATCGGTGACCCGATCCGAGATCTCGGGCACCCGCCGCGCGCTATAGGCGAGGAGGTCGAGCGTTACCTCGCGCGCGAACCGACCCGCGCGGTCATCGGCGTGCACCATGCCGCGGATCCGGTCGGCGGAGTCAGGCAGGGTTCGAACGGCGCCGATCGAGTCGAAGCGCACCTTGTCCCGTGGTCGATATGCCATGGTTTTGGGATCCAGGACCAGGATCTCGCTCCCCTGGGAGCCCTTCACCCGCTTGAAAAAGCCCTGGCCGGACTTCTCGCCCAGCCAGCCACGGGCGACCAGCTCCTTGAGGAGCGGCGGCGGCTCGAACACGGCCCGTTGCTCGTCAGCGGGCGCTCCGTCATAGACGCCGGATGCCACGTGTAAGAGCACGTCTAGCCCTGACAGGTCACAGGTGCGGAAGATGGCCGACCGGGGCCGGCCCATTGGCTCGCCCAGAATAGCGTCCACCTCGTCAAACCCGAGGCCGCTCTCCAGGGTCCGCCTGAGTACGGCCATGAATCCGTAGACCCCAATCCGGTTGGCGATGAAGTTAGGTGTATCCTTGGCGATCACGACCCCCTTGCCCAGCAACGTCTGGCCGATCTCCCGTGCCGCGTCCAGCGTCTCGGGACTGGTCGATGGCCCCGGCACGACCTCCAGCAACTTCATGTACCGCACCGGATTGAAGAAGTGCATGACCAGGAAGTGGGCAAGAAAGTCGGCAGGCAGGCCCTCCGCCATGGCGTGGACAGGGATGCCGCTCGTGTTGGAGGCCACGATAGCCCCTGGGGCGCGAACCTCGGCCATCCGCCGGAGGAACTCGCGTTTCACCTCCAGACGCTCGAAAATCGCCTCGATCACCAAATCGCACTCGGCCAGCCGGGAAAAATCATCGTCAGTGTTGCCGATCTCGATTCGCCGCGCCGCGCTTGCCTCAAAGAAGAGGCTGGGCTTGGCCGCCAGGGCTCGTCTCAGACCGCTCGCGGCTGTGGCATCGCGCTCCGCCTTGCGGGTGCCCTCCGCCGGGACGTCAAGCAACAACACCGGGATGCCGACGCCGGCGAACAACGCGGCGATTCCGCCCCCCATGGTGCCGGCGCCCACGACCCCCACCCGGTTGACTGTGACGCTCATGTGGTCTCCTTCCTGATCGGCGTAGTGACTGGCCGGGAGCCGATTAGAGGCGCTCGATGATCGTGGCCACCCCTTGACCACCGCCAACGCAGAGGGTGGCGATCCCGATTGTGCCGTCCACGGCGGTCAGCTCGCTCAGGAGCTGAGCCACCAGGCGGATCCCGCTGCACCCGAGCGGGTGGCCAATCGCAATCGCTCCGCCGTGCACGTTTAACCTATCCTCGGGGATGCCTAGCTCGCGCTGTACGACAATCGATTGGGAGGCGAACGCCTCATTGAGATGCACGGCATCCACGTCCGACATGGTCATCCCCGCCCGCGCCAGTGCCTTCCGGGTGGCCGGGATTGGCCCGATCCCCATGACCTCGGGATCCACCCCCGCGACCGCGATAGCGCGCACGCGGGCCAGCGGGGTTAGCCCCAGATCTCGGGCGCGCTCGGCGCTCATCAACACGGCGGCCGTGGCCCCATCGGTCAGAGGGGAGCTATTCCCCGCCGTCACCGTCCCGCCTTTGATAAAGGCAGGTTCCAGGGCCGCGAGGCGCTCGGCGGAGGTGTCGCGGCGCGGCCCTTCGTCGCGGTCAACCACCGAGCCGTCAGGCAAGGTGATCGCCAGCACCTCCGTGAACCGGCCGGCGTCCCGCGCCGCCAGGGCCCGGTGGTGACTGCGGAGGGCGAAGGCATCCTGTTCCTCGCGGCTCACCCCGTAGCGTTCGGCCACGTTCTCGGCCGTAATCCCCATGGGAACGTAGGCGCACGGGTACCCGGCGGCGGGCTGCGCCAACTTGGGATGATAGGAGGGGTTGAACCCTCCCATGGGCACGCGGGTCATGCTCTCCACCCCAGCCGCCACTACCACGTCCTGCGCGCCCTGGCCAATCGCTTGCGCCGCCATGTTCAACGCTTGCAAGGCGCTGGCGCAGAACCGATTGACGGTCACGCCGCCGGCCGTATTGGGGATACCGGCCAGCGCCGAGGCGGGTCGGGCCAGATTGAAGCCCTGCTCGCCTTCGGGGAAGGCACAGCCCAGGATGACATCCTCCACCAATGCGAGGTCGAGCGCCGGCACCCGCGCCAGGGCGCCCCGGATGGCGATGGCCGCCAGGTCATCGGCGCGAATGTCCACCAGGCGGCCTTTCCGAGCTCGTCCGAATGGGGTGCGTACCGCGCTCACGATCACTGCTTCCGACATCGCCTCTCCTCCATACTCCGTGGGCGGCAATCCTGTTAGGACATACGATACCGCATTTTAGGCAACCTACTCTTGTTCGGACTCGCGACCTGATGCACGGAAACACACGGGCATGGGAGGTGGGGTGGTCCGGCGGCTCGTATTGCGGGGAGCCGGAGCCGCCTGCTTAGGGGCGCCGGTCTTCAGACCTGTTCAGGCGGCAGCCGACAGGCGTACCCTGGGGCGGACGCGGCGGAAGGCGCGCATCCCCGGCTGCTCGATCCAATGGTAGGTGAGGGTGCTGATCGGAACCACTACCAGCATGGTGGCCGCCATGTAGAGGGTGAACAGGGCCAGATGCGGCACGCCCATTGCCGCCCAGTGATGCAAGAGCCGCACCGACCCGGCCTTCGCGGCCAGAGCGATCAGAAGACCATGAAAGAGGTAGATTGAGTAGCTGATCCTCCCGAGGGCCGCGAGGCCGGGGAGGGCCAGGATCGCTTTGAGCATAGGAGAACCCACTACGTAGGCGGCGAAGCCGACACCGACCAGGGTTTCGGTTCCCAGTCGCGACACCATCTGTCCGCTCGGCGGGAGATGGTTGATATAAGCATTGAGGGTGATGCCGGTTAGGGCCAGGAGGAGGAGGAAATCGCCGCTCGCGGCAGGCAGTGACCAACCACCGCGCGCCCGGCGCTCCGCCACGACCGCCAGAATCGATCCGGCCAGAAACAAGTGCAGGTGCGCGAAGGGATGAAAAATCAAATAGAAGCGCAGTTCGACATTGCTCTCCGAGGCGTACCAGAAATAGACGCTCGCCGCCAGGATCAGGGTTGCCGCATAGCAAAGCAGGCGAACACGGAGCGGTCCCGCGAAGCGCAGCACGAAGGGCAGCGCGGCATAGAAAACGACCTCGCAGGTGAGAGACCAGTAGACGGGGTCCAGATTGCTGTGCGTTTGGAGAGTCAGTCCATGCAAGAAGGTGAGATACACGGCAAGGTCCAGGCCGGGATTGAGCGCTGGATGGTAGTCGTGGTTCCAGAGCGCGAAGAGCAGGGCGAGGGTGAGGGCCAGATAGTACGTGGGAGCAAGTCGCAGGAAGCGGCGCCGTGCAAAGGTACCGAGACTGCCGGTCCCGCCGGCATACCTGCGGGTTTCGGTGGTGGTAAGTAAGAATCCGCTTAAGAGAAAGAACAACTGCACTCCCAGGCCACCGGTGTTGAGGAACTGGGTAATATCCAGGTTAATCAGCGGCAGATTGTTGCCCATCATCCCCAGTGAATTCACGACATGGGTCATCAGCACGCCGAGGATAGCGATCCCCCGCAAGGCGTCAAGTTCCACGACATGTGACTGGGTGGTGGCCGAGGTCATGCTCCGAGGCTACCAGCGCCGGGCCGCCTGGTCTATAGGATCTTCGTGCCGCCGGGAATCGGCCCTATGGCCTACCGTGCGGTCAGACGTCACGCTCTCCCGCGACCAAGCCGGCATCTCCGCCAAGATACGCCTCTATGACCCGTGGATCGGTTCGAATGCTCGCGCTCGATCCTTCCAGTACCACCCTTCCGGCGCGCATGACGTAAGCGTAGCCGGCGAGGGCCAGGGCGGCGGCGCTGACTTGCTCCACGAGCAAGAGCGCGACCCCTGACTCCGCGACCTGGGCCAGGGCCGCGAAAATGGCCTCGACCAAACGGGGCGCCAGGCCAAGGGAGGGTTCGTCCAACAGGAGGAGGCGCGGGCGAAGCAGGAAGGCTCGGCCAAGGGCCAGCATTTGTTGCTCACCCCCGGACAGGGTCCAGGCGGGCCGCCCGAGCAGCCGCGGCAGGGCGGGAAAGAGGGCCAACACCTCTTCGCGCCGCCGGGGATATTCGCTGCTCTTGAGGGTAAAGGCGCCAACCCGTAGATTCTCCTCCACGGTGAAACGAGGGAACAGGTCGCGGGTGTCGGTCACACTCACCAGTCCGTGTCTGGTAAGTTCCTCGGCGTTCAGGCCCTCCACGCGCCGCCCGTCAAAGCGGATCTCGCCGCGTCGGGGACGCAGCAAGCCGCCGATAGCCTGAAGGCCGCTGGTTTTTCCCGCCCCGTTCGCCCCCAGGATTGTGACGGTCTGGCCGGCGCGTACGGTAAGGTTGAGGTTGTCCACCGCGACGACGCCGCCAAACTCCACTCGGAGAGCACGCACCTCCAACAAGGCCGGGGTCAACGGATCGGCAATCTCCGGATCCTTGTTCACTGCACTTCCGGGACGAGGGCACTCGCGTACTGGGCGCCAAGGTAGGCGGCGACTACCCTTGGGTCACGTTGGATCGCGTGCGGCGGGCCGAAGGCGATGCGGCGGCCAAAATCCAGCACTGTTACCTGGTCGCAAAGGCTCATGACCAGGTCCATGTCATGATCGATCAGCAGAAGGGTCAGGTCAAACTCAACCTGAAGACGCTTGAGCAAGCCGGCCATCTGGCGCTTCTCACTTGGATTCAGGCCGGCGGCCGGCTCGTCCAGGAGGATCAGGCTTGGCCGCGAGGCGAGGGCGCGTGCCAAACCCACTCGTTTTTGCAGGCCCAGGGGCAAGGCGCTCGCGCGGGTTTCCGCCAGCGCCGTGAGATCGAACCGGTCAAGCATGGCTCGGGCCTGGGTCAGCTGCGCGGCCGCGGCTCGCCGCGCCGCCGGCAAGCGGAGCGCGTCTCCGACCACCGACGGCCTTCCGCGCGTGTGCGCTCCTACCAGCACGTTGTCCAGCACGGTCATGGCCCGGAACAGTTCGGTGTGTTGGAAGGTGCGGGCCAGACCATGAAGGGCAAGCTGATGGGGAGCGCGGCGCGACACGTCCAGGTCTCCCAGGCGAATCGTCCCCTGTTGAGGGTGATAGAAGCGGCAGATGCAATTCAGCAGGCTGGTCTTGCCGGCCCCATTGGGACCGATCAAGCCGCCAATCGAGCCGGCCTCCAGGCTCAGGTTCACCTGGTCCAGGGCCACGATGCCGCCGAACGACAACGATAGGTCGCGGATGGTGAGTGCGTCAGCCATGAGCGTCTCCCGCATGGACGCGCCCAGGTAGGTTCCCCCAGGCAGCGCGGGTCAAGGCCGGCAACCCGGCCAATCCGCCCCGTGCCCACAGGAGCACGGCCACGATACAGGCGCCATAGAGCGTTTCCGCCAACTCCGGGCGATCCTGGAGCCAGTATTGAACGGCGGAAATGAACACCGCGCCCAGGATCGAGCCAAAGGTGCTGTCGAGGCCCCCAACCACCACCATGGCCACGAAGGCCACCGAGGCGGGAAGCCCAAAGGTGCTGGAGGTGACGGAGTTGCTGGCGTCGAGGAAGCCGTTCCAATTGGCGAACAGCGCTCCGGCGATCCCGGCCAACACGGCGCTGATCACGAAGGCCAACACCCTGTAGCCCGCCAGATGGACACCGCAGGCTCGCGCCGCGAAATCGCTTTCCCGTAGGGCCACGAAGGCCCGCCCCGTGGCCCCGTGGCGGAGATTCCACACGAGAAAGTACGTAATGATCGCCGCTCCGAGAATCACCCAGAAGAAACTCAGTTCATCAAACGTGTAGGAGCCCGCCTGGGGGTAATTCACCGTGATCCCGGTGCGCCCACCTGCCCAGCTTGCCGTACCCAGGATCTCGGCCACCAGCAGACCGAATCCCAGGGTAGCCATCGAGAAATAAGGGCCGATCAGCCGAAGAGTCGGGAGACCGAGCGCGACGCCAAAAAGTCCCGCGATCACTCCAGCGGCCGGGATGGCCAGCCAAAACGGCCAGGCGTCATTGCTGCTCAGGATCCCAGCGGTAAAGGCGCCGATGGCGAAAAAGCCGGCGTGGCCAAGAGAGAACTGGCCGGTGCCGCCGATCAGCAGATTGAGTCCCAGGGCCAGAATGGCGTAGGTACCGGCTGGATCGAGAAAGCCAACCGCGAAGCTGGTGGTGCTGATCAACGGTAAACAGGCCAGGGCCGCCACGGCAGCCGCCACCGCCGCGGGCCGCCAGACGCCGAGCCGGGCGAGTGCCAAAGAATTGGGGGAGGGATTCATTGGGCGCCCCAGCCGGGTGGCGACATCATACTCTCCGCTGGACAGCAGTGCCAAAGATCCCGGTCGGCCGCGCCATCAGCACCGCCAACAGCAGCGCGAAAATGACCGCGTCCTTCCCGACCCCCCAACTTGTGACCTGGGTTGGGGTGTAGTAGGAGACGAGATTCTGGAGAATCCCCAGTCCCCATCCGCCCGCCGCCGCTCCCGGCAGACTATCCAGCCCGCCCAGCACGGCGCCGGTGAAGGCGCTGAGCAGGTAAGGCTCGACCATGCCGGGGCTAATGGGCGCGGTGCTGGCCGAGGGAATGAGGATTCCCGCCGCTCCGGCCAGGATCGCTCCCACGCCCCAGGCGGCCAGGCGGACCCGATCCACGGGGATCCCCACCAACCGCGCCCCCCGTGCCGACTGGGAGACCGCGCGCACGGCAGTCCCGACGCGGGTGTAGCGGAGGCCGAGAAAGAGGGCGCCGAGGAGTATGATGGGAAGAGCGGCCAGAACCAACTCCTGCAGGCTGAGGGACCAGTCGCCCAGGTTGAACTGCCCGTCGGGAAGCGGGAGAGACAACGGGGTGGTGGGCGGGCTGTAGCCAAACACGATCCCGATCCCGCCCTCCAGCACGATCAACAAGCCAAGGGTGACGATCACCGAGGAGGCCAGGTCACCCCCCAACCGCCGCAAGATCACCGCCTGCAGTAGGCAACCAAGAAGAAACAGGCCAGCCGCCGTGACCGCCAGCGCCGGCGCCAGGGCCACTCCATGCTGGTTTTCCAGACTCCAGCAGGTGTAGGCGCCCACGGCGGCCAGGGCGCCCTGGGCGAAGTTGACCACGCCGCTCACCTGAAAAATCAGGGTGAGCCCCGCCGCGAGCAGGGCATAGATGCCGCCGGTGACCAGTCCCGACAGCACCACCTGAACCAGATCGTTCACGCTGGATCCCAGCCGCGCGCCTGGTCAGGAGGGATATTCAAAGGGAGCCACCTGGACAAAGGTGCCGTGGTGTGACCGCATGACATAGGCGCCTTGCACCCCACTGTGGTCGCTGGCCGTGTAAGTAAGCTTCGGATAGAGCGAACCGGTGTAGTCGCGGAAGGTTTCCAGGGCATGGATGAAGCCCTGCCGGGTGAGATTCCGCCCAGCACGCCGTATGCCCTCGACGAAGACCTCCGCCGCCCCCACTCCGGCCTCGGTGAACGGGCCGACCGGCGTGGTAGTTGGCGTACCATAGTCCTTCAGCACCTCCCGATAAAAGGCCACGGACGGCAACCTGGAGTCCGGCAGCGGGGCGAAGTTCGAGAAATACACGCCTTCACCGGCCGGCCCCAGTGCCTGCAACAGCGCCGGTTGGGCCGCCACCGAGCTGGAGAGGAGCGGCGCATTGAGGCCGATGCGCCGCGCGGTGCCGATAAAGGTTCCCGCTGGGGAGGGGATGGCGAAGATGATCACCGCGTCAACCCGCGCGCGTTTGAGCTTGAGCGCCTGGGCGCTGAGGTCGGTGTCGGTAATCTGATACGGTTCGCTGTCGACCAGGGTGACGCCGTCCTGTTTGGCCCGCGCGGTCACGGCCGCGAGTCCCTCGCCGCCGAAGTCGTCGTTTTGATAAAACACCCCGATCCGCTTGGCATGCAGCACCTTGGCCGCGTAGTCCGTGAGCACCTTTCCCTCCACCGTATAGGTGACCTGAATGGGGAAAAGGTAGGGCTGGAAGGGTTTGGCCATGAGCGACGAACCGGTGGCTGGGTAGACCAGCGGTACTCGCTGCCGGGTGATAAAGGGAATCACTGCCTGATTATTCGCGGTTCCGAGGACACTGAGGAGGGCGAACACATTGCGGGAGAGCACCAGGTTCTTCACGTTCACCAGGGTGCGGGAGGGATCGTAGCCGTCGTCCTGCACCAGCAGAGTCAGCTTCCGCCCATTGACCCCGCCATGCGCGTTCACATACTGAAAGTAGGCATTCTCGGCTCCGCCTATGACCCCGTAGGCGCCGGCCGGCCCCGACTCGGGGAGCGAGGCGCCGACCAGGATCTGGCTACTCGTCACGCCCGGATCACTGGACTGTCGGGCCTCGGCGCCGGAAGGTCGGGGGACACCCGGTAGGGAAAGCGCCCCCAGGGTGAGCACCGCGGCCAGGGCTTTGGTTCGCCTCATGGTGTGTCCTCCTTCATGTTCGGCCACGTCGTCGTGGCGGCTCCACGTTTCACCGATCCGGTCGCGAGGCAGTCTGGCCGCCAGGGCGACGGCTACTCGCGCCGGGTCGCTGCTCAACGCCCGAGAGGCCAGAAACCCTGGCCGGTAGCTACATTGTATCTATCCGTCTTGAGGATGCAACCTGATCGGGCTTGCGTATCGCACATTCAGGTGTCAGTCCTTCGTTTGGCCGGGAGAAATCAGTGACATTGGTGGAAGATTGGCAGGCGCGCGGGGTCGGGAAGCTGCCCGGTCTGTTGGGAATAGAGATCATCGAGATACGTACGGGCTCGGTTACGGCACGGCTGCCGATTCGCCCTGAACTGCTTGCCCCGAACGGGTACCTCCACGCCGCGACAGTGATCGCGCTCGCCGATACCGCGTGCGGCTACGGATGTTTCGCCTTTCTTCCCGAAGGCGCGGGCGGATTCACCACCATCGAGCTCAAGGCGAATTTCCTCGGTACGGCCCGCGATGGCGCTATTCGTTGTATCGCGACCTTGCGGCATGGAGGCCGCACCACCCAGGTCTGGGACGCCGAGGTACGAAACGAGCGGACGGAGAAAACGATCGCCCTGTTCCGCTGTACCCAACTACTGCTTGGGTCGCGAACCTTGTAGGGGCACACCATCAGCCAGGGAGTACCCGGTGCCCCTGGTGGCCTGCACCAGGGCACCCACAAGGGGTGCCCCTACAAAGACGCTGTGTCAGTGTTCAATCAACGATCGCTCCCAGCACCGCGTTGTGCCAGCGGGCGCGGACGCGCGCGATCTCAGGGCGCGCGGCGCTGGGATGCACCCGGTTGGTGAGCAAGATCATCGCCAGGTCATAGAGTGGATCGATCAAAATTGAGGTACCGGTAAAGCCCGTATGGCCAAAGGCGCGTTCGGAGTGCAGGTCGCCCATCCAATGGGGCGCGGGGCCGGCCTCAGGCTCGGGTGGGAATACCGCCTGGGTCAAACTGGATTCCGTGACCGGGACCTTCGAGACTTCAGTCCGCGTGCCGAGCCTCCAACCGACGCCGAAACTTTGCTGAAGCCCTCCGGTCTGGAGACGAGTCGCCTCCGCCACGGACGGCTCGCTGAATATGCGCCGCCCCTGCCAGGTGCCGCGGCCGAGCCAGAGGTGGGCGAAGCGGGCCAGATCGCCAATGGTGGAGAATAATCCGGCGTGGGTGCTCACCCCCTCAAGCGCGTAGTGCGTGTTCCCATCCTGTACCTCGCCCACCAGCATCTCCGACCGCCAGCGATCGAACGTAAGACCGGCCCGCTCCACCATGGCCATTTCATGAGCGTTCCCGCGTTCGGTCGCCGCCGCGCGGGCTCGCCGGTCAGCGTCGGGCTGGTACCCAGTGTCTCGCATCCCCAGGGGATCAAACAGCACTCGCCTGAGCAAAACCGGCAACGGTTCTCCCGTTACCGCGACGGCCACCGCCTGGACCAGGATCATCCCGGCATCGCTGTAGCGCGACTGGCTGCCCGGCGCGGCGTCCATGTCCGCCTGGGCAATGGCCGCTACCGTCTGGTCAAGGGTGGCGGCGGTGCAATAGCAGGGGATCCAGGGCGGTAAGCCGCTGCTATGGGTGAGCACCTGGCGGAGGGTGATGGCGCGTTTGTCCGCCGTGGCGAAGGCCGGGAGGAAGCGCGCAAGGGGGTCATCCAGGCAGACCGCGCCGGTGTCCAGCAGATAGAGTGCCGCGCTCGTCCCTGCCACCACCTTGGTTACCGAGGCGAGGTCAAACAGGGTATCGGCGGCCATCGGCCGCGGGTTCGGCTCCAGCTCGGCGGCCCCAACCACCAGCCAACCGGCCACCGCGCCTCGGCGGCAGACCAGGGCGCCGCCGCCGGGATAGGCGCCATTACGGCAGCCGGCCTCGATTACGGCCATCGCTCCTCGCAGCCGGGCTGGATCGAAGCCCAGGGCATCGGGGCTCCGCACTGGGAGCCCGGTGTCGGGCATCAACGCGCTTACCTCCTCCACCTGAACCGTCATCGCTCTTGACCTCTTCCGTTCGCTAGCACATTTCGGTCCATATCTTGACGATTCCGTAGGGGCACCTCTCGTGGGTGCCCTCCGCGGCCCGAACCAGGGCACCCACGAGGGGTGCCCCTACACGGTCGTATCCCAGGGCACTTATCACCCATACAACTGCATGCAGAACCACGCCTACCAGTATTAGCCAAGTCCCGGCCAAACCATCCCCAAAGCACCTGGGGTGATACTGCCCAGGGGCACCGAACGCACCGCCCCTGTCACCGAGGGGAGATTCCCTGCCTGCCCACGCAAGGTAAGGTAGCCCAGTACGGCGAACAGCACCGCTTCCTTCGCGTCCACGTCGCCGCCGATCCGGTCCAGGGTGCGGAGAGGGGTGGGCGCCAGGGCGGCGCTGATTCGGGCCATTAGGGCTGGATTGTGGGTGCCGCCGCCGCTCGCCACTACGTCCAGCAGCGGTTCGGTCCCTGGAAACCATTTGGTAATCGCGTCGCCGATCGTCTCGGCGGCGAACTGGGCCAGGGTAGCAAGAACATCCGCATGGGAGGCATCCGGCGCCCAGGCCAACACCTGTTCAATGAACGCCTCGCCAAACTCCTCGCTGCCCGTAGCCTTGGGCGGGGGCTGGGCGACGAATGGATGTTGCCGGAGGCAAGCCAGCAACGACTCGATCACCCGGCCTCCGCCGGCGAGGACGCCATTGTGATCATAGGCATCCCGGCCACCGCTCCACCGGCGGACCAAGAGGTCAAGCGGCATATTGGCGGGCCCGGTGTCGAAACCAATCACTTCCGCCGGATCGCCCGAGGCCGGCAGGTAGGTCAGGTTGGCGATCCCTCCCAGGTTCAGCAGCACCCGCGCCTTCCCTGGGGCTCCGTAGAGTAGGGAGTCGAGCATGGGCGCCAACGGGGCGCCGCGGCCGCCGGCGGCGATGTCGCGGGCCCGGAAGTCCGACACCACCGTAATCCCAGTTCGTTCGGCGATTACCGCCGGATGGCCGAGTTGGAGGGTCGAGAAGGCGCGGTAGCCCGCCAGGGTGGAGGATTCACCGAAGTCGCTGACCGTAGTCTGGCCGTGCGAGCCGATCAGGTGCACCTGATCAGGACTCCAGCCGGCTTGTTCGATCACCGTCAGCGCCGCCTCCGCGAACAATTCGCCCAGAACCATGCTGACGCGGCAGGCGTCAAGAGCCAGGCCGGCGCCTGGACGGCACAGGGTCGCCAGGGTTTCACGAATCTCTTTCGGATAGGGACGGCTCAAGCACGCGCGCGATTTCACCCGAAGCGGCGAGTCCTCGGTAATCTCCACCGCGGCGGCATCGATTCCATCCATCGAGGTGCCCGAAATCAATCCCACGGCGCGTATCATCATTCTTCTCCCCGATCTTGTTGGTCAGATACAAGGCACTTGCGGAAAATCAGCTCGGTGATCCCCGGTACCACGAAATCGGGAATCTCGCCGAGCTGGACGTAGCCGCGAGTCTGGTAGAACGCTTGGGCGGCGAGATTAAAGTCCGACACCAGCAAAAAGAGGTCGCGCTGTCCTTGTTCCATCGCCCACCATTCAACATGATCCAGAAGTGCCGCCCCGACCCCACGGCCGCGGGTCGTAGCCTGGACTCCCAGGAGCTTCAGGTAGCCGCCAAGGCCGAAGCCGCCACGTTCGATATACCAAGCAAACCCCACGGTCTGGCCGTCCAATCGAGCCACCACCACGTTGGCCGCCGTGGCAAGCGCATCCCACCACATACGTTGCGCGGCGGCCTCCGTGATCTGGTAGCGGGTCCAGGGGAGGCTGGAACTCATGATGTGAGCGCACGCGGAGAGGTCGCGTTCCGCGAGCGGCGTGATGTGGATCGGAGTACGCGACATGGCTTACCGGCGGCGCTGTCGGGGATCAAGCAGATCCCTGAGAGAGTCGCCAACCAGGTTGAAGCCAAAGACCCCCAGGGTCAGGGCCAGACCTGGATAGATCACCATCCAGGGCTGGGTGGTCATGAAGCCCTGGCCCTCAATGAGGAGCCCACCCAGGGACGGGGTTGGGGGGTTCACGCCCAGGCCCAAATAGCTGAGGGCCGCCTCGATTAGAATAGCGTCGGAGATGGCCAGGGAGATCTGGACCAGAATTGGCGAGGCGCTGTTCGGGATTACATGGCGAATCAGGATGCGGGCGTGCCCCGCCCCCAACGACTCCGCTGCCTCGACGTATTGCTCGCGACGAACTGAAAGCACCGATGCCCGCATGATCCGGGCGAAAATTGGCACGTAGATGATCGCGATGGCCAGGGCGACGTTGACCAGGCTGCCTCCCAACATGGTCATGAGCGCGATGGCCAGCAAGATGGCGGGAAAGGCCACGATCACGTCCATCACCCGCATCACCAGGGCGTCGAACCAGCCGCCGAAGTAGCCTGCCAGGGCGCCGAGGCCGGCGCCGGCCGCCAATGATACGGCAATCGAGCCGACGCCGATGCTCAGACTCACCCGGATCCCCGAGAGGATGCGGCTGAGGAGGTCGCGTCCCAAGTCGTCGGTACCGAACGGGAAGTCTCCGCCCGGCGCTTGCAGGACTGACAGCGGATACAGGGTATCCGGCTGATGAGCCTCCAGCCAGGGGCCGAGGAGCCCGGCGCCAAAGAACACCAGGAGAAGGACGCCGCCAAAACTGGTAAGCAGATTGGCGCGCAGCCACGAAAGCGCGCCCCGCGGTCCTCGGTGGGCGCGGCCCGCCAGACTGTCGAGGGGCAAACCCTCGTCAGGAATAACGGATTCTTGGATCGATCCACGCATAGCACAGGTCCACCAGGAGGTTGATCAGGATCACCAGGGTCGCGACCACGAAAACGATGCTCTGCACGAGCGGATAGTCACGCTGTTCGATTCCCTGTACTACCAGGCGGCCAACCCCCGGCAAGGTGAACACGTTCTCCACTACCACCGCTCCGCCCACCAGATAGCCAACCTGCAAACCGATGATTGTGAGCACCGGGAGCATCGCGTTGCGGAGCGCGTGTTTCATCAGGACGCGGGAGGAGCGCAGCCCCTTGGCGCGGGCCGTACGCAAGTAATCCTTGCCCAGGACGTCAAGCATGGCGGCCCGTGTCATCCGCATCAGAATGGCGGCCAGGCCCAGGGCCAGGGTGGCGGCGGGGAGAATCATAATTTGTAGATTTTTGATCGGATTGTCGAAAAAGGGGACGAAAGTGAACGATGAGAGCCAGGGAATGTACAGGGAGACAAAGAGAATGAGCAAAGTTCCCAGCCAAAAGGTGGGGATCGAGAGGGCCAGTAGGCTAACCAGGCGGCCCACTGAGTCGCCGAGCCCGCCGCCTCGTACCGCGCTGTAGGTGCCGAGGGGAAGGGCGATCAGCAGGGCGAGAATGATCGCGAGGAGGGTCAACTCACCGGTCACCTGGAGGGCCGAGCCGAGCAAGGTCGTGACCGGTAAGCCCGTGCGGAGGGAGAATCCCAGGTCACCGTGGAGAACGTTCCCCGCCCAGGTCGCGTATTGCTGCCACAATGGCTTGTCGATGCCATAGACACTGTTCAACTGGGCGATTTGTTGGGGCGTCACATCGGATCGCGTTCCCAGCATCACCTCCACGATATTCCCTGGAATAAGGTGTATGGTCAGGAATGCAACCACCGAAATGCCGAATAGGGTGGGAAAGGTCAGCAGCAGCCTGCTGATGATATAGGTGCGCATGCCCATCCGTGACTGGCTCCGGCGGGAGCGCGCTACGCTCCCGCCGGGGCGGCTCGAGTTATTGGAAGGAGGCTCCGATGAGCCCCTGGTAGCTGGCCCGTGGGATATAGGTGAAGCCCACGAGGTTGGGGCTCATGGCGTAGTCCCAGTAGCTGGCATAGGTGTAGATCATGGGGCCGCCGTCGTTCACCAACCGAAGTTGAATCTGATCGTACAGAGCCTTGCGCGTGGCGACGCTGGTGGCCGCCCGTGCCTGGTCGAGGAGCTTATCGATGGTCGGGTCGCTGAACTGGAAGGCGTTGGTCGAGCCACCGGTGTGCAGGGCCGCGTACATGGCGAGGTCAGGGTCGGTCCAGTCACCATTTTCGCCCGTGAAACTGTCGAAGTTTCGTACCACCCAATCGTGGACATAGACGCCCCACTCGGTGGTGGCGATGGTTGCCTTGATTCCCAACGGGGCCAATTGCTGCTGAATGATCTCGGCCGCCGTGTAGTCGGACGGCAGGAAGTGGGAGGCCATGATGCTGAAGCTGAAGCCATGGGGATAGCCCGCTTGCGCCAGGAGTTGCTTGGCCTTGGCCAGGTTTGTCGTATAGGGTGCATATTTGCTTACCGGAAGAGCCCAACTGGCGAGGGCGGGGGTCAGCAAGCCGCTCACCACGCCCTGGTCCTGGCCGGCCGCCTTGAGAATCTGTCCCCGGTTGATCGCGTAGCTCAACGCCAGACGGACCAGGGGATTGTCAAAGGGCTTCCGTTTGGTGTTGAAGCCAAACATGTGGTAGTTGATGTCCAGGACATGGACGATCTTGGCCTGGCCGGCGGACTGGACCTGTTTTACCTGCGGAAAGTAAATGGGGTCGATGAAGGCCGCGAATTGGATCTGGCCGGTACGGAGGGCGGCAACTCGGCTGGCGTCCGAAGGAATGACCTGGAACACCACGGTGTCGAAGTGCGGCTGCCCAGCGACGAAGTAATTCGGGTTCTTCACCAGGGTGATGGAGGTGTTCGGCACCCACGACTTGAGCTTATAGGGGCCAGTTCCGTCCTCCACGCGGGTCAGATTCCCCTTGTGAGTGGTCACGAAATTGGCCGAGCTTACGGAAAGGAAACTGGCGAGTACAGCCAGGAATGGCCCATACGGCTGAGAGAGCTTGATCACGATGGTGGTGGAATTGGGAGTCGAGACCGCCGAGACATCGGTAAAAAACGAGGCCCAGGGAGACTTGGTGGCGGGATCGCGGAGACGGGCCAGGCTCGCCGCCACGTCGCCGGCGGTCATGATGGTGCCGTCGTGGAACTTCACGCCCGAACGCAGATGGAAGGTGTAGGTCGTCCCGGCCGGCGAGATGGTCCAGCTTGAGGCAAGGTCCGGGACAATCTGTACCTTGTCGTTGAGCTTGACCAGGCTGTTAAAGAGCAGATTCTCGACCGGACCCGATGCCTCGTCGGTAGTGACGGTGGGATCGAGGGTCAGGGCGTCGCTAGTAGCGCCGATGGTCAGGGTGCCGCCCGCCTTGGCGGCATGCCCGGTCTGACCCGGTACGGCACAGATGAGCAGGGAACCGAGAACGATGAGTGCGAGAGCCAGGCGCCGCCGGCCCCAAGAAAGCCCCGTCATGGTCTATCTCCAGTCCTTCGATGGTCTACAATCCACGCAAGTAGTCCGCGTCGCCGGGCTATTCTCGTCCCTCCCCTCCTCGCTCCTCCAGGGCCCGGCGGACCACGCCGCCGGCTCGGGCCAGCCTTGCGCGCGCCCGTTCCGGCACCTCCTTCATAACGAGCATTACGATGGCGGTCTTGATCTCGCCATCAGCCTCGGCGAGCGCGCGCAGGGCTATCTCAGTGTCGACTCGCGCCGCCGCCGCCACGATCCTGGCCGAACGGTCGCGGAGCTTGTCGTTGGTGGGTTTCATATCAACCATCAGATTCCCATAGGTCCGCCCAAGGCGGACCATGGTCGCGGTGGAGAGCATGTTGAGCACCATCTTTTGCGCGGTGCCGGCCTTCATGCGGGTCGAACCAGTAATCGCCTCCGGGCCGGTTCGCGGAGCTATAACCGAGTGCGCCGCCGCCGCGACTGGACCCTCCCGATTTCCCACCAGAGCGGCGGTTGCCGCCCCCAGCATCCGCGCTTGGCGGAGCGCGCCCACCACATAGGGAGTCCGCCCGCTAGAAGCGATGCCCAATACCAGATCCGCCGAGCAGACGCCGAGCGCGCGCATGGCCCTCGCACCCGCCTCCGGATCGTCCTCCGCGTTCTCGACCGCCGAGGCAATCGCCTCCGAACCACCCGCGAGTACCGCGACCACTTTCTCGCGGTCCACGCCATAGGTTGGGAGGCACTCGGCGGCGTCCAGCACTCCGAGCCGCCCACTGGTTCCCGCCCCGACGTAGATCAACCGTCCCCCGCTTGCGAGGGCTTCCACCGCGCCCTCGACCACCACGGCGATGGCCGGCAGTTCCGCCCTGACCGCGCCGGCGACCAAGTCATCCTCGTCGCCGATCAAGCGGAGAACCTCCAGGGTCGGGAGGGTATCAATATCCTGGGTCTTGGGGTTGGATTCTTCCGCGGACCAGTCCACGCCACCTCCCAGGAGATCTAGATCAGCTTGGTGCTGCGGACTATAGCATCTCCGATTCCCTCTGTCAAAGTGTGATGCCGGCCCAGATGGCCGTAACCATAACGCCGGAAGGTCGCGCCGCGCCAGCTTTGGCTTGACATTCTCGGGTAGCCTCCCTACCATGCGACTGCCTGGCAGGAATGTCTAGATCACGGGCGTCAACTCGAGCCAGATAGCTTAGCCACTGGTGGGCAAATCGGAGGTGATGCCGCGAATGCCTCGCCCTCTCTACCGGCAGGTGCGGGAATATCTCCGCGATGGGATTGAGCGCGGCCTCTGGCCGGCGGGCGGGGCGATTCCTTCCGAAAAGGCCCTGGCGGCCTACTTTTCCATCGCGCGGATGACCGCCCGGCAGGCGGTTGACGGCTTGATCCATGATGGATTGCTGGTCCGCGTGCATGGGCGGGGAACCTTTGTCACCGTTCCACGGGTCGAACGCGAGCTCTCACGCATGCATGGCTTCAGCGAGGATATGCGGGCGCAGGGCATGGAGCCGACATCCCGCCTGTTACGTCGAGAGGTGGTGCCCGCTCCCCCCGAGGTGAGCGAGGCCCTGGCGCTGGAACGGCGCGAGGCAGTGATTCTTCTCGAACGAGTGAGATTGGCGGACAACACGCCCATGGCCCTTGAGGGGAGCTACTTGCGGTATGACCTGTGTCGATCCGTCCTCGCAGCCGATCTGGAAGCCGGTTCCCTCTATACGTTCCTGCAAGGGACTGCCGGGTTGCGATTTCGCTGCGCCGCCCAGGAACTACAGGCCGCTCTCCCAACCCCGGCGGAAGCGGCGGCGCTGGAGATTCGGCGTCACTTCCCCGTGCTCCTGGTTACGCAAACCACCTTCGTGGAAGGCCCGGAGGGAGATCTCCCAGCCATCTTTGGCCGAACCGTCTATCGGGGGGACCGGTATCGTTTCCGCCTGGCCGTACCTCGATAAGGTGGAAGAGATTCGTGTGGACTCCTTGCCTCTCGTACGGTATGACGTACGTTTCCTTGCGCTTATAGGGGTGCCCGGTGCCCATAACCACTTGGCCGCCTACGTTCGCCCTACGGCATCCGGCACCACCACGGGCCGTCCGCGGAATCGATCCGCCGCACTTGCCCATCGTGCTCCAATTTTCGCAGTTGGGCCTCAACTTGCAGTCGCGCGAGGGGCCGCAGCGCTGGCTCAAGATTGGTATACACGGTGTCGAGCAGATGCTCCATGGTTCCCCTGGCAGGGTTATCGCCGAGTACGGCCAGGGTTTGCGCCTCGCGCTCGGCGCGATGCCGGAGGTAGCCGCGCAGAAGGTTGCCGGGGTTGCTCACTGCCGGCCCATGACCGGGAAAGATCCGGCGAAGCGGCAGCGCCAGGACGCGGCGCAATGAGTCGAGATACTGCTCGAGGTCGCCATCTGGGGGCGCGATGAACACGGTTCCGATTCCGGCTACCAGATCGCCGGCGAACAGCACCCTTCGCTCGGGAAGGTAGAAACAGAGGTGATCGGCGGCATGACCGGGAGTATGGATGGCCGTCAGCGACGTGTCTCCCAGGGTGATCGTGGTGTGATCGGGCAAAAGTCCATCGGCGCCGGGCACCCGATCCCGGCTAAAGGCCAGGATCCGCGCCCCGGTACGCATCCGCAAGCCGGCCGCTCCCGCCGCGTGATCCTGGTGGCCGTGGGTCAGCAAGATAAGCCGCGCCCCGCCTCGCCGATTGGCCAGGACGCGGAGCCGATCCAGGTGGCCCGCGTCCTCCGGCCCAGGGTCAATGACCGCGCACCCATCCGGGCCACCGCCAATCAGGTAGCTATTGGTCCCGGTCAAGGTTTCGCGCGAGGGATTGGGCGCGGTCAGCCTACCGACCCGCCAGGGCGAGCGCCGCGAGTTCCCCAGATCCGTCAAGTCCGTAGCCGCGTCGAGCATACTCCTCGGAGGGAACATCACTCGCATTGATCCAGCACGATCGTATCGATACCGTTCTCGGACACCACTCGCGGTTGGTTGACGCGCACTGTCTGTCCCGCGTAGCGCGCGAAAGCGGTCGCGACCGTCTCGCAGAGCGCAAGCTGGCCCAGTTGGCGCTCGGTGGCGTAGACCAGGGGAAAAGTGCCCTGCTGGAAGCGCGCCAGCGCCTCCCTCGGCGTCACCCACACCCCTTCGGTAGTCTCATGGGGATCGTGGACGATCTCCTGGTTGTCAGGCAGCTGGGCCAGGAAGAAGTGGGTGTCAAACCGCCTGGGAAAACCCTCTGGGGTGATCCAGTGCGACCAATGCCCCATTTGGTCGGTGGAGGCGATCAATCCCTCGGCGGCTAACACGGCCGAGAGGTGGGTACGTCCTTCATTCAGAACTCGCCGCTGTTCGTCCAGACGTGACCGGTGCTCACGCGGCCAGTCAGCTGGGCCGTGGGTGGGGCGGGCGAGTAAGACTCCCGCTTCCTCGAAGCACTCGCGGATCGCGGCGGCGTAGAAGCCCTCGCCAAGGGGAAGTCCGGAGAGCGAGGTCAGTGGGGCGCAGTACTCGGCCCCCCGTTCGGTCTCTCGGTCCTGCTCGATCAAGGCGCCGCCGGGAAACACATAGACACTCGGCATGAAGGCGCTTTTGCCGTGGCGGCGCACCATGCACACTTCCAGGGCCCCAGATGCCCCATTCCGCAGCAGCGTCACGGCCGCCGCGGGGCGGGGGACAACTGGGCCGGAGTTCGCCATTGTCCTACTCTCCTCGTGTGGTTCGGCGGTTCGCGGTGCCTTTTTGAGACCGCGAAATGGGCGATGAGGTGTAGGGGCACCCGTCACCACCACCCAGAGGGTACCCGGTGCCCCTACTACGAATCCACCAGGGCCACCTGATTCCGCGTTCGCGGTGCCACGCCGTGCCGTTCGGCAAGCAACACCGTGTTGGCGATCAGCATCGCCGTGGTCACGGGCCCGACCCCGCCCGGCACCGTGGTCACGCCCGATACTTTGGAGAGCACGGCGGCCGTATCCACGTCGCCACGGATCCCGTTGCCTGTCGGGTCAGGGTTGATCCCGACATCGATCACCAATGCCCCGTCGCCCACATGGTCGGCCCCGATAGCCCACGCCTGGCCGATCGCCACCACCAGAATCTCCGCCCTCCGGGTCTCGGCTCGCAGATCGGTGGTGGCAATGCCGCAGACGGTAACCGTCGCCTGCCTGGCCAGGAGAATCTGGCAGAGCGGCCTGCCGAGTGAGGTGCTTGCATTGACCACCACTACGTGCCGCCCCCGCGGGTCGGGAATCCGGTGTTCGATCAGGGCCAGGACGGCCGCCGGCGTACAGGGCACCACGGCGGGCTCATCCAGGGCAAGCCGCCCTAAATTGAGGGCGGTAAGGCCCTCAACGTCCTTGTCGGCGGACAGCAGATTCCCGACTAGTTGGCGGAGAGGGAACGGCAACGGGTTTTGCACCATGACCCCGTGAACGGAAGGGTCTACGTTCAGGCGCTCCAGGACGGCGCGGAGCTCCGAAGCCTGGTCTTCCGCGCCCAGCTCAGTGGTCCGAATAGCGAGTCCCGCTCGCTTCGCGCTTTGCCCGGCGGCTCGGCGATAACTGGCGGCATCCTGATGATTCCCGCCGTGGATGATCGCCAGAGTGGGTTGGATTCCCCGGGCTTGCAAAGCCAGAACCGACGCGGCCGAGGAAGCGTAGATCCCCTCCGCCACCGCCCGACCTGAGATGAGCCGCTCCTCCACTTAACCTCCGAGCCCTGTCCTTGCTGCCTCTCGTCGCATACGGCGGCAGCCCAGGTGGCGCCGCGGTTCCAGTATACCGGCCCTATGGCGTTAGGGGCTTGGCCTCAAGTTGTCCCCTCTGACGGCGCAGGGCCAGATACGCTCCTTGCGCACCTGCCAAGCCAGCACAGAGGCCGATCGTCAGCCCGATCCCCAGGTGATAGGATCGGGTAATTACCTGACCTTGCAGCCACGGCCCCACGGCACCGCCCAGTTGTGAGCTACAGATCACCACGGTAGAGACCTGACCTGAGGCGGCGGGGAAGAGGTTTGCCGCCGCTCCCAGATTGAGAGGATAGATCGGCCCCAGCGCCAGGCCGACCAAGACCGCGGCCGCGATCTGGGTCGAGGAGGTGGGCGCGGCGAGAAAGAGTAGGGCCGCGCCGGCTCCCGCCGCGCCGCCCACCAAAATAACCCGATCCGCGTGCCAGGCGCGCGGCCGCAGGGCAGTCCCGAGACTGCTCGCGCTTAAGGACAGCCAGAACGCGGCGGATGCCGCCGAGGCCGCGTTGACGCCGGCGTGGGTGGTGCCGCGTACGTAGGTGTATACCCAGGAGCCGAACCCCACCTCGGCCGCCAAGTACAGGAAACTCACCGCGGCCAGCATGAGGGCCAGGGACCAGGCGCCGGTGGGAAGACTGCCGAGGCGACGCTTCACCGGCGCCTGTGGCGGCAAGAGCGGCGCGGCGGCCACCGCGAGTAGCGGCAGGGCGAGACTGGCCGAGAAGGCATAGAATATGGGCCGGTAGTCATGGAGCACATCGAGCGCCCAGCCGGCGGAGAGCGGCCCCACGAAAGCGCCGGCGCCAAATGCCATATTGATGATCGAGAGCGCCCGCCCTTCCTGGCGCCCACCCTGTCGCGCGATCAGCACTGGCGCTCCGACCGCCGCCGCGCCCACCCCCATTCCGGCGATGGCCAGTGCCGCCACCGCCAGGGCGAGTCCGTTCGCCAGGGGCACCAGCGCGAATCCCACGGCGGTAAGGAGGAAGCCGCCCACAATCATGGGGCGCGGTGATCGATGATCGAGGAGCGGTCCCAGGGCCAGCGTCGCCAGCAGCGAGCCAAGGTACTCACCGCCCAGAAGCAAGCCCAGGCTGCCCAGGGGCGCGTGCAACCGCTCGTGCATCGAAGGAAGCGAAGGGCCGATCGCTCCCAGCCCCAGTCCGGTCGAGAAGGCGTCGAGCGCGAAGGCCACGACCAAGAGCGAGGCGCCTCCACGCAATCGCCACCCTACTCGGTCCATTAGGCGCCAACAAGCATGGCCTGTACCGCGGCCGGGCTCAGCGCTCCGGTACCGCCCATTTGAGCGGCCGTGAGGGCGCCGCAAGCATTCCCTTGCCGAACCGCGCTTTCCAGGTCGGCGCCGCCAAGCCAGGCAGCGAGGAACCCGGCGTCGAAGGCGTCTCCGGCGCCCGTGGTGTCCACGGCGCGCACCGCGAAACCTGGTAGGCGTACCTGTTCGCTGCCTCGTGCCGCCATTGCCCCGGCGGCGCCACACTTGACTACAACGAGCGGCACCTGGAGAGCAAGCCGTGCCAGGGCTGCCTCGGGCGTGGCCGTCCCGGTAAGGGCCTGGGCTTCCACCTCATTCGGGAGAAAGATGTCGAGTCCCGGCAGCAGATCGGCCACCTCCCAGCGCTCGTCCGGGTCGTGTCCAGTGTCGGCGGAAGTGCGGAGGCCATGGGCATGCGCCTGGGCCAGAAGGTTCGGCACGGCGCGGCGGATTCCCGCCTGGAGAAAGTGGGACGACAGATGTAAATGGCGAGCGCGCCGCACCACGTCGAAATTGATTTGCTCATAGATGAAGTGGGCCATGGCTCCGGTATGGGTGAAAATGGCCCGGTCGCGCGCGGTAGAAAGCATGACGCTCGCGCCCGTCCGTTCGGCGGGGTCAACCACCACGCCCCGGCGGTCAATACCATGTCGATCACAGTGATCCAGCATGATACGACCGAAGGGATCGTCGCCTACCAACCCGCACACGCCGACCCGTAGCCCCAGGTCAGCCAGCCCAGAGGCGGTGAGCAACCCACTGCCTCCGGCGGCAAGTACGACATCATCAACGACCCGCTCGGTCCCGAATACCGGCGGACCCTCCAGCCCACTGACCACGATATCGACGTTGATCTCACATACCACCACCACATCCAGATCACGCAACGCAGTCATTGGCGCGCTCCGCCGAGTCCGGTCATTATCCTGCCCTTCACCTTGGTCACCATGGTTGAAGTATTGAGTTCCTACTCAAGTATAAGGAACAACGCGGTGAGTTCGTCTGCCCAGGGATGGTATCCTTTGTGAAGTTGTCCCCAGGCCGGCCAACCGGCGGCCGCGGATTCTGATGGAGCCAGGCTGGAGGGTCATGACCTGCGAGGTCTATCGGCGGCGCCGGCTCCGACTGGGCGCCCTGCTCTATCAACTTGGCTATTTTGCCGATCCCGCGATTCGCGATGACCACGGGCAGGTGACGCACTTTCGTCACCACTCGAGCCGATCCGTGGACATAGCCGGGACCGTGATCCAGCTGACCAGCGATGAAACAGTGGAGGTGCTGGATCTGGAGGCATGCATCAGCCGCTGCAAGGAGGCCCTTCTCGGGGCGCCGCTTCACCGGCCGCAAGGAGAGGAGTAATAAGTTAAGCGGCCGGCCTGTCGTATCGCGGCTCTTCCGGTATTCTTAGTGAGGATGCTCGCGTGTGACGGGCTCCCCACCGAATGAGGAACGAAACCGGCGATGAATACCCCTCCCCCCAGTAGACCGCGCCGACCCGCTGATTCGCCAGGTGCCGGGACACCCTCCGCCAGGCCGCGGCGCCCTAATGGCGCCGACTCGCGCTCCAGGGCGGCGCATCAGCGGCGCGCGGGCCGGCGCCGGACCATGCAGTTGGTGGGCGCCGGATCCGCGATCGTGCTGATTGCCGCGATCATCATCTTTATACATGCCGTGACCTCCAGTTCAAGCGGCGTCTCGGTCGGTGGGGCCGGCGGCGCGTTCGTCGGCAAGGCTCCCACCGGCCAGGTCTTCGGCAGTCCCATTGATGGGATCGGCTGCAATCCCATGGAGGGAAGCTACGTGCACGTCCATACCCATCTGGACGTGATTATCAAGGGGAAGACGGAGCTGGCGCCGTCATTGGTTGGCTACGATACGGTCAAAAACTGTCTCTATTGGGTGCATACGCACCTGGACAGTCCGGGAGTGATTCACATTGAAGCGCCGGTGAGCGTGCATCCCACCCTGGGTGATTTCCTGGATATTTGGGCCGCTACCCCAGGTAAAGTAGCAGGCTACACGGTAGACCACTCACTCTTGACCACAATCCTCACTCAGACACCGGGCGTGGTGGCGCTGAACGGCAAGCCCTACACCGGCGATATTCGCGCTATTCCGCTCGGCGCTCACACCATGATCACCATTGGCTACGGCGCTAAAACGGTGGTGCAGAAGCCGTTCGATTTTTCCCAGGTTGGATAACTTACAGTCCGCCTTCCGAGGCGAACGGTGAACGCGATGCTTCTTCCAGAGCGTCCTCCACGGTAAAAGGTTCCAGGGTCCAGCCTCCCAGGGGGTCGCGCTCCAGGGCGGCCAGAAGGTGGGCACGCGCGTCCGCTTCGCTGAAGAATGTTTGTACCTTGCCCAGGTGATCGCGTGACCAGTCGCCCGCGTCGCTCATGATGGCCCATCGATCCTGCATCGCCGCTCCCAGCCTGAGTACCGGCGTCAACCGGACGCCTCCGGGGAGGCCGGCATCGGGCTGCCGCTCCACACGGAGAGATGGTACCACCTTATCCGGCCGCCTCACCGAGTTCGACCGGCGCCCCGATCAGACTGCCCCACTCGGTCCAGGATCCGTCGTAGTTCTTCACCCTGGTGTAGCCGAGGAGTTGGCTGAGAACAAACCAGGCGTGGCTGCCGCGCTCGCCAAGGCCGCAGTAGGTGATGACTGGCTGCTCCGGAGTAATACCCGCCTCGAGGAAAATCGCTCGCAGTTGGTCCACGCGCTTAAACGTTCCATCTTCGTTAGTCGTGAGACTCCAGGGGATATTCCTGGCCTGGGGGATGTGCCCTGCCCGTCGCGCGGGATCCCGCCTGCTTCCCGCGCGGCCAAGCAGCTCGCCTCGATACTCCTCGGGTGAGCGCACATCCAACAGAGCCGCTGCCCCATTAGGCGCCAGGCACTCGCGGAGTACCTCATCGCGGAAGGCGCGGATGGAAAGATCCGGTTCCGACGCAATGTACTTGGTTTCTAGATACCGCGGCACCGCGACTTCGAGCGGGCGCCCTTCGCGCTCCCACTTCAGGCGCCCACCATCCATCACCCGGCAATCTCGGTGGCCGAAGAGAGCGCAGAGCCAGAAGGTGTACGCGGCGAACCAGTTGCTCTGGTCGCCGTACAGCACGATAGTGGTATTCTTGCTGATTCCGTGCCTCGACATAAGCTGTTCAAAGGCGGGGCGGGCGATAAAATCCACCGTGAACTGGTCTCGTTCGTCCAGTTCCCAGTCAATCCTCACGGCACCGGGAATATGCCCCCGGTCATACAGGGTAGGATCCTCGCTCGCCTCCACGATCCGTACTGTCGGATCGTCGCTCTGTTCCGCCACCCAATCGGTCGTAACGATCGCCGAGGGTCGCACTTCGATGTCCATTGCTCATCCTCAGGTTTCCGCACTCATATGTTCCAGTTCCCGTCTGTACTTCATGGTGCCAGGGCCCTGGATCCCCTGCCACTTACATCCCCCTCACAATGCCCTGACAGACCTACGGCGGCCCAGATCAGGCGGGGATCCGCCGGGCGCGGTATCCTGGACGGTACGGGTCACGCGCAATCCCTGGGAGTGGTGATGGTCAAACGGCGCATCTTGGTGGCGATGAGCGGGGGAGTGGATAGCTCCGTGGCGGCCGCGCTCTTACGGGAGCAGGGTCACGAGGTGATCGGAGTTACCATGAACGTGTGGCCGGAACTACCGGACGAGTCGGTGGTTCGGGCCGATGCCTGCTGCTCTCTCGGGTCGGTAGAGGACGCGCGGCAAGTCGCGGATCTCCTCGGGATCCCCTACTACGTGCTCAACCTGAAGCAGGTCTTCGCCGAGCGAGTGATCGACGACTTCTACGATGAATACGCGCGTGGACGGACCCCGAATCCCTGCGTGCGCTGCAACCAATACATCAAGTTCGATGCCCTCTGGCCAAAAGCACGGGCCCTGGACTGTGACGCGATAGCCACCGGGCACTATGCTCGCGTGGTCGAGGGCGAGGACGGCCGCTTCCGCCTGCTCCGTGGAATCGACCACGCGAAGGACCAATCCTACGTACTTTATACGCTGGATGGCGCTCATCTGGCCCGGACTCTCATGCCCATGGGAGGGTTCCAAAAGGACGAGGTGCGCGCGATGGCCCGGAAGTTCGGCCTGGGAGTAGCGGAAAAGCCTGAAAGCCAGGAAATCTGTTTCGTGCATCAGGGTGCCTATCACGAGTATGTGGGCCGGGCCCGACCGGATGCCATGCGGCCTGGCCCGATCGTGGACGACGAGGGCGCCGTGGTCGGGGCCCATCGGGGGATCGCCGCTTACACCGTGGGGCAGAGGAAGGGCCTTGGCCTGACCAGCCCCAAGCCGCTTTTCGTCTCCCGCATCGACCCAAGCCGAAATCTGCTGGTGGTGGGACCGGAGGAAAGGTTACTGGCCACGGAGGTGATCGCCGATCATCTCCACCAGACCTCGGGTGATCGCTTCCTCCCCGGCCAGCCTGTCAGCGCGAAGGTGCGTTCGCGGGCCGGGGGGGCTCGGGCCACAATCGAGGCGGTCAGTGGCGATACGGTGCACGTTCGCTTCGAGCAGCCACAGCGCGCGGTCACTCCCGGCCAGGCCCTGGTGCTGTATGACGGGGACGTGGTGCTGGGCGGCGGCACGATCGTGGAGGCTAGGTAGTTCAACTTGACGGGGAGTTGTAGGGCATGCCTCGCCATAACATCCGGTGCACAGGTGGGGCGTATCGCTGACCGATGAGGTGCCACGCACCAGCCTCCCTCCAGGTGCCCGCCTGACCTCCCTTCCCCTTAGCTTGATGCCTATCGATTGCCCCGCCCATCGTAGCTCCAACTGCCCGTGGGAGCCGTGCCGGTTACCGCGGTGAGCCGGCCCGCCGCGTCGTGCGTCAGGCTCTGGCTGGTGGGGCTGCCCTGCACGGTGGTGGTGATCGCGCTGGTCAAGCCGAGCGGGTCATACCCGTATTGATAAAGGTTGTTGAGCAGGGTGTGGTTGGCCGTGTTCTGGGCGCTCAGGCTGACGAGGCGGTTGGCGCCGTCATAACCGGCGTCCTGCTCCACGCTGTTGGGCAGCGCTACCCTGGTCATCTGCTCGTTATCGTTGAAGGCGTAGGTGGTGGTCAGGGGGGTGCTGGAGCTCAGCCCGTCGTTGGTGGCCTACTGGGGCCAGTCGGCGGGGTTGAGGGTGGCGCTGAAGGCATGGCTCTGGCCGCCAATCGTCTGCATCTGGCTTACCAGGTTGCCGTGTGATAACTCGCCCTCGAACCCTCCGCATGACCGCCCTACCACCCTTTCTGCCTATCACAGGTCGAGACGGCCATGCGTGCAGTCGCTATACAGGAGAGTGCCAACCATACAGGCACTCATCACATAGATGTTCCCTGACCGCAAGTATATTGAGAAAATTGTTTATACGGTGATTTATCGGCCCAGCCACGAAGTGTAATGGAGGGCCGTTGCTCATACGTGCTTCAGATCTATCGCCAATAATATCTAAGAACAGTCCAAAAATATCTGCCTGATTCACGAAGAGCGCTTTTGGCTCGATATATAAAATAATTATCCCATTAGATTGTTCCTCTATCCAAGAGAGGTCACCAATCCAATCAGATGCACTATCCCAGTTATACGCCCCTCCACCATCGTTATACGCCCCTCCACCATCAAAGGCAGGGAATCTTAGAACACTCCATAGGTTAGATAGTAGATCCTCCTGACTCCGTATCTCTGCCCCATTGAGTACACCTAGAAACAGATTTAGATCCATAGAGATCTCGGTGAGTGCCTCCTTCACCACAGGTAGCGAGGTATCTTCCCTGAAGAAGTGAAAATTCTTAAGGGTAGGATGGTCAAAGTGATGTGATTGTAAGATCATGATAACCTCACCGCTTATTCCGGGTGCTCTATTGTGCTTCGAGCGCTTCAGGCGTTCAAAGATCAACGCACCAACATGTCCTGATCAGATGTGCGCCACCTCTCCTGCCCAGCGACTGCGGCCTCGTCCGCGTCCTCAGCCACCATGAGCATGCGCGCCGCCTATGTTGCGCTGCGTCCAGGCCGTCCACCAAAACCTTCCCACTCGCCTTATCGGCCCAAGCCGGACGCCGCGCCGATTGTGATGCTTCGCTCTGGCAATGCTCCAGCGTACCATCGCACTACCTTCGTGCAGGGCTCTGGGCTGCCCTTTTTCACCGCCAACTCTCGGCGCCTCCGCATAATCTCGCTCCGCGTCATTGCTGTCTACTAACCCCCTGAGTGTCTTGGCCTATACCATTTGCAGCGCGGTATCGGTACCTCCTGGCAACCGAAGCATAGCAAGGACCGCTCCTGTCCGCTCCTGTCCGCCCTTATCTACACCGCCGGCTTCATTGTTCGTTTGGGCGACCTAAAGAGCCGTCCTGACATCATTCGCTCCCCGAAACGTCCTCGCTCACTCCAAGGAATTCTCCTCGTGGATTAGTGAACGCCCTCAACGGACTTGAACAAATGCTGGAGGTCGTAGTTTCCCATAGTGCGTCCAGTTCAAGTAGATTTCTCCTCTCCCACCAGTCACCACCCGCAATACACCTCGCTCTGTAGCGCCAGGCGGAAGCGCGGTGTTCATGGTAGTAGCCCCTTGGTTCAATTGGAAGATCTTGACCGAGGTTCTTATAAACGGTTCCCCAATTGTCGCCTAGCTTCCCCGGCGGCCGAGTGCTATTGGCGATGTTGTTCATCACATCAGAGATGGCTTGCTGCTCGGGAGCCGGCAAGTCGCCTGCATTGATGCGGCATGTGCTCGCATTATGCACCAGGACGGCGGCACTGCCGACGAAGAAGTCATGGTCGGCCGCCACCGTAAGGGTGTAGACGTGCGCCTGCCCCGTATGGTACCGCAGCGTCACCACTGAGACATCCTGCCCGCTCGCGGTGCGAATGCGATCGCCGACGCGCAGGTCGTCCGCCTGCACCCATGCCGGTGTGGCGACGCCCGGACCGCTGTCCACGTAGAAAGGATGGTTGGTCGTCACTGAAAGGCTGCTGCCATCGCTCAGCCGTACCTGCATCAACGGCTGGATGCCATCGTCGATCACCGCCTGCACCTTCTCCGGTTCGACCTTTCCCGTAGCGGGATCCTCCGCCAGCACCTGGTCGCTCACATGCACGCTGGCGATGGCCACCAGTCCATGCGGAGTCACTACGCCGGTGGCGCCGGGGAAGCAAGTGCAGCCTCCACTTACTACATCTAGTTCGAATGCATCCGCGTAGCCTAGCTCATGCACCGCGACATCGGTGGCGCCATGAAGCTCCGCCTCGGCGGCCGCCTCGGCAAGCTTGGCAGCTTCGGCTCCCTCACCGGCGATTGGCACGAAAACGAGCGCGTTGCTTGCCAGATCGACGACCGCCAGGAACTTGTCCGTCCCACTGGCGTGCGCGTTGGTCAGGGTCGCGATATCGTTTCCCGCCACGAGGTTGTAGACCCCGTAGGCCAAGCTGCCCAATCCCTCTACGATCTGCGTGTGAAAGTGGGCCGCGAACAGGCAGGCGAAGTAGCCAGGCCCAGTGCCGAGGCACAAGAACACGGACTTGTCAAATGGCCAGCTTAACGCGGCGCGAACCGGCTTTTGATTTTGCGCGCACACCGCGGGGTTGGCACTGCATGCCACGGGCACCAGGGCCGCCCATTCGCGCCCACCAGGCCGCCGGCGCTCTTGGTCCCGTTGCTGATCTCAAGGTTCCATTGGTCCGAGCCTACCGCCACATGGTTCTCGAAGAAAGAGCCAGGGCCGGGGGTCACCAGGGTGCCGGACTGGAGCGGGATGGCGACGCTGAGCCCGCTGGGGTCACCCAGGTCACTCGGGTTGTCGCTGGCATAGACGTAGCTGAACAGGCCCTCCAGTTCACTGGGGTCCGGTTGCAAGAAGCGTTCGAGTACGGAATCGTAGGACCGCACGCTCAGCCAATACCAGCCCAGTTCGTTGTCATACCAGTAACCGGCATAGCGGAGCTGCTGGGGCACGCTCTCGGAGACGGTCAGCGGCATGCTCCACTGGTCATAGGCATAATACGTGGTGGGCTGGCCACTGATGCTGGTGGAGACCACTTCCTCCGGGTTGCTGGTAATGTAGCTGTAGCTCGTGGTCGTGCCGTTGCTGGTGGTGCTGGTGAGGTTGCCCCGTCCATCGTAGCTCCAACTGCCGGTAGGGCTGGCGCCAGTTATCGCGGTCAGCCGGCCCGCCGCGTCGTGGCTCAGGCTCTGGACTGTTTGGCTCATGCTGTCCACTGGACTACGAGAGACGGCGAGGGAATCCTCTATTCGCCGATAGATTGCTAGGTATGAGGGAGATCCGCTGTCCAGTTGCGGTGACCGGGCAGCCAGAAGCTAACTTCCGCACTCATCGGCCCCACCCCCCCCCTTCCGGCGAAGCCCTCAAGTTCAAGTTCAAGGTAGGCCGGATTCGTCCGACTGAGGTTCAGCAAGTGATCCGCGAGTCGCACGC
>DATLQX010000209.1:0-8514 GCA_035534995.1 Chloroflexota bacterium | reverse complement strand
CCGATTGGCCGAGGAAGATCCCGAGGTAACCTTAGTCCGCCTCGCCAAGGAGGAGGAGGGGGTCGGCATCTCGGCGGGCGCGCATCTGGCGGGCGTCAAATCCGCCATGCTCATGCAAAATCACGGCTTCCTGGCGAGCATCAACGGCATTGTCTCCCTGGCCCATCTGTACAAAATTCCGCTGCTGATGCTGATCAGTTATCGCGGCGAGTTCGGTGAACGCGATCCCTGGCAAACGCAGGGTGGCGGGGTGACCGAGAGCCTGCTGCGGAGCCTGGGCATCCCGTACAAGTTCCTCGAACAGCCTGACCAGGTTGGGCCGCGCATCCACCGGGCGCAGGCGCTGGCCGAGGCGGCGCTGAAGCCGGTGGCGCTGCTCCTCTGCCGCGATCTGATGTGGGTAGAGTGATGCTGCGTATCGAGGCGCTCCAGGCGATCTATCCGTGCCTGGAACCGTGCGTGGTCGTTACCATCATGGGAGCGGTCTCCGCCGAGCTGCAATCCCTCGGGCACCGACCAAACTTCTTCTATTTACAGCATGCCATGGGATTGGCGTCCTCGATGGGATTGGGTATTGCCCTGGCCCGGCCCGAGCTTCAGGTGGTGGTCCTGGATGGTGACGGCTCGCTGCTGATGAATCTGGGCGGTCTGACCACGCTGGCTCGCTATCAGCCGCCGAACCTGATCCATATCGTATTCGACAACGAGAGCTTGCTCTCGGTCGGCGGCTTCCCCACCGCGACCGCCACGGGCAGTGATCTGGCGGGCATCGCGAAGGCGGCCGGGGTGCCGCGGGTGGCGAGCGTGCGCGACCTCGAATCGTTCGCGGCTAGCTTCGCCGAGGCGCTGGTGGCCGATCAGTTGACCACGCTGGTCGCCAAGGTGGAGGCGTGCGGCCCGGCGGTCTTCCTCACCGATTTGCCGCTGTTGGAGAACCGCTTTCAATTTCAGCGCTACTTGAAAGAGGTACGAGAGTCTGAAAGGAGCGGAGAATGACCGATTCGCCGGCGCGACTACTGGAGGATCTGGCGGCAGGGCGGCTGAGGGTGGTGGATCTCTCGCAACCGCTCGGACCGGAAACGCAGGTGATCGATCTGCCGCCCATGTTTGCCCCTTCACCGGGATGCACGATTTCCCAAATCTCGCGCTACGACGAGCAGGGACCGGCCTGGTACTGGAACACCTTGCGGTTGGGCGAGCACACCGGTACGCACTTCGATGCCCCGGTCCATTGGATCACGGGGAAGGATCTATCAGAGAACGCCTGTGATACGATTCCAGCCCAGCGTTTCATTGGCCCCGCCTGCGTGATTGACGTCACGGCCGAATCGGCGGCCGATCCCGACTTTCTGCTCATGCCGGAGCATATTACGGCCTGGGAGGAGCGCCATGGCCGGATTCCCGCCGGCGCCTGGGTACTGCTGCGTACCGGCTGGAGCCGACGCCATGGTGATGCGTTCTTCAATGCCGACGCCGAGGGCGCCCACACTCCGGGCTTTCACCGGTCGGCCTCCGAGCTGCTGGCGCGGGTGCGTGACATCCTGGGGGTGGGGGTGGAGACCGTGGGCACCGATGCCGGCCAGGCCGGACGTTTTGATCCGCCGTTCCCGAACCACGCGACGATGCATGGGGCGGGGAAGTTCGGTCTGGCCAGCCTGTGCAACCTGGATCAGCTCCCGCCGACCGGGTCAATCCTGATCGCGGCGCCGCTGAAAATCGTGAATGGCAGTGGCAGCCCGGTGCGCGTGTTGGCGATCACTGACTCATGAGTCTGGAGCGTTTTCGTCCGCGCTTCCCGATCCTTCAGGACAAAATCCACCTCGCCAATTGCTCCCAGGCGCCGCTGTCTATCGATGTGCGTCAGGCCCTGGAGCGCTATCAGCAGTCGCTGATCGAAGAGGGCATGGACTGGGAAACCTGGATGGGCGAGGTCCAGGCGGCCCGCGCCGAATTTGCCTCCCTGATCGGAGTCGAGGCGCGGGACATCGCGGTCCTCAGTTGTGTCTCCGATGCCATCTCGGCGATTGCCGGGTGCCTCCCCTTCCAGGGACGTCGCCAGATCGTGACCACGGTCGACGAGTTCCCCACCGTTGGGCATGGCTGGCTTGCCGCGGCGGGCCATGGGCGGGCCGAGGTCCACTTCGTGCGATCGGTCGACGGTTTCTACTCGCCCGAGCTGATCGAGCCGCACCTGGGAGCGGAGACGGCACTGCTCAGCGTGCATCTGGTCTCGTATAGTACCGGCGCGCGCCAGGACACGGCGGCGCTGGCCCGCCTGGCCCATGCCCATGGGGCCTACCTGCTGGTCGATGCCTATCAGGCGTTGGGCACGCTGTCTTTCGATGCGCGGCGCGGCGAGGTCGATATCCTGGTCTGCGGCACGCTCAAGTACTTACTGGGTCTGCCGGGGATCGCCTTCATGTATGTCAGGCCGGGCCTGAGCGACCAGTGGCGTCCCGCCGCCACCGGCTGGTTCGGGCGAATCAATCCGTTCAACTTCGACCCCACGCATCTGGATTTCGCGCCGGGGGCGCGGCGTTTCGACATGGGTACGCCGCCAATCGCCGCCGCCTATGCCGCCCTGGCGGGGATGCGTTTGGTGCGCGAGGCCGGGGTGGACGCGATCGAGCGCCATGTGCAAGCACTCTCGGAGCAGGTGATCAGCGGCGCGCTGGAACGGGGATTTGAGGTAGCCAGTCCGCTCGACGTGACCCGGAAGGGCGCCTCCACCGCCTTAAGGTTTGGCGATCGGAGCCCCGAATTGGAACGGAGGCTGAAAGCGCGCGGCATCATCGTGAGCGCGCGGGCCGATCTGGTGCGCATCGCGCCCCATCTCTTCACCACCCCGGCCGACCTTACCGTGGTCCTGGATGCGCTGGCGGAGGAAGCGGCGGAGCCAGCGAAAGATTCTTCCGCTCGCGCCTCTAGGGGCTGAAGCGGGCGTGGAGGGTCCGCCTTGTCCGCTTCTGGTGCTGGTGGAAGCGGAGGAGCAGGGAATCCTATCCTTGAAGAGGGACTTGACGAACTGAAGGAAGAAGGAATCAGCTCTGGGTCAGCCGGCCCGGCCCGCCAGGGCGGCTCCGCCCGCGAACGGCGCACCCGTTTCCTGCTCGATACGCAGAAGCCGATTCCATTTGGCGGTCCGCTCCGATCGCATGAGTGAGCCAACCTTGATCTGGCCGGCCCGCCAGCCAACCGCTAGATCGGCGAGCCAGGCATCCTCGGTGTCACCCGAGCGGGCCGATACCACCGCGGCGTAGCCCGCTCGCCGGGCGCGCTCGACAATCGTCCTGGCGCCGGAGAGCGTACCGGTCTGGTTGGGTTTGACCAGGATCGCGTTCGCGACGCCCGCCGCCAGGCCGCGCTCAAAGCGTCCCAGGTCGGTCACGAACAGGTCGTCGCCCAGTAGTTGCAGTCGCCCTCCCAGCAACGAGGTAGCATCTTTCCACCCCTGCCAATCGTCCTCCGCCAGGGGATCCTCGAGTGAGACGATGGGAAACTCGTCGCACCATCCTGCCAGTTCCGCGAGCAAGGCGGCCGCGTCGAGCGTCCTGCCGTCCGCTGACAGCCGATAACGACCGGACGCGAAAAACTGGGTGGCGGCAACGTCGATGGCGATCGCTACCTCGGTCCCCGGCGCCAGACGCGATCGCTCGATCCCGGCCAGCAAGAGGTCGAGAGCCATGCGGTTGGAGGATAACGGCGGCCCCATGCCCCCTTCGTCGGCTACCAGGGAGGCCGGCAGGCCATGCGCGGTGACCACCTCGGCCGTGGCGCGGCGCACCCGCCAGGCCCACTCGATCGCCTCGCCAAAGCTTGACGCGCCGATGGGAACTACCAGGAAGTCTTGCATATCCACGGCGCGGCCGGCGTGCGCGCCACCCGACAGCACGTTGACCATGGGCATCGGCAACAGGGGTTCGGTCCCTGAGGCGAGCCAACGGTAGAGGGGCACGCCCTCGGCGGCGGCGGCGGCGCGAGCCGAGGCAATCGAGACGGCAAGCACGGCGTTCGCGCCAAGCCTCCGCAAATTTAGCGTGCCGTCGCCTTGCCGCAAGGCATCGTCCAGCCCCTGCTGATCGCGCGCGTCGCGACCTCGCGCCAGGGGGGCCAGAATTTCCATCACGTTGCGAACCGCCTGCCGTACTCCCCGGCCGCCATAGCGTTCACCGCCATCGCGGAGTTCGTGTGCCTCGTGGGTGCCGACCGAGGCGCCGGAGGGCACGAGGGCCTCACCGGCGGCGCCGCCGCTAAGCCGCACCTCGCAGCCTACGGTAGGAGTGCCGCGGGAATCGAGCGCTTCCCAGGCCATGACGCTGACTATAGCGTTCCCGTTCACGATGAGAGCACCTTCCGTACGTCTTGCCAGGCGGCATCGAGGTTCGCTGGGGGCGCGCCAAGCAGCAACCTTCCCAGGACGCGCGCCTGTCGCTGCTCGCCCCGAGTCAGATATTCGGCCGGTGATTTGCCGTCCACGCGGGCCAGCATCAGGCAGCCGACATGACCGAGAATGTAGGCGGTCGGGCCGCCAAATCCATCACCAACCCCTTGCCGATACGCACGCCAGAATGCCTGGGCGCACCGTTCATACCCCTCCAGACAATCCGGCTGGTGAATGGCCTTGAGCAACAGGTGATTGTGCATGAAAGCCAAATCGAAGGCCGGGTCTCCCATGTGGGCTACCTCGAAATCAACCACCCAGAGGCCTGACTCGCCCAGCAGAACATTCTTCGGGGAAAAGTCTCCGTGAACGAAGCAGCGGCGCGTGGCCCGCATGCGGTCAATGTACCCCATTATCTCCGGAGCCAGATCGGGATATCTCGGGAGAATCGCGCGATAGTAGGGGTCAACGCGCAGCTGTTCAAATGCCTCGGTATCGTCGAATTGTCCGGCCGCGGCGGTGTTTCCGCGTGGGGCCACGTGCCAGGCGGCCAGGATCGTGCCCAGGCGCGCCGCCACGTCCGGTCGGGCATCCCTGGAAAGCAGGTGGGTCTTCCAATCCGCCCAGCCTGGCGGCGCGTGGGCAATGACCATGGTAAACGTCGCGGGGTCGAGGTCATGGACGGTCGGCACGGCGTCAGGCGTCTGTCCTCGTGCCCAGTCCAGCGCATGTGCCTCGGTGATGATCCGTTCGCGCTTCGCCAGCCATTCGGAGGCCACGCGAAGTCTGGGCAGCGACTGCTTGACCACGAATGATTGCCCATCCGCGCGCGCGGCCAGCACCACGTTTGACACGCCCCCACCCAGGAACTCAGCCTCTACCGCCGTGCTGGCGTCGATCAGCCGTCTATGCCGTAGGTATGGCCCAACGCTCTCGATCGTGAGCAGGGCAGCGGCGTCCGCGTCCTGATCTTCCGGCCCGTCCCCCAAGCTATCCACCCTTCGCCGCCGCGGAGTCCTCTCCGCGAGAACCGGACATTCCCTGGCCAGCCTTCAGTGTAGCGCGGGAACCGCGTTGAGCGATATGGACGCGACCATCCAAGCATTCCCGCCAAGGTGGTCTGGGGCTTGACATACGCGAGACGCGAATATAAGATTCGCAAGATGGATGCTGATCTACTTGAGCAAGCCCTGGAACTGCTTGGCGGCCTCGTTGAGGAACGCAGCCTCGGCTACGAAATTGTCGTGGTTGGGGGGAGTGCGTTGCTCCTACTCGGCATTATCCATCGGCCAACGAAGGATCTCGACGTTCTCGCCTTGGTACGGGACGGCGAGTACTCTTCCGCCCAGCCACTTCCAGGCGCGCTTGAGGAGGCCGCTCGTGATGTCGCTCAGGCACTGGGGTTAGCCGCGGACTGGCTCAATGGCGGCCCAACCGCCCAGCTCCAGGATGGAGGATTGCCCGCTGGATTCCGCGACCGGGTCGAGACGCTGACCTATCGTACTCTCGTGGTACACATCGCCAGCCGCCTTGACCATATCTATTTGAAACTCTACGCAGCCGTCGACCACCATGGTAGAGGAAAGCACGCGGACGACCTGCGCCGCCTCTCCCCGACCCGACAGGAGCTACTGGACGCCGCGGCTTGGGTGCGAAGTCAAGACATCAGCCCGGCGTGGCCGGATATGGTGGCGGACACGCTGAGAATCTTCGACGTTGAGAATGATGAAGCCTAACTCTGGCCCAACTGAATCATCAGAGCCCCTCCGCGAACGAGTGCTCGCCCTGGCCTGGAGCCTCTGGGCCGAGTTGGGTGTCCCCGGCTGGGTCCGGCGTCACCAAGACTGGGCAATCGACCCTGAGCCGCTGATCCTCTTCACCGCGCTGATCGGCGAGAGTGATTCGAGGTTACGAGACGAATGCATCAGTTGGTGCGCGCGGAATAGCCGCTACATCTCCATCGCGCGCCTTCGCAACCTGCTGAAGACGGCGTCCCCGATCCTGCGTGAGCAATGGGGCCCATTCGCGGCTACGGTAAACGCATTTGGCGCCGCTGGATGGCCGGATGCCACGGAGCCGCTACCGGTGAGACCTTCATCAAAGGAAGGTCTCGATGACTTTAGCCGATCCGCGGTTATCAGTCTTCGTCTTCGGAGTACCTTCGGCGTCAGCGCGCGGGCGGAGATTCTCCTGTACTTCATCGCGCGCCCGGACGCGCGTGCCTCCGCCGCCGACCTCTCGGAGGCTGTGCATTACTCCAAGCGCAACGTAGAGAAGGAACTGGAAGCGCTGCGGAAGGCGGGTATGCTCGATGTCGAACACCGGCGAAATCGCCTTGAGCATTTCGTCGTCCAACCGGAGAGCCTCCTTCTCTTCGCCGCCCCGCGCCCTGGCTACTTTCCCCGTTGGGATGCGATCTTCACGGTGCTGGGCGCACTCTTGGAGTACGAGGAGCGGGTGGGCTCGATGGACCCGGCTGTCGCGACAGTCGAGGCCCATCGCCTTCCGCACGTATTGTTGAACGAAGTTCGATCCGGTAACCTGCCACTCCCTCCCAGTACGATGACACGCCACACCGGCCCTAGAGCGCTGTTGCAGTGGGGTAGTCACGTCACCGAGGCGCTTGCGCAAGGCGATGCCAAATCGCTTGGTTGGGCTGTCGCTCCGCCTGTCGCGACTCAGGACTGGCGTGCCAGCCCTACGGATGGGGTGCGGGGTATCGTTTCTCCGCTGCTCGCCACGGCGACTGATCTTACCGTGTGGGCTGGCTGGCGAGCGGCGCAGGAACGGATGCCTGAGTTAGTCCGCAGGCTAATCCTTGCTACTGCGGACAGACTCCAGCGTATCGACATGGCCGCGGGTGAGGCAGTCCAGCAGGGTGGATATGATGGCATCGTCGTCAATGCGGTGCCAGCCCTATTCGTGCCTGGGGGATCCTCGGTGTGGGAAATCGGCGTGAGCGATGATATCAAAGGCAAAGCTGACAGCGACTACCAGAAGCGGTCGGCCAACCCGATCGGAGCAGACCCAGCCGAAACGACATTCGTATTCGTCACGCCTCATCGGTGGGCATCAAAACGGATCTGGGAGAAGGCCCACAAGCACGACGGACCATGGCGTGATGTCCGCGTGCTCGATGCCGACGACCTGGAGACCTGGCTTGGTCTGGCGCCGTCCGTGCATGCCTGGCTATCCGCGATGCTCAACAAGAGTTGGGCATCGGTTCAGGATCTCCAAAGCTATTGGACAGATTGGCGTGAGGCAACATCTCCAGCCCTCTCGGCCGAGATCGTGCTCGCGGGCCGGGAAGCGGCCGCGGAAGACCTCCGTACGCGCATCGAGGGAACGTCTGTCCTGGTTAGGGTACAAGCTGAATCCGCGGACGAGGCTCTCGCCTGCATCGCCGCCACAATTGAAGGGATGGACCAGGCGGACGCGCTCCTTGCGCGAGCGCTCGTGATCAATGACACCGCGGGATGGGATTGGGCGGTCAACTCGACCAGCCCGCTCATCCTGATCCCCCGTTTCACCGATCCGAACACCGCCCACGCGATTCGCCATGGCAACCGAGTCCTGATCCCAGTTGGCAGAGAGGAAGGATCACCAGATGACCTCGTCCTTCCCCGGCTGCGCCGCGATGCCGTGAAATCGGCGCTGCTGAGAATCGGTGTGGCGGAAGAAAAAGCGGACGACCTTGCGGCGAGGGGACGCACCAGCCTCACCTCCCTTCGCCGAAGCCTCGCGATCGACAAAGGATTGGCAAAGCCTGCCTGGGCGCACCGTATTGAGGCACTGTCCCTCTTGCCCGCACTTTTGGCCGGGGCCTGGGATGAGCGGAAACCGGGGGACCAAGAGGTGATCTCCGAGCTCGCTGAGCGTCCGTACCAGGATGTCGAGCGCAGTCTCGCCCGTTGGGCGAATGCATCCGATCCGCCGGTACGCAAAGTTGGATCGATCTGGTTTCTTGTTTCCAAGGAAGATGCGTGGCAGTTGCTCTCGGCCCAACTTACGCCGGCTGATCTCGCCCAATTCCGCAAAGTACTTCTTCGAATGTTGGGAATCCCCGACCCAGCACTCAACCTCCCACCTAAGGAACGTTGGCGGGCTGGCTTCAATAGTCAGGAACACCCACT
>DATLQX010000208.1:0-10144 GCA_035534995.1 Chloroflexota bacterium | reverse complement strand
CTCAATGCGCAGATGCAGTGTCCAACATGTGGCAAGAGCCTTCGTGATCAGCTTTTCGGACTCGTCGAACTCCATCCACATGCATATGCGCAACCTGGCGGTCAACCGCCGGAGTAAGCTTCTATCGATTCGGTCACGGATTAAGCACGGCGAGAGCATGAGCCGTAAGAACAAGAAGACCTTTGTTAAGGACATCACCAATTTCATGCGGAATTACGGGCAAAGGCGCCACCCAGGATGGACTAATGATCGCCATTATAGTCGCGACCTCGATGCGAAACTCAAGCGAATGGACCCGATTGAGTTCGACGCGCTACTTCGTGGCGACTTTGATGACCTGGTCAAGTCCGCGGCCATATGGGGAAGTGCGTGCAAAGCAGCCGCACATAAGGAGGTAGTAGATTGAGCGAGATGGTCGGGATGCGTGGCCAGGGTGGTTGAGGACGTGATCATGCCGAGCCGCCGGTTCCCAGTGCGGTCAGGCGCCCACCTGCATCCTGAGCGGCGGCGACATTGTCCACCATAATGGTGTCTACCTCTATGTCCTGGATGGACCGATCAATCAAGACAAGGGGAAGGCGCTGGACGAGGAGCTAGGTTATCGGGCCGGCAAGCGGCATGTATCCCACTTACAAATGTGCATCCATCGGGCCGCCCCTCATCCAGCAACTACCCCCAGATACGCCCGCAGCACCGCCGGGTCCGCCAACAACTCTCGTCCCGTGCCGGTCAGGGTGATTCGTCCTTGCTCCAGCACATAGCCTCGGTCGGCCACACCAAGGGCCTGGCGCGCGTTTTGCTCCACCAGAAGGACGGTCGCCCCGTCGGCGCGGATTTGGCGAATCAGGCGCATCACCTCCCGGATCAGCTGAGGAGCCAGACCGAGCGAGGGCTCGTCCAGGAGCAGGAGGCGGGGCCGGGCCAGCAGGCCGCGGGCGATGGCCAGCATCTGCTGCTCGCCGCCGCTCAATTGGCCGGCGTTGAGCGCGCGCCGGGCTCCCAGAATGGGGAAACGTTCGTACATCTCCTCGATATCGCGGCGGAGCGCCCGCTTGTCGCCCCGCGCGTACCCTCCCAGCTCCAGGTTTTCCCGCACGCTCATGGTGGCCAGGATGGCGCGTCCCTCGGGCACCTGCACCAACCCCAGGCGGACGATCTCGTGCGGGCGCGCGTGGGTGATATCGGTTCCGCGGAAGGTGACCCGGCCGCTCGCCGGCCGCCGGACTCCACTCAGGGCCCGAAGGGTGCTGCTCTTTCCCGCCCCATTGGCTCCGATCAGGGCCACGATCTGGCCCTCGTCCACCGTGAAGCTGGCCTGGCGTACCGCCTCGATGGGTCCGTAGCGGACCGTGAGGCGCTCACAGGTCAGCATCGTCGTCCTCGGTCCCCAGATATGCCTCGACCACTGCTGGGTCGCGGGCGATGTCGGCGGGCGGTCCCTCGGCGATCACGCGCCCAAAGTTGAGCACGGTCACCCGGTCACACACCGCCATAATCAAGGGAAGGTCGTGCTCGATCAGGAGAATTGCCCGGTCGGGACGGACCAGTCCGCGGATTACCGTCCCCAATCGGTCGGTCTCCTCTCGGTTCATCCCGGCCGCCGGTTCATCCAGCAGGAGGAGCCGCGGCTCGGTCGCCAGGGCACGGGCCAGTTCCACGCGCCGTTGGTCGCCGTAGGACAGCGTCCCGGCAGGCCGGCGCGAACCGGCGTCCATCCCCAGTTGCCCGAGCAACCGTCCCGCGACGTCCCGCTCCACCTGTTCGGCGCGCGCGGCGCTGGGGAGATAGAGCAGGCGCCCGAGCGAGCGTCGCACCACACGGCGGCGGCGCGCCACCAGCACGTTGTCGATGGCGGGGAGGTCGGAGAACAGGCGGATATTCTGGAAGGTGCGGGCCACCCCGCGCCGGGCGATCCGGTGCGGACGGCTCCCATCCAGCCGTTGACCGTCCAGCAAGATCCGTCCGCTCGTGGGGCGGTAAAAGCCGGTCAACAGGTTGATCAGAGTGGTCTTTCCGGCTCCATTTGGCCCGATGAGCCCATGCACGTCCCCGGCGCGTACGGTCATGCTTACCCCATCCACCGCGTGGATGCCACCGAAGAACCGGCTCACCTCGCGCAATTCGGCCAACACCGGTCCCCGGATCATCCGCCGCTCTCCGGCCCTCGGCGACGGCGTCGCGCGCCGGCGCCGATCAGGTGGCGGAGGCGGCTGGGTAGCTCCACCAGACCCCCGGGAAGGAAGAGAATCACCGCCAGCAGGATCAGGCCGTTGACCACGGTTCGGTAGTCGTTGAGGGCCCGTAACCATTCAGGCAACGCGGTTATCAGAATGGCGCCGAGTGGGCTGCCGATCATGGTTAAGCTCCCACCCACCACCACGTAGGTCAGGGCCGCCAGCGCGGTATCGAAGCCAAAAGTCGGGGGATCGATGTAGTAGTGGAGACGGGCATAGAGGACGCCCATCAGTCCGGCCAGCACCCCGCTCAGGGCAAACGCGCCGAGCTTGAAGGCAATGGTATTGATCCCCAGGCTCCGCGCCGCTTCCTCATCCAGGCGGATGGCGGCCAGGCTCCGGCCCAGGGCCGATCCTTCCAGCCGCCAGAGAAGGAAGCAGAGAATCGCCAGGATCAGATAGATCTGCCAGGTAGTGGTCGCGGCGGAAATGGAGATGCCGTTCCCCCCTCCACCGGGGGACCAGGTATTGAAAAAGATCTGCGTGATGGCGACGAAACCCACGGTGCAGATGGCCAGATAAACGCCGCGGAGGCGGAGCAAGGGCAGCCCCAGGACGAAGGCCACTCCGCCCGCAAGCAGGGCGCCCGCCGCCATCTGCGCCGGAAAGGGGACGCCGGTGTTGTTGCTGAGCAGCGCCGCCGTGTAGGCGCCGATCGCCATATAGGCGGGACTGGCGAGGGAGAGCAGACCGCAGGCAAGCATGACGAAGACGCTCAGGGCCAGGATCGCGTTCAACCCGCCATCGTTGATCAGATTATTATTGGCGGCATACCAGGTCTGTATCGCGTCGCCCAGGCCGCTCATGCGCTCTATACCACCCGCGAGCCGCGCCGGCCCAGGATGCCCGATGGGCGGACAATCAAGATCAGGAAGAGCAGCCCAAAGGCGATGGCGTCGGTGTAGCTGGAGCCGATTTCGGTGATCCCAATGGTCTCGCTGGCCGCCAGGGCCAGCGCCCCCAGCATTACGCCGGGAATGCTGTCCATGCCGCCGACCACGATCACCGCCAACCCCCGTAACTGCACCGAGCCGCCCATGTTGAAGCTGATCGAATCTTGCAGTTCCAGGCCGTAAAAGATCCCGGCCAACGCCCCGAGCGCCGAGGCGAGAAAGAAGGTGATCGCCACGGTGCGGGCTACGTTGATCCCTAGCAATTGCGCGGCCAATCGGTTGGCGGCCACGGCCCGGATCGCCTTGCCCAGAGTACTGTAGCGGAGCATGGCGGTGAGGCCGATCATCAAGCACACCGTGAGGCCGATCACGAACAGATCCACTGGCTGCACGACGGCGCTGCCAATGGTAATCGGGGTCTGGGGAAAGACGCTGGTGGGAAAGCTATAGGCATCCGGTCCGAAGAGACCCAGCGAAATGTTCTCGAACACAATGCCGGCGGCGATCGTGCTGATCAAGGGGGTGAGAAAGCCACTGCCCCGCGCTTGCAGGGGAGCGACGGCCACCAGATCCAGCACCACCCCCACGGCACCGCCCACCACCATGCCCAGGGGAATGGCCAGCACCAGCGGCCAGTGCCAGCCGATGACCGCTTGCACGGCGGTAAAGGCGCCCAGCATGAAGATTGCCCCGTGGGCCAGGTTGAGAATATCCAGTACCCCAAACACCAGGGCATAGCCCATGGCGAACAAGGCATAGATCGACGCATTGATCAGGGTGTTGAAGACCTGTTGCAGCATGTTGTCCTGGCCAGGAGCCCGAGGGGACACGGTGCGTCCCCTCGGGCTTCGGGTTGTTAGGTGTATTGAACGAATTGTCCATGCTGGATGATCTGGACGGTCCCAAGCTCACCGGCGTCGCGGGTGGGGGTGAAGGAGAAAGTTCCGGTGGCGCCCGTGACGACCGGTACGTTCTTCAGTTTGGCCAAAGCGGCGCGGAGGGCCGAGCGATCACTGGTGGTATTGGCCGCCTTGATCCCGGCTGCCATGATATTCACCCCATCGAATGCCTGGGCCGCGAACTGGTCGGGCGCCTTCCCGTACCGAGCCTTATAGGCGCTGATGAAGTGCTGGTTGAGCGCGGATTTCCCGGTGGGGAACCAGGCCGTCCCCTCGATCGCTCCTTCGGCGTTCGCCCCGGCCCCGGAAATGACCGCCGGGGAGTTGAAACCGTTGCCGCCGATGAAATGCACCGAGGTGGGGATACCGAGTTGCCGGCCCTGATTGAGGATCAGCACCGCCTCGGGAGCGAGGGCGCCAACCAGAATGGCATCCGGCTTCGCGCCTTTGATTTTGGTCAGTTGCACCTTGAAGTTCTTGTCGCCGGTGGCGAAGGTCTCGGTATCGACCACGGTCAGATGGAACTGCTTGGCCACGGCGGCGAACACCGTGTTATCGCCGATCGTGAAGGCATTATCGTTGCCGTAGAGAATGGCCACCTTCTTGAAATGCAAATGCGACAGGGCGGTCTTGATTGTTAGGGGGATCACGTCGCCTTCGCCCAGCGACATGCGGAAGATGTAGGTGCCCATCTTGCTGATCCCGGCCGCCGTGTTGGAGGTGGCGATCACCGGCACCCCAGCCTTCTGGGCGATCGGGTCGGCCACGAACGCCTCGCTGCTCAAGGTAGGGCCGATGATGCCGATCACATGGTTGCTATTGATCATTTGCTGATACAGGTTGACCACCTGGGACTTGCTGGTGGCCGAATCGCCGACGATCAGGTTGAGATGGTTGCCGCGGATGCCGCCGGCCTTGTTTATCTGATCCGCCGCCAAGAGAGCCCCATTGCGGATCGAGACCCCATACACGCTGGAGGCGCCGGTGATGTCGGCCACAAGGCCCACGCTCACGGTGCCGCCGCCCGCGTGCGAGACGGGCGCCGGTTGGCCCATCGCGGTAAGGCATACCGTAACTCCAAGCGCCAGCGCGGCGCCCCGAACATGGCGGAAGTTCATCCTCTCACCTTTCCTTTCACCTCTCCAAGACAACTGGCCGAAATACTCCGGCATACACCGCGCCCTGACCGGGCTGCCGGAATCGTACCATACCGGCGCCAGGTTACGGATACCTCGCCAAATGTTTATTCAATCGATCTAGCCAGATAGGTTGGCACGGTGTACGCTGGTACTACCACACTGAGATCCGCCTTTGGAGACATACGTTGAGGATGCAAGGGGATGCAGCGATGAGCGCGCCCGTGATCGGCCACGACGCTTTTTGTCCAGAATGCGGCAGTGCTCGTCTGCCCGGCGCGAGCTTCTGCATGCAATGCCGCCATAAGTACGCGGGGCTCACGGCCTCGCAGGGCGCCCGCAAGGGTTTGTTTCTCAAGCGGGTACGCCCGATGAAGGTACGGGGCGCCAACAGCGATCTCTTCTATGTGATCCTCGCCTCTCTCCTGGCGGTCGTGCTTTCGCACTTGCCAATCCTTGATGTTCTGACCTATCCTTTCAAGCTGTTCGCGACGTTCGTCCATGAGTGGTCGCATGCCTTCGTGGGGGTTCTCACCGGCGGGCAAGTGACTGAGTTGCAGATCAACGCTGATTTTTCCGGCGAGACCTTTACCAGAGGCGGCTGGCTCCTATCCATTGCCAGCGCGGGGTACACGGGCGCCGCGATCTGGGGGGCGTTGTTGCTCCTCACGCCAACCCGTTTCTCCAATCGGCTTTTAGTGGCGATTGGCGCCATTTCACTGCTCATGCCCCTCGTGGGCGCGATCTCCTTTGGCACGCAGTTCACCTCCAACACCTGGGTATGGGCGGCCGTCTTCGGCGCTGTCTCGCTGCTGGTGGGCTTGCGCGCCTCGCCCCGGATCGCGCGGTTGTTCCACCAGTTCGTGGCCGTGGAGTTGTGCTTTACCACCCTGGACTCGATCCGTTACCTTATCTGGCTCTCGGGCAATTGCACGACGAGCTCGCCCGCCTGTCAGTCGGATGCTACCAACGCGGCCAGCTACACTCACATTGGCCCGCTGTTCTGGTCCATTCTCTGGGGCGTCATCGCGGTCGTGGCGATTGGCCTCGCCGCCTGGCGGGTCGTCCGCCGTTCGGTGGCCTAGGGATGGCGGAAGCGGACGAGCGATCCGCTCCTCCTGGTCCCGGCCTGCGGAGTGCGGAGTACCAGAGCCTGTGCGGGTTCTATGCCACCTTCCCCGACGATCAGGCATGGACTCCCCAACTCGGCGATTGGGTGGTGATGCCGCCGAGCACGGAGCCGCTGCTGGTGCTTCGCTACGATGCCGAGGAGAAGAACGTCTATCTGGCGGCCGGGCCGGACCCGGTGGCCCGCGCCAACTGTGTGTGGTTGCCGACCCTCGATCAACTGCGCGCTCGCATCGTGGAGCATTTCGGCACCAGCGGCTTTTTTTCCTCCAACTTCAAGGATTCAACCTATTGGTATACGGGTCAGATGCTGGGGATGACCGTCACGGGAATGCAGCCATTGGCCGAAGGAGCGAGTCCGGAGGAGGCCGCTCTGAAAGCCTTGCTCATGCGGCATCAGTGGTAGACACCGTGCCACATATCCGCGCGCATTCGGCCTGACCAGGCTGCCCCATGGCCCGCCGTACCGCGATCAAGCGTTTCCCCTTCTATGCCGACGCGGCGCGCGGCGCCCTCAATACCCTCCCCGCTCGACCCGCCGAGATTGCCGTGGCACGCATCACCGGCAGCGTGGACAAAGCGAATCAACTGACGCCCACCTTCCTCCCCAAGCGCGAAAAGGAACGGTCCGCCCGGTTCCGCTCGGTGCGCAAAGCCATGCAGAGTGGGATAGAGTTACCGCCGATTCAGGTGTATGCCCTGGGACGCGACTATTATGTGATCGATGGTCATCATCGCGTGGGGGCGGCTATCGCGAGCGGAGTCCGGTATCTCGACGCCGAGGTTCTTGAGTGTATCGTGCCCGAGCGGAGCTATGCTGATCAGCTGGCGAACGCGCGCATGCGGTTCGAACGGAGGACTGGGCTGACCCGCCTGGCCTGCTCGCAGATAGAATACTATGCCCGTTTCCTGACCCAGATCCTCGCCTATCGTGACAAATTGCGCCGCGAAGATCCTGATGTCACCACCCGTGAGGCCGCGCAGCGCTGGTATCGCGAATGCTTCGTCCCCATCGCCGAGCCGCTCGACCTTGGGGCCACGACGGAAGCATTCCCGGGCCGGACGGTCTCGGATCTCTATCTAGCGGTGGAGGATCATCGGGCCTATCTCGAGGCAGCCCTCAAGGCTCCCGTGAGCATGCAGGAAGCGGTCGCCGACCTGCAAAAGCAGCATCCGCGCCCCCTGACCACCCGTGTCCTTCGGCCGCTCCACCGGCACGCGCGCCGGGCTGTCTGGAGGGTGACGGGCGGGCCGGCGCTGTGAAGATCCTGGTCGTATCCGACCATGAGGAGAAGCAGCTCTATGACTTTTTCGAGCCAGACCGCTGGGTGGGACAGATAGACCTGGCGATTTCCTGTGGCGACCTACGGCCGGATTATCTATCCTATTTGGTGACCGTGCTCCGGGTGCCGCTCTTCTACGTGGCGGGAAATCATGACGGGCGCTATCGCACCCGGCCGCCTGATGGCTGTGATAATATCGATGGGAAACTGGTGCGGATCGGCGGCCTCCGAATCGCCGGTCTGGCCGGTTGCTATCGCTATACCAGCGAGGATGACGACCTCCAATTCAGCGAGGGCGGGATCCGCCGCCGGGTACGCCGTATGGGTCTCGCGGTGTGGCGGGCGGGGGGCCTGGACGTGATGGTTTCCCACGCCGCCCCTTTACGCTGTCCCCTCACCCCGCGCTTCTGCCCCAGGCCGGCCGGGCTGGGATTGCCCTGCATTCATCCCGAGTTGCCGGGCCATCCCGAAATCTGCCCGGAAGCCACCGACCCGTGCCATCGGGGCGTGGCGGCCTACACCCAGGCGATCAGTCATTGGAAACCCCGGTTCTGGCTTCATGGCCACAACCATATTGAGTATGGCCGGGTTCCGCGGTTATGGTGGATTGGGCAAACGCAGGTGATCAATGGTGATGGCCATGTCGTTCTGGACCTTGACCAACCGGTGACCCGGGAACGGGGTTCCATGGTGACGGGAATCTGACGAGCGGCATAGGTGTTCGTCAACGGTCGCTATCTTCCGAGCGAGCGGGAACCTCAATCGGCGGTACGCTCGACTTGGCCGTGTCGTGGGTTATGGCTCCAGGCGATAGCCGACTCCGCGGACGGTCCTGATGTGCTGGGGGTTAGCTGGATCATCCTCAATCTTCTCTCGGAGCCATCGGACATGCACGTCCACCGTCCGGCTATCCCCGGCGAACCCATAGCCCCAGACCTTGTCCAGCAAAACCTCGCGGGAGATTACCTTTCCCGCGTTGGCGCGCAGATACTCGAGCAGGTCATATTCCTTGAGGGTAAGGCCGATCTCCTTGTCGTCCCGGAAAACCCGGCGGCTCTCGCGCTCCACACTGATCCGCCCAAATTGCACCCGGTCGAGGGCAGGCTGTGAGCCGGCGTGCGGCATTTCGGCGCGGCGAAGCTGCGCTTTCACGCGGGCCAGCAACTCGCGGAGACGGAACGGCTTGGCCAGGTAATCGTCGGCCCCCATCTCCAGACCCAGTACGGTGTCGGTCTCCCCACTCTTGGCGGTCAGCATGATAATGGGGACCGAGGAATCCCGGCGCAGCGCGCGGCACACCTCCAGGCCATCAAGGCGAGGCAGCATGATGTCAAGGATCACCAGATCGGGGTTGGCTTGTCGGGCCTGCTCCAGCGCCTGTATCCCATCGACGGCGGCGACCACCTGGTAGCCTTCCTTGCCGAGGTTATAGCGGATCGCTTCCAGGAGCGTCGGGTCATCCTCCACCAGCAGAATAGTACGCGCCTCTGTTTCCGGCCGGTTGATCATGCTCCATGTCGCCTTTCCGCTGGGTTCCCGCGGTAGTATACCAACCCCTGGTACCCGGCGGCGCGATGAATCCTCGATCAATGGGCATGGCTTATTGGGCGAGACTCGTTATGGTTGCTTGATCTACCAATGTGAATTCTTCATCTATACCAGGAGGCCGAAAAAATTTCCAGTAGTGGTTAAATGAGTCTTCGTCGATAGTGTAGGAGTCAACAGGAGGATTTTCGCTTCGCTCGAGCGTCCTCGCCTTCATGATCTCAAAAGGTACTTCAAGGTAATAGAGCTTTGGCATAGCACCCGCGTCTTTTACCTTTTCGCGTATCGCGTCTCGATGCTCTTTTACCCAAAATCCTTCATCGATAATGACACTTATTCCCGCTTGTAGGCATTTGAGAGCCGTGGCTGTGGCAAGCGATGCCATTTTACGATCGTATTCTTCAAACTTGTCTTCAGGCGGAGTATTACCAAATATGCTCACCATCCATTCATCTTTCGTGAACCGAATGGCTCCAGTTTCTCTTTCCAGTCTTCTAGCGAATGTTGTTTTACCAGAGCCTATAAATCCAACCATGATATGCGCTAGAGGTGTAGTGTTACACATCGTCTTCCTTTCGACACGGCACTGACGCGCCCTTTGCCGTCCCTGGTTCCCGCCGCCGACGCCGGTTGCACATCGCGGCCAGCCCGATCTCCTGCTCCGGGAAGTAGCCGACCTGTGCTACCCACTGCGTCACATCGTCCTCCTCGAACTCGTAGAGCACGCCCGAGGGGTCGCGCATGGGATCTACTCCCACCAGCACCGGGCAGGTATCGCTGAGGCCATACGCGGAGGGCTGTTCCATCCCGATAGCGACAAGATCCGTGACGCGTAGATCCCAATTGGCGATCCCGAGGAAGCCCCCATCGGGGTTCCGCTCCACCTGCTCCACGTCGCCGATGCTATGCAGCCAATCGCCGAGTTCGTCCATCTGTCTATCGCTCAGCGGCTGCCGAAGCGCCACCGAAACCGCCGGGCCTGCCATTCCGCCACTCCCCGTCGCCCCGTGCTCCTGGGCAAGTGTA
>DATLQX010000207.1:0-11061 GCA_035534995.1 Chloroflexota bacterium | reverse complement strand
ACTCCCGTCGGGGATGGAGGCGGGGCTGGAGGCGATCAGTTACTATGACCCACCGGACTGCACGTTTCCTTTCGGTACCCACGCCTGCGTGGTCGAGGTTGATCCAGACACCGGGAAGGTGACGATTCTCCGCTACGTGGCAGTGGATGACGTGGGCCCGGTGATCAACCCGATGATCGTGGATGGCCAGTTCCATGGCGGGATCGCCCAGGGGATTGGCCAGGCTCTCTTTGAGGGTGCCGTGTATGATGACGATGGACAACTGAAGACTGGCTCGATGATGGACTACGCGGTACCCAAGGCAGCGGATCTGCCAGGCTATGAGACGGCCCGCACGGTGACGCCCTCCCCGCATAGTCCCTTCGGGGCGAAGGGCGCGGGGGAGGCAGGGACCATCGCCTCTACCCCGGCGGTAGTGAACGCGGTGGCGGACGCCCTTTCGCATCTCGGGATTCACGATTTGCAAATGCCGCTCACCCCACAATGTGTGTGGTCGGCCATGCAGGCAGCGAAGTAAGGAGTAGCTATGTACCCGGCGGAGTTCGATTACCAGGCCCCCGCCACGGTGGCCGAGGCGGTTTCCCTTCTACAACAAAACGAAGACGCGAAAGTACTGGCCGGCGGCCACAGCCTGCTGCCAATGCTCAAGCTCCGGCTCTCCCAGCCGTCACTGCTGGTGGATATTGGCCGGATCGCTGAGCTCAAGGGGATCACCGAGGAGAATGGCTCGTTGCGACTGGGCGCCATGACCACCCAGCAGGTGATCCAGGATTCCGATTTGGTCAAGAAGGTCAGCCCGTTGTTGGCCGAGACGGCGTCGCATGTGGGCGACCCGCAAGTGCGGAATCGGGGGACGATCGGCGGTACCCTGGCGCATGGTGATCCGGCGGCGGACCAAACCGCTGCCTTCCTCGCCCTGGGGGGGACGGTAACGGTGCTGGGGCCGAACGGAGAGCGGACCATCGCCGCCGACGATCTCTTCCTCGACATGATGACTACCGCCCTTGAGCCTGATGAGGTGCTGGTGAGCGTGTCGGTACCCGGCCAACCGGCGCGAACTGGGTCCGCGTACGAGAAGTTCGCCAACGCCGCCTCCGGCTATGCCATCGTCGGGGTAGCCGCCGTGGTGACCCTGGACGAGCATGGCGCCTGCAGCGGGGCGCGGGTGGCGATAACCGGGGCCGGGAGCAAGGCAACCCGGGCCCTGGGGGTGGAGAGCGCCCTAGCGGGGCGCCGTCTGGACGACGTGACGGTCGCCGCCGCTGCCGAGCATGCGGCGGAGGGCCTCAGCCTGATGTCGGATCTGCACGCCAGCGAGGAGTACCGCGCGCATCTCGCCACCGTGTTCACTCGACGGGCCGTGACTCGCGCCGCTGCCCGCGCGGCGGCGGGAAGCTGAACCGTATGGCGGACGAGAACCGGCGGGACCAAAGCAGCGAGCGGTCGGGGAGTTACTCCCCGGCCGCCACGCTCGGCATAGACGCGCTTCAGGCAGCCTTCCTTGATCGTTCCTACGTGGCGGATCGCGCCCTGGCGGTGGCGTTGCACCTGAGCATCCGTCTGGGCAAGCCGCTTCTGCTGGAGGGCGAGGCGGGAGTGGGAAAAACGGAGGTGGCCAAGGTTCTGGCCGACCTTCAGGGGGCACGCCTGATTCGTCTGCAATGCTACGAGGGCCTCGACATCAATACGGCGGTCTATGAATGGAACTTTGCCCGCCAGATGCTGGAAATTCGCCTGCTGGAGGCGCAAGGGCACGCGGATCGGGAGTCGCTCAAGGATATTTTCGGTCCAGACTTTCTCATTCGCCGCCCGCTCTTGCAGGCCATCGAGCACCACGACCCCGTACCGCCGGTTTTGCTCATTGACGAACTGGACCGGGCGGACGCGGAATTCGAGGCGTTCCTGCTCGAACTTCTGTCGGACTTCCAGATCACCATTCCCGAACTCGGCACCGTGACAGCGGTCGCGCCGCCGGCGGTAATCCTCACCTCCAACCGGACCCGTGAAGTCCACGATGCCTTGAAACGGCGGTGCCTCTACCACTGGATCGACTACCCAACCGTGGAGAAGGAGCGCCGGATCATAGCCCTCAGAGTTCCCGGCGCCTCCGCGGGCCTGGCACGGCAAGTGAGCGCCTTCGTTCACCGGCTCCGGGCGCTCGATCTGTACAAGCAGCCGGGGATCGCCGAGAGTCTGGATTGGGCGCGGGCCCTGGTCACCCTAGATCAAGCCGCTCTGTCCGACGCCTCGGTGCAGGATACGCTTGGGTGTGTCCTCAAGTACGAGGAGGATCTCCACCGAGTACGGGGCGGCACGGCGCGGGCCATTCTGGCTGAGATCATGGCCACCGGGTGAGCGGGCTCATGGAGCTGGATCCCGAATCGGCCTGGAAGGCCGTTGGCTCGACCCTGGTGGATCGGGTACGGGAATTCGCCCACCTCTGTCGTGGCCACGGGCTCCGCGTGACCACCGGGCAGGTCGTGGATGCCTGCCGGGGGTTGCAGGAAGTTGACATAACGACACAACTGGAGTTTTACCAGGCCCTTCGCTGTGTCCTTCTTACCCGGCACGTGGACGAGCCGCTGTTCAGTTCTCTGTTTGCCCGTTTCTGGCTCCACCGGGACGTGCGGCCCATCACCGACATCGACCGCGACAGCCGGTCATCGCTGCTGGAACGAGCCGAGGAAAAGAGGGGCGAGCTTGCTTCGGGCGGCGGGGAGGAGCGATCCGTGGCGCTGCTGGTCGACCTTCCCGAGAGCGAAACAGGGGAGGCGGGGCCGGATGCGGGCGAGGAGGAGACTCCTTCCGATCAGATGGCGGCGTACAGCGCCCGAGAAGTTTTGCGGCACCGTGATTTCTCCCAGCTTGAGGCGGTGGAGATCGCCGAGGTGCGCCGCCTGATCGCTGAGTTGCGTTGGCGTACCGCGACCCGCGAATTGCGCCGGACCAAGCGGGCCGCGAAGGGGCGGCATGCCGATCCCAGACGGGCTTTCCGCGAGAGTCTGGTCACTGGAGGCGAGGTTCTCCGCCTGCCCCGGCGGACCCGGCGGCGGAAGCCGCGGCCGCTGGTCCTGATCTGCGACATCAGCGGCTCGATGGAACGCTATACCAGCCTCCTCCTCCGCTTCCTTCACGCCCTGCGCCAGGGGCGCGGCGCGGTGGAAACGTTTGTGTTCGGTACTCGGCTCACCCGGATCACCCGCCAGTTGCGGGTACGGGATACCGATACCGCCCTGGCCGAGGTAGCCTCGGAGGTGGTCGATTGGGGGGGCGGCACCAGAATCGGAGATTCGCTGGCTACTTTCAATCGAGTTTGGGGCCGAAGAGTCCTGGGGCATGGCGCCACCGTGGTGATCATCAGCGATGGCTGGGACCGAGGCGAACCGGAAGTGTTGGCGGCCGAGATGGCCCACCTGCAACGCCTCTCGCACCGCTTGGTCTGGTTGAACCCGCTGCTGGGGTTGGCTGGCTACGAGCCGCTGACCCGCGGAATGCGGGCCGCGCTCCCCTTCGTGGATGACTTTCTTGCTTCCCATAATCTAGCCAGCCTCGAACAGCTTGGGCGGTTCTTGCGCGACCTGGATGACCAACGGCCCGAGCGGGGGCAGCAGGCGGCGCGGGCCGCGGGGTAGGGGAAGCGGCGGATCGCGGTATCCTAAAGGTGGCAGGATAACCGACCCAACTACCAGTCGCGGTCAGGGAAACCAGAGGAGAAGCATCATGCGTGATTTAATCGAGCAGATTGATCGTTGGCGAGCCGAAGGGAACCAAGTAGCGGTGGCCACCGTGGTGTCGGCGCAGGGATCCACTCCCCGTCCAACCGGGGCCAAGATGGCGATGACCCCGAGCGGCGGATTGGCGGGCTCGGTGAGCGGCGGCTGCATCGAGGCGGACGTGTTCGAGCACGCGATGCAGGTACTGGAGACCGGCGAGCCCAAGCTGGTGCGCTACGGCTTTACCGAGGATATGGCCTTCGAAATCGGCCTGGCCTGCGGTGGTTCGGTGCAGGTATTTATCGAAAAGGTCGCTTAGGGCAAAATCGGGTCGCACGGTTTTACTCCCCCGACTGTGGTCGGGTGGTAACGCCGGGCCGGCCGCGATCGGGGTCGCCTTGCCGCGAACGAAGCCCCTGGAAAAGCACCAGTAAACGAGATGAAAGCGGCCCATCTTAGGGAAAGAGTGTAACCCATGGAGTGGTACGAAGCGGTGGCGGAGGCCGTAAGGGCGGGACGGCCAGTAGGGGTGGCTACCGTGCTCTCCGGCCCTCGGGCTATTGGGGCCAAGATGCTGGTATTTGCCGATGGTCGGCGGATCGGCGCTCTCGATTTAGGCGAGATTGACGACGCGGCCGCCGCGGACGGGAGAGCGGCCCTGCGGGATGAACGGGCCGAGACTCGGATCTATACGACATCGGGGGAGGAGTTCCAGGTTTTCCTGGAGCCGCACGTCCCCGCTCCGACCCTGGTCATCGTAGGAGCCGGCCACACCTCGATCCCTCTTTCGTCGATGGCGAGAATCGCCGGCTACCATGTCATGCTCATTGACGCTCGGGCGGCCTTCGCCTCCGCCGAGCGGTTCCCCGACGCCGATGAGATCATCGTCGAGTGGCCGCATCGAGTGCTGGCGGAGCGCGAGATTTCCAGCAGTACCTATGTTGCGGTGCTCAGCCACGACTCGAAATTCGAGGATCCGTTGTTGCCGGTATTACTCAAGAGCCCGGCCCGCTATATCGGGGTGATCGGTAGCCGGACGACCCAGGTGGCCCGGCGAGAGCGCCTCCGCGCCGCGGGCTTCGGCGAATCCGACCTGGCCCGACTGCGGGGACCAATCGGACTTGACCTGGGGGCGATCAGTCCGGAGGAGATTGCGATTAGCATTCTGGCGGAGATGGTGGCGGTACGGCACGGGCGGTCGGGCGGATCGTTGGCGGCCAGGGCGACGTGATCGCCGGCATAGTCCTGGCGGCGGGCGCTTCGCGCCGCCTTGGCCGGCCGAAGCAACTCTTACCGCTTGGCGGTCGTCCCTTATTGGAGTGGGTGCTTGACGCGGCGCGTGGGGCCCGGCTCGCCCAATTGGTTCTGGTCCTTGGCCACGAAGCTGAGATGATCCAGGCGGTAGTCAATCACGCGGACTTCGATATCATCCTCAACAAGCGCCATGCCGAGGGGATGAGCCGATCCTTGCGGCTCGGTCTGGAAGCCGCCCGTCCTGACATCATGGCGGCCGTGGTCCTGACAGGGGACCAACCCTTCATCGAGGCCGCGCATGTCATCGCCCTGGGCCACGCCTGGAAGAAAACGGGGGAATCGATGATCGCCACGGATTTTGGCGACTATATTGGCTCGCCCATGCTGTTGGCGCGCACCATGTGGCCCATGGTGGAGGAAATAAGCGGAGACCAGGGGGCGAGGGCGCTGCTGAAGGGCCGTAGCCGGTCAGTCTTGACCGTGGAGGCCGGCAACCCACGAGCCGCCCTGGACGTGGATACCGAGGAGAGCTACGCAACCGCGCGGCAATTTGCGGGAGGCTGATTACTCGGTGGGCACGATGTGGGAAAAGGCACGGGAACTGTCCAGCTCGAATAGGAAAGAGAACGCCGTGGGGCGACTGCGTCGCACGACGTGGATCTACGACAGCAGGTAGGACCGGAAAGCATCCTGATAGGCTCGGACGAACGCTTCCACATCATCGTCGGCGGAGGCCAGACTTCGGCCTGCCTTGAGCCACACCTGGAGCGCGGCGGCACGAGTGCCGGCATCGGATCCCCGTCGTTTAGCGCGCAAACGCGACTGACCAGCCGCCACCATCGAGCCGAGGAGGCGGCCCGCCTGTTCCACTGGCCGGATCGCGGGCGCCGCTACTGGTTGCATCATGAGATCGACCTGACCTTTCGTATCCTGAACCTATTGCCCTGGTGCCATACTATGGGGAAACTCGCAGCTACCATATACCCGAATGGGGACTACTGAAATAGGCCGTTCGGGTGATCGGCGGATAGACTAAATCGGAGATCCGATGTGTGAGCCATCCGAGCCCAGGAGAAATAGGGCCAGAATGAGCAGAGCGATCAGAATCGTGGCCATCCTTTTAATCCTCCATGAATGGATGTGACATTGGAGCGCGGCTCTCGGGAGGCGAGGCGGGTGCCCCACCTCCTGAGAGCGTGCCGTTTACATGGTCGGCATGACCTGGCCGCAGGCCACCGTCGCTTCCTGGCCTGGTCCTTGATGGACGTTGATGTACCAGTTGGCGGCGGAGATGGTCTTGGTGTAAATGGTGGCATGGATCAGGCCGATGCCCTGGGCGTTGGCCCGCAGGTTCGGTAACTCAAACACGATCGGTCCCTTGGCGGCGCAGGACGACCCAAGGTGAATGTGGGTGGGATGGACCGAGTTTGGCGCCAGGTTGAGCACCTGCATGAAGATCTCCACGGTGCCGTTTTTCGGATGTCGCTCAAGGAAGGTGGCGCTCACCCCGAAATTGTTTTGCGGGGTCAGGGTAGCCACGGCCGCGTTGGTGGTACTGGAGCCGTTCCAGCGATTCAGGGTGATCACGTTATCGTCCCCGAAGAACACGTCACCGTTTGGCGCTACCGCGAGGCCAAACAGGGCACCAACCCCTGGCGGGGTACCGCCGGTGCTGATCGTGTCGGTCATAGCCTGGGTGCCCGTGATGGTAGTTTCAACCAGGTTGCCATCGTTCCCGTTGACGGTCAGGACATCACCATTGGGGGCGATTGCCAGACCCAGGGGAGCGCTCAGGGCGCCGCCGGCGGTCAAATCCTTGCGATCCCACCCGCTGCCAGCGCCGTGAGCAAGAGGAGGCTGTTGACTAGGGACGACTTTTTGCCGATGAACCGCCGAGCCACGGTCGATGTATGTGCTGCGCTGGACTGACTGGCGTTGGGTTTGCGGCCGATAGTGAAAGCCATGATCTCGTTCTCCCTGTACAGCTACTGTTTTCCGTCGAGGCGCCGACTTCGCTCCTCACGCTCCCCAGTATGGGTGAATGGATGACCTCCTCACATGGACACCGCCCTCACATCACCCTGACATGGCGCCGACGAAATGGCGCGCGGAAAATGGCGCTTACCCGCGCCCCTCCGAGGCACCCTCGACGAAAGGCGCGAGGCGCGCCCGCCGTAAAATTGGACAGGTTAGGAACTGGAAGGTACGGTATAAAGGAGGAGTCCGCGAGACTCACGCATCCACCCCTTTGGGCCCCCGGGATTTAGCCCCAGAACCCCGTCCCGCTCAGGTGGAGAGGAGCATGCTCGTTTGGCTTCATCCCGCGAGGAGAGAGGCCGCCTGCCCCACGCGCGGCCAGTATTCGCGGATCCTCGGGAACGAGAGCCTCATTCATTGTCAAGGGAGTAGTTCGATCATGGAACGTTCATCCATTTTTCGTCTGGCTGGTTCCGCCGTTTTGGCGGCGGGAGTTCTTCTCGGGCCGGTCGGCGCCAACGCGGCATCCCATCCCTCCGGCCACAAGGCATCGGCGCCTACCTGGGTTTCCACCAAGGGCAAGGTCGTGAATCTCACGTTGATCGCGGCCTATAATAACAACGGGAGCGGCTTTAACTTCAACGGTGCCTCGAAGGGGCAGCTTACGGTCACCGTACCGCTTGGCGACAAGGTCAACGTGACTTTCAGTAACAACGCCAGTCTGCCTCACAGCGCACAGATCGTCGCCTTCAGCAAGACCCCTCCCACGGGTTCGGTGCGGGATGCCTTCAAGGGCGCTAGCACCGCCAATCCCACCTCGGGAGTTGTCAAGGGGAAGACGCAGAAGTTCTCCTTTACCGCGAATAAAGCCGGTAACTATCTGATCATCTGCGCTGTTCCTGGCCACGCCGCTGCCGGCATGTGGGATACATTGGTCGTCTCAAAGACCGCCCACACTGCCTCGGTATCCCTGAAGAAATAGCCTTGTAACGGCCGGCCGGAAGCTGAGTTCCGGCCGGCCGGCGCGCGGGCGCGAGTGATTATCCCACCGACTCGTGCCGCTCATAGCAGGGTTTTGAGCCTCGCACGATCGATGTTCCCTCCGCTCACCACCACCACCACGCGGGCATCGGGCCGCACCCCGGATCGACCGGCCAGGAGGGCGGCATAGGCGGCGGCGCCCGCCGGTTCGGCGATGAGCTTCGCCCGTTCCATGATCAGGGCCATTGCCTCGCGGATTTCGGCATCGGACACCAGCACCACATCGTCCACGTAGCGCAGAGTGACGGCCAGACCGAGCTCGCCGACAAACGGCGCCGCCAGACCGTCCGCGATCGTATCCACCGAGCTCAGGCGCACCACGGCCCCGGCCGCCAACGCCCTGGTCATGCCGGGAGCGCCTTCCGGTTCAACTCCGACTACCCGCACGTGAGGGGCCAGTCCCTTGATCGCGGCGGCGATGCCGCCGATCAGGCCACCGCCGCCGACCCCCACGATGACCGCCTCAAGATTGGGCACATCCTCAAGAATCTCCAGAGCGATCGTACCCTGCCCAGCCATGACCAGTGGATCGGCAAAGGGATGTACGGGAGTCTGTCCACGAAGGGCTACCAATCGTTCATATTCATCAACCATCTCCACGGAGGTAGCGCCGTGGAGAATAACCTCCGCGCCGTATGCTCTGGTGGCCGCGACTTTACTGGCCGGGGCGCTGGTTGGCATGACCACGGTGGCGCTAATCCCTTCCAGGGCGGCCCCGAAGGCCAGGGCGGCGGCGTGATTCCCCGCCGACATCCCGATTACGCCCCGAGCGCGCTCTTCCGGACCGAGAGCGGACAGCTTGTTCAACACCCCCCGCGCCTTGAAAGAGCCGGTTCGCTGGAAGAGTTCCGCCTTCAGCCAGAGAGACACGCCGGCCATCTGGCCAAGGGTCGTTTGCGAGAGGGTGGGAGTGCGGTGCAAGCGATCACCAATGACCCTCCGGGCGCGATTGACGTCGTCGAGTGAAACCATGGGATCCCTTTCCGCGATGCCGGCCGGAACACCGGTATTTCACGGGGGATCATACCATGAGGCAGGGGCTCCATACACCAGGCAACGAACCCCAAACGGTTGGGTGGGGTTCGTTGCCTGGCATTGGCACGAGGGCTGCCAGTTTAGCAGGCGCTGGTGATCGGCGTGCCCGTTTTCGGCGTTTGACGGTTGAGGAGACTGGGGATCACGCCAAACGTCGAGTTGGGGCCGGCGCCGTCCTGTCCCAGCCTCGCATCCGCTGGGCAGCAGGATATGATGGCCTGGTGGCGGCTGGTGGGCCGCAAGACGAAACAGCCTGACCGGCCGGCAGGACCAGCTGGGCCCTGGATACCCTGCGGTCCCTGTGGACCTTGCGGCCCTTGAGGCACGAACAGGCTCCATCCGGTGCTGGAGTTCGATGGTTCGACGCCGGTGCTGCTCCCGGTGGCGATCCACTCGGAATTGTTGTCCAGCACCACATCATTGGCGCTGTATGTCTGGCCGGACGACCACGAGCCGCGCCAGGTTAGACCGGTTGGCCCCTGGGCACCCTGCGGCCCCGTGGCCCCAGTTGGCCCCGCGGGACCAGGAGGCAAGAACAGGCCCCAATTCGTATTGAGGCTGCTGGGCGCCGAGGAAGTATTGGGGGCGGTGGCGATCCACTCTGAGCCGGCATTGTAGACGATGTCGTTCAGGTTGTATTGCACGGAGGTCGCCCACTGCCCTTTCCAGGTGATGCCGACCGTTCCTTGCTGATTCCAGCTCACGGCAATTTCGCCCTTGGCGCACCCGGCCTGGTTCCCCGTGAGCAGAAAGACAGCGTGCTCTCCGGTAGCTGTGGCGGTCTTGCTATAGCAGGCGTTCACCCGCGCCAGGGAAGCCGGACCGGTGCCGCTGGCGAATGCATTGGTGCCCAGAAGGGTCGCGCAGAGAGCAGCGCTCACAAGTACGGCCCCCCAGGGCCGGCGCGGCGCCCGCCTGCCCGCGGCGAGCCTGCGCACCTCTTCCCGTAGCACTCGTACCTCCTGGGCCAGCGCTTCCTGGGTTGGGTTTGGGTCTTCCATCCACGTTCCTCCTTGCCGTGATATACCGAATGCACGCCCTTACAGGGAGCGTCTGACGCGCGAAGGGCCTTCGCGCGCCCGCTTGCTTGAGCGCCAGCCTTGATTATGGGCACGCGGACGGACGCGGTCCATGGGCTTAGTGGGTAAGTTGTTCGCGGATCTAGCCCAGTGAGGCGAGTCAGGACGCCCCTTGATCCTATTCAGCTGGGAACGTGGTAACCACCCGAGGATGGAATGGGGCTAGAGCGGGAAGAAGCCTCGGCTCGACGGATCGGCTGAGCGAGACCCAGATCGGTCGATTTGTGCATTCTGGTAGGGTGGGGAAGAGAAACGTAGCATAGCGTTTGGTGTATCCGCCGTGCGCGACCGCTACGAGGCCGGTGATCAGCGTCAGGTCGTGGACCACGATGATATCTGGCCGGGCATCTTGATGGGTGTAGGGAAATCGGCGGTGCCGAAGCTTGGGTTAAAAGTCTAGAGGAGATTGGAGTAGCCCTCGACGTGCTCGCCCGCGTTGAACACCAGCCCCAGGCCGGCGGTCAGGTTGTGTGCGTGGCGGACACTGATGTAGGCGTCGTCAATGAGCGAGAGAGGGGAGAACGCCAGGATGGCAACCGCTCCCGCCACGGCGATGAGCCAGGGAAGCATGCCGCCTATGTCCGTCTTGCTACTCTCGTGTTCCCCGGCGATGTCGCACGCTCCCGTGGACCCAGGTCTCACGCCGGCGGATCTTCAACGACATATAGCACAAAGCCCCTCCATGGAGGGGCTTCGGTACCAGTGAGCCGCCCGAGACTCGAACTCGGAACCCATTGATTAAGAGAGAGTTGAGGACGGTGACAGACCGGGCCAGCAAGGGACAGCCACCAGAGGAAACACCGGCCCATGCCGGCCTGGAGTGGACAGGTTTTGACCACAAAAGACGCACCGGCATAGTACTTTTCTAGTAACGCGCTGGGGCGATTCCAACCCGGTGACGCATAGCAGTAGGTACACCGACACTATACGCACAATGCGCCCCCACTGTGCTTGGGTTGGCG
>DATLQX010000206.1:0-5698 GCA_035534995.1 Chloroflexota bacterium | reverse complement strand
GGGGCTCCGCCATCACGTTTGGGGAGAGCGGAAGACTATTTCGTGCTTGACGAGCGGCACGAGCACTCACGCCTGGGCGTGGTACGTTCGCCGCCTTACGCCGTCTCCGGTAAGAGCAAGCAGCGATCGATAGGGAAGTGGACCCATACACGGGTGGCCGGCGCCCGCTGGGCGGTGAGCACGTTCAGGCTGATCTCGGCGGTCACCTCGACCACATGCCGCCAGCGCCCGCCCAGATATTCGCTATGCACCACGTTGCCCGCCAGTTGATTGCCTCCCTCGCCGGATTCAGGTTCATCAAAAAGGGCGCCATCCTCGGGCCGTAGGAGCACCATGCCCCGCTCCGCCAGTTGAAGATGCGCCACGCCCCGCAAGCACCAGCCCCCATGATGGACGGCAGGCAGACCGTCCTGGCCAACGCGCACGTCGCCCGCCACGAAATTGGCGGCCCCCAAAAAGCCCGCGATGAAGGCGCTGGACGGGCGGGCATAGAGTTCTTCCGGAGTGCCGACCTGGGCTACGCGCCCGTCGCGCATGACCACGATCTTGTCGGACATCGCCAATGCCTCGATTCGGTCGTGCGTGACGTAAATAGTCGTGATACCCTGCGCTTTCAACAGGCGCACCATCTCGATGCGCATCTCTTCCCGCAGCGCCGCGTCCAGGTTGGAGAGCGGCTCATCAAGGAGGAGCAGGCGGGGTCGCGACGCCAGGGCTCGCGCGATGGCGACCCGCTGTTGCTGGCCGCCCGAAAGTTGATCGGGATAGCGATTGTCCAGGCCGTCGAGATGCACCAGGGCCAGCATCTCGGACACGCGCGCGGCGGTTGCCTGGCGTGAAAGGCGCCGCAGGCGCAAGCCGAAGGAAATGTTCTGGGCCACGGTCATGTGGGGCCAGAGGGCATAGTCCTGGAATACCATGCCGATATCGCGGTTTTCGGCCGCCGTGTCGCGCCGTCTATCGAAGACAACAGTGCCATGGATGGCAATGGTGCCGGCGTCAGGGCGTTCCAGACCGGCCAACATGCGTAACACTGTCGTCTTCCCGCTGCCCGATGGCCCAAGCAGGGCCATCAACTGGCCATCCGCCAGGGAGAAATTCACGTTCGCCGCCGCCACGGTGGTGCCGAAACGCTTTTCCAGGCTAGAAACCTCGACGGGCATGTGTCTTTCCTCCCCGCGCGCGCACGGCGCGCGCCGCGCCGGCAATGAGCAGGGCGGCCACGGCAACGATCGCGATCGCGACAATCGTCATGGCCGTGCCGGGCCCCTGCCGATAGTGACTGTATTGGTTAATGATCTGCACCGATAAGGGCGGCTCGCCCGCTGGTTGCAGCAACTCCGACGCGGGCAGTTCAAAGAGGGTCCCGGTAAAGTTGAGCATCCAGGTCGAGAGCAACGCCGTGGCGACCACCGGCAGGACAATATGCCGGAAAAGTTGGGCCGTGGTCGCGCCGGCCATCCGTCCCGCTTCGAGCAGATGGTCGCCAACCTGGGCCAGCGCGCCTCCGGCCAGACGGGCGCTGAATGGCAATGCCTCCGCGACGTAGGCCACCAGCAAGAGCCCGATCGTGCCATAGGGAGTGAAGCCGAACACGTTCTGCATCCAGGGTTGGTTCCAGGCAAAAATGTAGCCAACCGCCAGCACGATCCCGGGGATCGCCAGGGTTACGACGGTCAGCAGCCGCAGGAACGCCCGTCCCGGCACCCGAGTGCGCTCGACCACGAACGCAACCGCCGCGCCGAGTAAAGCCGCGAGTGTCGCCGCCCCCACCGCGAGAGCGGCGCTTCGCTCGATCGCGGGCAGGGCTTCTCCACCCGCGTCCAGCGCCGCCTGATAGTTTGCCAGGGTAAAATTGCTCGCGACCAGACCGTCACCCAGATTTCGCATGAATGACATTGCCAGGGTTGCCGCCAGGGGAAGCAGCAAGGCCGCGACAAAGAAGAGACTCATCAGGAGCGTCAACGGCAGGCGCCAGGCGCGCAGCGGCAAGCGGCGCGCCGGCCGCGTCCGCCCCGTAATCACCTGATACGACCGGGCGCGTAGGAGGCGAGCCTGGAACATCAAGGCGACGGCGATCGCCACGATGAGGATGAGGGCAAGGGCCGCCGTGAGGGCGAAATCGACCGGCGCGTTGTTCATGGCGGCATAGAGTTCGTACGTCACCAGATTAAAGCCGGCCTGCTGGGCGATCGTCGCCGCTGTTCCATAATCGGAGATCGCCTCGGCGAAGATAATGAGCCCGCCGGCAAAGAGGGCCGGCGCCAACAGCGGCCCATTGATGCGCAGCCAGCAGCGCAGTGGCGAGGCTCCCACCATGCGCGCGGCATCCTCGTATTCCGAGCCCAATCCCCGTAAGGCGGCGCTCACCGCGAGGTAGGAGAATGGGAAGAGGCGTAAGGTAAGGATCGCGGCCAGTCCCACCGGTGAGAAGATCGTGTTGACGACCCCATCAGGCAGTGGGGCAATCGTGCTATCGATGAAGCCTCCGCGGGAAAAGAGCAGCTCCCAGGCGAGTGCCACCAGATAGCTGGGGGTAAAGAGCGTGATCCACACGAGCCCGTCGAAGACGCGCCGCCCGGGAAGATCGGTATTGCGGACCAGGACGGCGACCACGGCGCCCACCAGCGTGCCGAGCACGGCCACGGCCACCCCCAGCCAGGCCGTGTTCAGCATCGAGCCATACACTTCGGGAGTGGAAAAGACCCGTGAGAACGATCCCAGCGACGGAGCCAGACTGGCCGGAACCGAAAAAACGTCGGGGAACACACTCTGAATCAGGATGGTGATCAGCGGATACAGGACGAGCACCAGAAGTGACAGCGTTGCCACGGCGGCAAAGGCCACGCTAAAGGCACGCCGCCTGAAACGGGCGGGAACCGAGGTCCCGCCCGTTCCGGCTTCAAGCGCCGGACCCGGCACTTGAAGCACGCTATCACCGCCGACGTCGAGATGCGTGGCGGTCATCTTATTGCACGATGGAGTTGTGGTACCACAATTTGATCGCGTTCTCGTTGCTTGCCGCCCACTTGTAGTCGAGCCGTTGCCACTTGATCCCGGTGACCTGACGGCCCTTCAGGGCACTGATCCCCGTGATCACCGGAACCACGTTGGCGTCAGGATCATTGGGATCGTGAATCATCACGTTCTGGCCGGCCTGCGAGAGGACGTAATTGACAAACGCCTCGGCGGCAGCCAGGTGCTTCGATTTCGCGTTGATCGCGATGACACCGGGCAGGAGGGTCACGCCGCTGGTCGGGTAGACGATACCCAAGGGCGCGCCGGTCGATTTGGCACCGTAGTAGCCTGAATCCTGAGCGAAGCCCACCAGGCGCGCGCCGGTCTGTACGGCATTCATCACCGAGTCGCTCGTTTGGAAGACTTTCATGCCGTTGCCCTTGAGGGCCGTGAAAAAGGCCTGACCCTGGGCGATGCCGCCCTTGCGCTGCATCATGCCCGCAATCAGGGAAAAAGCGGGGCCCGAATAGGCCGGGTCGATAGCGGCTACCTGATTCTTGAATTGCGGCTTGAGTAGGTCATTCCAGTCCTTGGGCGCCTGCGCCGGCGTAAGCTTCTTAGTATTGTAGACGAGCGCGCCGGCCGCCGTGACGGCGGTAGGATAGAAGCCATGGTCCGAAGGGATAAGTGAGCGGCCCAGCGCATTGTAGTTCTTGGCGTTGGCCGGGGCCCAGCGGAGAAGCTGGCCCTGTACGTCGAGCCCCTGCATGGCCGCGTCGCCATCAAACCATACCACGTCCCACTGGGGATTGTTCCGTTCGGCCGCGATCTTGGCCAGGAGGTTGCCGGTGGCATCGTCCGTCAACTTGACCTGGTTCCCGGTCGACTTTTGGAACGCCTTGGCCATGGTGCTATCGTAGCCTTGCGCCGAGTACAAAGTGAGAGTGCCGCCGCTTGACGAAGGCACACGGACGGTTTCCGCTCGCGCCGGTCCGACCGCGCTCGCGAACAGAGCCGACGATACCGCGACGATTCCCAGATAGCGGATAGATTTGGCACCCATGACCACCTCCCATTTCCAGCGAACGAATCATTTCATTAATGGTTGTGACAATGTAGCAGGTGTACCCTCCAACTCGCTGGATGCCGCTTATCGTATTCCTGTTGCCTTGCGCTGTCAATACCCGCGGGATGAATGAGGATCGGGCGCTGTAACGTTTGCAAACTGTAACAAGAGTTACTATACTACCTGATTGTGCCTTTCCCCACGCAAACGAAGGGAAGAATTGGATGTTCGTTGCTTTACGTCGACGACCACTTCGTCACATCTTTCTGCCGCCCGACAAGAAGTTTATGGAGTATCTGATCCAGCAGGCCAAGCTGGTCCATGAAGGGCTGGCGGTGCTGGCGGAGTTCATGGAGAGCGGCGATCTGCTGCTGATCGACACGCTCCGCGCCGTCGAGCGCGAGGGAGACGCGACCCGGCGCGTGCTGATCGAAGAGCTGAACGGCACCTTTGTCACCCCGATCGACCGCGAGGATCTGTATGCGCTTTCGCGGGCCATGGACGACCTCCTGGACCATGGGTATCGTACGATCAAAGAGATGGCTGCCTACACATTGGCCCCCAATGCCTACCTGCGCCGCATGGTGGCGCTGCTCCAGGAGCTATCGGTGGAACTGGAAGCCGCGGTGACGCAGATGATCAGGCACCCATCGATCGCGAGCGAGCACGCGGTACGGGCCAAGCGATTGGAGAATCGGATGGGCGACCTCTACCATGATGCGGTGGTGGACCTCCTTGAATCCGATGACATCAAATACATCATCAAGCTTCATGAAGTCTACCGTCACTTCGGTAACTCGGCCGATTGTGGTGACCGGGCGGCCGATCTCCTTCTCGATATCGTGATCAAACGAGCCTGAGCCGTCACGGTGAATGACGGATGAGCCGCCACCGCCGGGGCAACCGGGTGCCGCCCTCCTGGTATGGTGCCACGGGTAGGGGTGCTACTTGATCAGGCGAAACTGGGGATCCTCCAGGGCCGCGCGGAAGGCTTCAATGTCGGCCGCGTTGGAGTACCACGGCCGGCCTTCGCCGGCGATGTAATGGAACTCGAAGATACGGCCCGGCCCCCGGTAGACAAACGGCCGTATGCCGGGATCGACCCAGAGAAAACCCGGAGCCGTGCCACCTTTCCAGCACGGCGTCGGCTGGTCCGACAGGCGAAGCCAGGCTACATCCATCGGCGGGTAGAAAGCCCCATGCAGGTTGATGATGCCCTCATATTGCACGGCCAAGCGCAAGGTCATGTGCCCCAGGATGCGATGGTCGATGGGACGGTTGCACATCGCGGCCAGCCCGATCTCCTGCTCCGGGAAGTAGCCGACCTGTGCTACCCACTGCGTCACATCGTCCTCCTCGAACTCGTAGAGCACGCCCGAGGGGTCGCGCGTGGGAGCTACTCCCACCAGCACCGGGCAGGTATCGCCGCGGCCATAGGCGGCGGGCTGGTCCATCCCGATAGCGACGAGGTCGGTGACCCGTAGATCCCAATTGGCGATCCCGAGGAAGCCCCCATCGGGGTTCCGCTCCACGTGCTCCACGTCGCCGATGCTATGCAGCCAATCGCCGAGTTCGTCCATCTGTCTATCGCTCAGCGGCTGCCGAAGCGCCACCGAAACCGCCGGGCCTGCCATTCCGCCACTCCCCGTCGCCCCGTGCTCCTGGGCAAGTGTA